>NZ_JBWKEZ010000043.1:0-62938 GCF_056434525.1 Streptomyces sp. NPDC044002
CGATCACGAAGTGACGCGACGAAGGAGCGCCCTTGACAGGCCGGCACGACACGGAAGGACGATGGGACTGACGGGAAGCCCCCAACCAGCCCTGAGACCGCCCAAGGGGCTACCGCTCACCCGCCCCACCGGCCCGCACCCGGGGAGGCGGGTGGGCAACCACCGCCCGGCCCCACGGGGTCGAGGGGGAGATAGCGGGCCCGCACCACAAGCCCCACACCCCCGGGGCCCCCGCACACCGCAAAGGGGCGGCCCCGGGACCTTTTGGGTCCCGGGGCCGCCCCTTCAGCTACGTACGGCTACCGCTTACGCGCCCTTCGAGAGGTCCGGGCCGGAGCCCGTGGCCTCGATCGGGGGGAGGTCGGGCAGAGCCGACTTCTCCTCGCCGCGGAAGGTGAACTTGGCGTCCTCGCCCTCACCCTCCACGCCGACGACCACGATGTGGCCGGGGCGCAGCTCGCCGAAGAGGATCTTCTCCGACAGCAGGTCCTCGATGTCGCGCTGGATGGTCCGGCGCAGCGGGCGGGCACCCATGATCGGGTCGTAGCCGCGCTTGGCGAGGAGCTGCTTCGCGTCACCGCTGAGCTCGATGCCCATGTCGCGGTCCTTGAGGCGCTCGTCCACCTTGGCGATCATCAGGTCGACGATCTGGATGATGTCTTCCTGGCTGAGCTGGTGGAAGACGACCGTGTCGTCGACACGGTTCAGGAACTCGGGCCGGAAGTGCTGCTTGAGCTCTTCGTTGACCTTCGCCTTCATCCGGTCGTAACCGGTCTTGACGTCGCCCTGGGCGGCGAAGCCCAGGTTGAAGCCCTTGGAGATGTCCCGCGTACCCAGGTTGGTCGTCATGATGATGACCGTGTTCTTGAAGTCCACGACCCGGCCCTGGGAGTCGGTCAGGCGACCGTCCTCCAGGATCTGGAGAAGGGAATTGAAGATATCCGGGTGCGCCTTCTCGACCTCGTCGAAGAGGACGACGGAGAACGGCTTCCGGCGGACCTTCTCGGTCAGCTGGCCGCCCTCTTCGTAGCCCACGTAGCCGGGGGGCGAACCGAAGAGGCGGGAAACCGTGTGCTTCTCGCTGAACTCCGACATGTCGAGGGAGATCAGCGCGTCCTCGTCGCCGAAGAGGAATTCGGCGAGCGTCTTGGAGAGCTCGGTCTTACCGACACCGGACGGACCGGCGAAGATGAACGAGCCACCGGGGCGCTTCGGGTCCTTCAGGCCGGCCCGCGTACGGCGGATCGCCTGCGAAAGGGCCTTGATGGCGTCCTTCTGACCGATGACGCGCTTGTGGAGCTCGTCCTCCATGCGCAGCAGGCGCGAGGACTCCTCCTCGGTCAGCTTGAAGACGGGAATGCCGGTCGCGGTCGCGAGGACCTCGGCGATGAGCTCGCCGTCGACCTCGGCGACGACGTCCATGTCGCCGGCCTTCCATTCCTTCTCGCGCTTGGACTTCGCGGCGAGCAGCTGCTTCTCCGAATCACGGAGCGAAGCCGCCTTCTCGAAGTCCTGGGAGTCGATGGCCGACTCCTTGTCGCGGCGGACGGCCGCGATCTTCTCGTCGAACTCGCGGAGGTCCGGCGGCGCGGTCATCCGGCGGATGCGCATCCGGGAGCCGGCCTCGTCGATCAGGTCGATCGCCTTGTCCGGGAGGAAGCGGTCCGAGATGTACCGGTCGGCCAGGGTCGCGGCCTGGACGAGGGCCTCGTCCGTGATCGAGACGCGGTGGTGGGCCTCGTACCGGTCACGGAGACCCTTGAGGATCTCGATGGTGTGCGGCAGCGACGGCTCCGCGACCTGGATGGGCTGGAAGCGGCGCTCCAGGGCCGCGTCCTTCTCCAGGTGCTTGCGGTACTCGTCCAGCGTGGTGGCACCGATGGTCTGGAGCTCACCACGGGCCAGCATGGGCTTCAGGATCGAAGCGGCGTCGATCGCACCCTCTGCGGCACCCGCACCGACGAGCGTGTGGAGCTCGTCGATGAACAGGATGATGTCGCCGCGGGTGCGGATCTCCTTGAGGACCTTCTTCAGGCGCTCCTCGAAGTCACCGCGGTAGCGGGAGCCGGCGACCAGGGCACCCAGGTCGAGCGTGTAGAGGTGCTTGTCCTTGAGGGTCTCGGGGACCTCGCCCTTGACGATCGCCTGCGCCAGGCCCTCGACGACGGCGGTCTTGCCGACGCCGGGCTCGCCGATGAGGACCGGGTTGTTCTTGGTCCGGCGGGACAGGACCTGCATGACCCGCTCGATCTCCTTCTCGCGCCCGATGACCGGGTCGAGCTTGGATTCGCGGGCAGCCTGGGTGAGGTTGCGGCCGAACTGGTCGAGGACCAGCGAGGTCGAGGGGGTGCCCTCGGCCGGGCCGCCTGCGGTGGCCGACTCCTTGCCGCCCCCGGTGTAGCCGGAGAGCAGCTGGATGACCTGCTGCCGGACCCTGTTCAGATCGGCGCCCAGCTTCACGAGGACCTGGGCGGCGACGCCCTCGCCCTCGCGGATCAGGCCGAGCAGGATGTGCTCGGTGCCGATGTAGTTGTGGCCGAGCTGGAGGGCCTCTCGGAGCGACAGCTCCAGGACCTTCTTCGCCCGCGGCGTGAAGGGGATGTGGCCGGACGGGGCCTGCTGGCCCTGACCGATGATCTCCTCAACCTGCTGGCGAACAGCCTCGAGCGAAATCCCGAGGCTCTCCAGGGCCTTAGCGGCGACACCCTCACCCTCGTGGATCAAGCCCAGGAGGATGTGCTCGGTGCCGATGTAGTTGTGGTTGAGCATCCGGGCTTCTTCCTGAGCCAGGACGACAACCCGCCGCGCGCGGTCGGTGAACCTCTCGAACATCGTTTATCGCTCCTCAGAGCGGTCGGGCAGTTCGGGGTCGGTCCCCGCCCTGTCCTTCCGCATGCTAGTCCCGCGGGACGGGACAGCTCATTCCAACTGCCGACATCCGTCCACGGCTCACCCCCACGTCGGTGAGGAAAACCGGCTGTAAGAGCCGACTACTGCTCCAACTCGATGGTGCGAGACGATGTTCCCGCAGGCCAGGCAGATACCCGTCACAGGTGTACGCCGATGGCGAACGGAACACGCTCAAATCAGCGTGTCGCCCCGATCCACTAGGAATGTCTTACCCGTAAGGACTGACACTCCATGCCGGTACGCATGGTTCCCTCCGCTACGGGCGAACACGCTTGTGTCCCGAATGTGGGACTCCGCTCGACCGATGTTTACGCTACGCATTGGTACGGGCGCGTCGCGTAACCCGTCGGCGGTCGCCGGAGTTGCTCCGGTCATGTCCCTCAGCACCGTGAGCGTCCCCTCGCCCCGCGTCCCGTCCGAGGAGGACACCCGTACCTGGTACGAGCGGGTGCTCGGCTGGGCCTGCGCCGGGGGGCCGCCCCCGCAGCTGGTCACCGGGGTCCGGTTCGACGTGCTGGAGCTCCCCTCGGACGCCGGGGCCGCGCTGCTCGGCCGGCCCGGCTTCGCCGCCACCGGTCCGGTGGCCGTGATGGGGCGCCGGATGCGCTTCCTGATCGCCCCGGGCGGCGCCGAGGAGCTGGAGGGGCTGCTCGACTGGCTGGAGTGGGGCGGGGTGGCGCTGGATCTGACCGCCGTGGGCGCGGGGGGCAGGATCACCGCCCCCGTGCCGCCCGGACGGGCACCGGGAGAAAGCCCTCGGGGGGCCGCCGTGTGGCTGCGGCCCCCCGAGCTGGGGTGCGAGGCGTCGCTGCCCGCCCTGCCCGGTCCGGGGCGGGGCGCCGGACCCGGGCTCTGTGCGGAGCCGGCCGGGCCCGATCTCGTACGCCTGGTGGCCGCGGCGGCCACGGAATGCCACCGCGCCCGCCTGGGGCGGCGTACGCCTCAGCCCTTGGCGTTCTCGTAGGCCTCGCGGATCTCGGCGGGAACCCGGCCGCGGTCGTTGACGCTGAGGCCCTGGGCCTTGGCCCACGCGCGGATCTCGGCCGTGTCCGGGCTGCCCGGGGCGGCGGCGGCGCGGCCCTTGGCGCGGCCGGTGGAAGCACGCCCGCCGGTACGGCGGCCCGCCTTCACGAAGTCCTCCAGCGCACCGCGGAGCTTTTCAGCGTTGGCGGTGGTGAGGTCGATCTCGTAGGTCTTGCCGTCAAGAGCGAACGTCACGGTCTCGTCCGCCGTGCCACCGTCGAGGTCGTCGACAAGAAGGACCTGAACCTTCTGTGCCACCGGATTTCCTTTCATCGAAAATGCAGTACGCGGAAAGGAAACCGCTTTTGCCTGGAAAACACAAACCCCCGGCGAGAGGTTCAGGACCTCAACAAGGCGGGAAACGTGCGCGATTCGGACATAGGCCTCAGGCGGACGGGGGCCCGTAATAGCCGCCGCGCTCGATCAGAGGTGCAGCAGCATCCGGCTGTTGCCCAAGGTGTTCGGCTTCACTCGTTCGAGACCGAGGAACTCGGCGACTCCCTCGTCATAGGAACGCAGGAGCTCCATGTAGACATCGGTCTCCACCGGGGTCTCGCCGATCTCGACGAAGCCGTGCTTCGCGAAGAAGTCCACTTCGAAGGTCAGGCAGAATACCCGGCTGACCCCGACCCGGCGGGCGGTCTCCAACAACTTGGCGAGCACCAGGTGCCCGACACCGGCGCCCTTCAAGTCGCGGTCGACGGCGAGCGTGCGCACTTCGGCGAGGTCTTCCCACATGACGTGGAGGGCGCCGCAGCCCACCACCTGCCCGTCCCCCTCGCGTTCCGCGACCCAGAACTCCTGGATGTCCTCGTAAAGGACGACGGGGGCTTTGTCGAGGAGGATCCGCTGCTGCACGTACTGGTCGAGCAGGCGGCGCAGCGCCGGAACATCACTGGTGCGCGCGCGGCGGATCGTCACTGTTTTGGCGTCGGCTGTGGTGGAAAGCTCTCCCATACCCGGACGCTATCGCCCCGGGTCGCTCCCTTGCGCGCCGGAGTCCCCTTCCGGCGGGGCCGTTGACGGGTCTTCTCCGGCCGGGCCGGCCTCGGGTCCCGGTTCGGGTTCGTCGTGCTGGACGATGCGGACGGCGTCGCGGAGGGCCTCGCGCTGTTCGGGGGACATCATGCCGAAGAAGGCGACGAGGGCGGCCGCCGGGCTGTCGCTGGTGGACCAGGCCTCGTTCATGAGTGCGGCCGAGTAGGCGGCGCGGGTGGAGACCGCCGTATATCGATAGGCGCGGCCTTCGGCTTCCCGGCGGACCCAGCCCTTCTGATGGAGATTGTCCATAACGGTCATGACCGTGGTGTACGCGATGGACCGTTCCTGCTGGAGGTCTTCCAGGACTTCCCGAACGGTGACCGGGCGGTTCCACTGCCACACCCGCGTCATCACTGCGTCTTCGAGTTCTCCCAAGGGGCGAGGCACAGCAGCACAATAGTGCCGATTGCGGCGAATTGCCCGACTATTCGCCGCAACGCGCGGTGGAAAACCCCGGCCGGGGTTACTTCACTTCTGCGACTGCTGGCCGGCCTCGGCGCGGGCGAGCGCGGCGTCGACGACCGCGTCTTCCTTGGCCTTGTTGGCCCCGCCCTGGGTCTTCACGATCGTCACGACGAGTGCGATGAAGAACGCGGCCATCACGATGGGGGGCACGAGCGCGGAGACGTAGTCCATGCCCCCCAGCGTAGCTACACCGCCGCGCGTCCGGCCGCCGGGGGCGGGGTGGGCTTGCGGCGCGGCGGGAAGACCTCGCCCGGGGTGGGCACCGGCCGGGCCGGGGGCTCCTTCGCCGGGACGGGCTTCGGCGGCGGCGGGGGCGGCTGCTCCTTGCCGCCGGCCAGGGCCAGCAGCCGGGTGCGCGGGGCCGGGGCGGCCGCGGGTGCGGTCCCGGTGGCGAGCCTGCGGCGTACGGAGCGGGCGGCGACGGCCTGGGCCCGCTCCAGGACGGCGGCGGCGACCGGGTTGGCCCGCAGGGCGCGCAGGGCGGCCAGGTCGTCGGCCAGGGGCTCGTACCCGGCGGCCAGGGCGTCCTGGAGGAGCTCCAGGTAGCCGGACAGGCTCCCGGGGAGGGCGCTTCTGTAGCGGGCGAGGTCGTCGAGCAGGAAGGCTCTGAGCCGGCCCGCCTCCAGGACGGCGTCGTCCACCGACGCCGCGAGGCGCAGGCAGTCCTGGACCTCGGAAGCGGTCAGGGGGGCCGTGGAGGACTGGAGGGCGTGGGCGAGGGAACGCCTGAGCACGTGCAGCTCGGCGGCGCTGAACGCCATGCCGCCGCGGGATCCGTAGGGCGTGGGCATGGGGCGAAGATACGCGCTAATCGGACAAAATCCCCTGAGGGTGCGGGATTGCGGCGCGGCGGGGATCCACGCCGCCCCTCCGGGCGGTCCGGCCCGGTTCAGCCGGTCTCTTTGACGGACTTCACGAATTCCGCCCAGGCGGCGTGGGTGGTCGCCATCACCAGGTGCGCCGGGTCGGCCCGGTCGGCCACGCGCACCAGGGTGCCGGGCGCGGCCGCCACGTACACGCAGGCGTCGTCCTCGCCGCAGTAGGACGATTTGCGCCAGTCGGGTCGAGCGTTCGCGGTCATGGTGTCTCCTCCGCAGTGGACGAGGTCGCGGTGCTTTCGAGCGTGACGCTAGCGCCACGAGGGGCACACCCCGGCCAGTTCCGTAAAAAACCCGGTCGTCGGAAAGTACGGCCGTTCACAATACGCGCCCTTGGTCACTCCACCGGGAAGGCGTACGCGATCTCGTAGCGCGAGTCGGGGATGACCAGGTCGGCGGTCTCCACGGGGCGGCCGTCGGCGTCGAGGTACGTGCGCTCGACCTCGGTGATCATGGCGCCGAGGCTGATCCCCAGGAGGTTGGCCTGGTTCTGGTTGGCCCGGGCCGGGCGCGGCACCTCCACCACGGAGGTGACGGTGATGCCGATGGACCGCATGCGCGCCACCACCCCGGCGCCGCGCAGTTCGCCCACCTCCGGGAGCACGATCGGCGTGCCGGAGGTGATGGCCAGGGGCTCCCAGGACTCGGAGAGTTCGGCGGGGCTGCCGTCGGCCATGAACTCGTAGCGGGTCATCACGCAGGGGGATCCGGGCTCGATGGCCAGCCGGGCGGCGATCCGCTCGGGCGCCGGGACCTGCGGGAGGGTCTTGAACTCCCAGGACGCGGCGATGCCGTGCGCGGCGGCCTCGGAGCGGAAGGTGTTGCCGGAGCCGGGAACGCGGCGGCGGGTGCGGAGCATCCGCATGCGCCGGCGCGGGGTGCGCACGTAGGTGCCGGAACCGGCGCGGCCTTCGAGGAAGCCCTCGATGATCAGCTGCTCCATGGCCCGCTGGGTGACGCCCTGCCCGACGGAGTACTCCTCCGCGAACCGGGCGCGCGAGGGGAGCCTGTCGCCTATCGCCCACTCACCCGCCTCGATGCGGGTCCTGAGTGATGCGACCACCTGCAAGTACGGTGATTTACGGGGCATGTGGGCCGTCCTGTGCCGCTTCGCGAGGGTGTGCGTCCGACGCCGACAAGCTAACGGATCAGGTTCAAGCTGAGGATTCCGCATGACGTTCCGCTACCGCCCGTGGGGCCCCGCTCGGGCGGGGCCCCACGGGCGGCCGGATCACTCGAAGCTGGGCGCGTTGCGCTCGTACACGAGCCGCAGCCCGATCAGCGTCAGCCACGGCTCGTGCTCGTCGATCACCGTGGTCTCCCCGAGGATGACCGGGGCCAGCCCGCCCGTGGCGATGACGCGGACGTCGTCCGGATCGCCGTCCGGACCCACCAGGTCCCGGGCGATGCGGTGCACGATCCCGTCGACCTGCCCCGCGAACCCGTAGACCACGCCCGACTGCATCGCCTCGACCGTGGACTTGCCGATCACGTTCCGCGGCCGGGCCAGCTCGATCTTGCGCAGCAGCGCGCCGCGCATCCCGAGCGCCTCCATCGAGATCTCGATGCCCGGGGAGATCACCCCGCCCACGTACTCGCCGCGCGCGGAGACCGCGTCGAAGGTCGTCGCCGTACCGAGGTCCACGACGATCGCCGGACCCCCGTACAGCTCGACGGCGGCGGCCGCGTTGACGATGCGGTCCGCGCCGACCTCCTTCGGGTTGTCCATCAGGATCGGCACGCCCGTCTTCACGCCGGGCTCCACCACGATCGCCGGCACGTCGCCGTAGTAGCGGCGGGTCACCTCGCGCAGCTCGTGCAGCACCGACGGCACCGTCGAGCAGATCGCGATGCCGTGGATCCCGTCACCCAGCTCGCTGCCGAGCATCGGGTGCATCCCCATCAGGCCCTGCATCAGCACGGCCAGCTCGTCCGCCGTGCGCCGCGGGTCCGTGGAGACGCGCCAGTGCTCGACGATCTCCTCGCCGTCGAACAGGCCCAGGACCGTGTGGGTGTTGCCCACGTCGATGGTGAGCAGCATCGGCTTACACCGCCTCGCGCAGGTCGAGGCCGATGTCCAGGATCGGCGAGGAGTGCGTCAGCGCGCCCACCGCCAGGTAGTCCACACCGGTCTCCGCGTAGGCGCGGGCCGTCTCCAGCGACAGCCGGCCCGAGGACTCCAGGACCGCGCGGCCCGCGACGATCGTCACGGCCTCCTCCGTCTCCGGGACGGTGAAGTTGTCCAGCAGGATCAGGTCGGCGCCCGCGTCCACGACCTCGCGGACCTGGTGCATCGTGTCGACCTCGACCTCCACCGGAACGTCCGGGAAGGCCTCGCGGACGGCCTTGAAGGCCTGTGCGACGCCGCCCGCGGCGACCACGTGGTTGTCCTTGACCAGCGCCGCGTCCGACAGCGACATGCGGTGGTTGACGCCGCCGCCGCAGCGGACCGCGTACTTCTCCAGCGAACGCAGGCCCGGCGTCGTCTTGCGGGTGTCGCGGACCTTGGCCTTCGTGCCCTCCAGGACGTCCGCCCAGCGGCGGGTGGCCGTCGCGATGCCGGACAGCCGGCACAGGATGTTCAGGGCGCTGCGCTCGGCGGTCAGCAGGTCACGGGTGCGCGAGCGCACCGACAGCAGCAGCTGGCCGGCCTCGACCTTGTCGCCGTCCTCGGCGTGCCGCTCGACCTCGAAGGCCTCCGTGCAGACCACGGAGAACACGGCCTCGGCGATCCGCAGGCCCGCCACGACGCCGGCCTCGCGGGCCACGAAGTCGGCGATGGCCTCGGCCTCTTCGGAGACGGTCGCGACGGTGGTGACGTCGACCCCGCCGTCCAGGTCCTCGGACAGCGCCATGTGCGCGATGTCCTCGACCTCGATCGGGTCCAGGCCCGCGTCGACCAGCAGCTGGGCGAGCGCCGGGTCGAGGCCGCTCTCCTCGCCGTCGCCGCAGCCGCAGTCGTCGCCGCAGCCGCCTTCGTTCTGCTCGATCAGGGGGAGTTCGGGGGTGCTCACGGTCACTTCTCCAGGCTGAGGGGGTGGTGGACGGACGGGAAGTCCGCGGAGTCGGTGGGGGTGACGACCAGCGCCCGCCGCTCGGTGCGCGACAGCCGCACCACGAGGTGGCGGCGCCACTCGGCGTCGTCCCGGTCGGGATGGTCCTCGCGCCAGTGGCAGCCGCGGGTCTCGGCGCGCCGCTGGGCGGCGGCCACCAGGACGCGGGCCACGCACAGCAGGTTGGTCGCCTCCCAGGTCTCGACGCCCGGCACGGCCGTCTTGCCGCGGCTCTCCAGCTCGCCCAGGGCCGTCGTGTACAGGGTCTCCAGCGCCTCGGCGGCCGCCGCGAGGGATCCGGCGGAGCGGAGCACGCCCGCGCCCTCCGTCATGATGCGCTGGACCTCGTACCGGGCCTCGGCCGGCTGGAGCGGACCGGTGGCGGGCACGGGTATGCCCGGGCCGCTGCCCACGGGCGGGTTCGCGGCGATGTCCTCGGCGATCCGCTCGGCGAAGACCAGGCCCTCCAGCAGGGAGTTGGAGGCCAGCCGGTTCGCGCCGTGCACACCGGTGCAGGCCACCTCGCCGCACGCGTACAGGCCCGGCACGGTCGTACGGCCGTGCAGGTCCGTGCGTACGCCGCCCGAGGCGTAGTGCGCGGCCGGGGCGACCGGGATCGGCTCGGTCACCGGGTCGATGCCGTGGGCCCGGCAGGCCGCCAGGATCGTGGGGAACCGGTTCTCCCACATCTGCGCGCCGAAGTGCCGCGCGTCCAGGTACATGTGCCGGGCGCCCTGCTCCTGCATGCGGCGCATGATGCCCTTGGCGACGATGTCCCGCGGTGCCAGCTCGGCCAGCTCGTGCTGCCCCACCATGAAGCGGACCCCGTCCGCGTCCACCAGGTACGCGCCCTCGCCGCGGACCGCCTCCGACACCAGCGGCTGCTGGCCCTCGGCGTCCGGGCCGAGGAACAGGACCGTCGGGTGGAACTGGACGAACTCCAGGTCCGAGACCTCGGCGCCGGCGCGCAGCGCCAGCGCCACCCCGTCGCCCGTGGAGACCGCCGGGTTGGTCGTCGCGGAGAACACCTGGCCCATGCCGCCGGTCGCCAGGATCACGGCGGGCGCGTGGACGGCGCCGACGCCGTCGTGCTGGCCCTCGCCCATCACGTGCAGGGTCACGCCGGCCGTACGGCCCTGCGCGTCCTGGAGCAGGTCCAGGACCAGCGCGTTCTCGACGGTGCGGATCCCGGCGGCGTGCACGGCCTCGACCAGGGCGCGGGAGATCTCCGCGCCGGTCGCGTCGCCGCCCGCGTGCGCGATGCGCCGGCGGTGGTGGCCGCCCTCGCGGGTCAGCTCTATCTCTCCGGTCTCGGCGGACGTGTCGAAGACCGCCCCGGCCGCGATCAGCCGGCGCACGGCGTCGGGGCCCTCGGTGACCAGCAGCCGCACAGCCGCCTCGTCGCACAGGCCCGCGCCCGCGACCAGCGTGTCGTCCAGGTGCTGCTCGGGGGTGTCGCCCTCGCCGAGGGCGGCCGCGATGCCGCCCTGCGCCCAGCGGGTGGAGCCGTCGTCGAGCCGAGCCTTGGTGACCACGACCGTACGGCGGCCCGCGGCGGCGCAGCGCAGCGCGGCCGTCAGGCCCGCGACGCCGGAACCGACGACCACGACGTCCGCGTCGAGGGCCCAGCCGGGGGCGGGGGCGTGCAGCCGTATGCCCGTACCGGCGGCGCCGGGGGTGCCTGGGTTGCCTGTGGTGCTCACGCGTGTGCTCCGAACTCCAATGGGATGTTGTCGATCAGCCGGGTCGTGCCGACCTTCGCCGCGACGGCCAGCACGGCCCGTCCGGTGAAGTCGGGACCGACGTCGGTGAAGTCCTTCGGGTCCACCAGGGCCAGGTAGTCCAGGACCAGCGGCGGCTCGTGCCGGCCCGCCTCCTCCAGCACGTGCCGCGCGGCGGCCCGTACGGCGTCCGGCAGGCCGGTGACGCCGCCGGCCGCCGCCGACACGGCGTGCGCGTCGGCGGACGCGCGGATCTCGCCGAGCCGGGCCAGGGCGGTGGCGCGCCCGTCGCTGGCCGGGGCCGCCTCCGCGCGGGCGCACAGCGCGGCCTGCGCGGCGAGCCGGTCGCGGCCCGCGAACAGGGCGCGGGACAGGGCCAGGGCGGTACGGCGCTCGACCGGGCCGAGGTAGCGGTTGCGGGAGGACAGGGCGAGCCCGTCGTCCTCCCGGACCGTGGGTACGCCGGCCACCTCAACGGGGAAGTTCAGGTCGGTCACCATGCGCCGGATCAGGGCCAGTTGCTGGGCGTCCTTCTGGCCGAACAGGGCCAGGTCGGGGCGGGTGAGGTGGAGCAGCTTGGCGACGACGGTCAGCATGCCGTCGAAGTGGCCGGGGCGGGTGGCGCCTTCGAGCCGCTCGCCCATCGGCCCGGCGGTGATCCGCACCTGCGGGTCGCCGCCCGGGTAGACCTCGTCGACGGACGGCGCGAACACGGCGTCCGCGCCCGCCCCTTCGGAGATCCGCAGGTCCGCGTCGAGGGTGCGCGGGTAGCGGTCCAGGTCCTCGTTCGCCCCGAACTGGAGGGGGTTGACGAAGACGGTGACCACCACCTGGCCGTCCGGTCCCACCTCCTCACGGGCCGTACGGATGAGCGTGGCGTGGCCCTCGTGCAGGGCGCCCATCGTCATCACGACGGCCCGGCGGCCGTCGCGCGGGAGCTTGTGGAGCTCTTCGGCGGTGTTCAGCAGCTGGAGCGGGCCGGTCATCGCTCGGAATCCTTCGGGTCGGCGGGGTCCGCGAGCACGCCGAGGAGGTCCTCGGCCAGTTCGGGCTTGAGCAGGCCGTGCGCGAGGGCGCGGTCAGCGGTCGTACGGGCCATCGCCAGGTACCCGGCGACGGTGGCGGGAGCGTGCTTGCGCAGCTCCGAGACGTGCGCGGCGACGGTGCCCGCGTCACCGCGGGCGACGGGCCCGGTGAGCGCGGCGTCGCCGGAGCGCAGGGCGTTGTCCAGGGCGGCGCCGAGCAGCGGGCCGAGCATCCGGTCGGGGTGCTCGACACCCGCGGTGCGCAGCAGCTCCATCGCCTGGGCGACCAGGGTGACCAGGTGGTTCGCGCCCAGCGCGAGGGCCGCGTGGTAGAGCGGGCGGCTCTCCTCCGCGATCCACTCGGGCTCCGCGCCCATCTCGATGACCAGGGCCTCGGCGGCGAGCCGCAGCTCCTCGGGGGCGGTCACGCCGAAGGAGCAGCCGGCCAGGCGCTGCACGTCCACCTCGGTCCCGGTGAAGGTCATCGCCGGGTGCAGCGCCAGCGGGAGCGCGCCCGCGCGCCGCGCGGGGTCCAGCACGGCGGTCCCGTAACGCCCCGAGGTGTGCACGAGGAGCTGCCCGGGACGGACCGCGCCGGTCTCGGCGAGGCCCTCCACCAGGCCCGGCAGGGCGTCGTCGGGGACGGTGAGCAGGACCAGCTCGGCCCGCTCCAGCACCTGCGCCGGCGACACCAGCGGCACGTCCGGCAGCATCCGCTCGGCCCGGCGCCGGGAGGCGTCGGAGACCCCCGACACGGCGACGGGGCGGTGCCCGGCCTGCTGCAGCGCACGGGCCAGCGCGGGGCCGACACGGCCCGCGCCGACGACTCCGACGGTGAGCCGGGCGGGACGCGGTTCCTGGGATGAGTTCACGCGGTGAGGGCCTTCCGTTCCAGTCCGCGAGGGGTACCGGACGATACGTCGCCATGCTAGGCCCTTTCCGCGGCCCGGCGCCGGTCAGGCCCGCCGGGGGCGGGGAGGGCGGCGGGGAGGGGGCGGGGAGGTGCCGGTGGCGGGTTGCCGTCCGCGGGTTTTCGGGGGCGGTGGCCGGGGGCCGTCCGCGGGTTTTTCGGGGGCGGTGGTGGGTTGCCGTCCGCGATGATCTCGGCATGAGCGATGACGCGGAGCTGACGAAGCGGCTGGTGGCCGCCTGGAAGGGGGCCCGCCGGACCCTGACGAGCGGCGGGCGGGAGGAGACGGTCCGGGAGCTGCTGGCCGGGCTGGCCGACGCCCCGTACGACCTGGACGCCCCGGCGGACATCTACGGCGACGGCGTCGTCGCCGACCTGGAGCGGCGGGTCGCCGCGCTGCTCGGCACCGAGGACGCGGCGTTCTTCCCCTCGGGGACGATGGCCCAGCAGATCGCACTGCGCTGCTGGGCAGGGCGCACCGGCAACCCGGTCGTGGCCCTGCACCCCATGAGCCACCCGGAGCAGTGGGAGGGCGGAGCCCTGACGGCGCTGGCCGGGCTGCGGACCACCCACCCGGTGACGGAGCCGCGCCAGCCGACCCCGCAGGAGGTCCGGGAGCACCCCGAGCCCTTCGGCACGCTGATGCTGGAGCTGCCGCTGCGCGACGCCGGGTTCCTGCTGCCCGCGTGGGAGGAGCTGGAGGGGCTGGTGGACGCCGCCCGGGAGCGGGACGCGGTCGTCCACTTCGACGGGGCCCGGCTGTGGGAGTCCACCGTCCACTTCGGCAGGCCGCTGCCGGAGATCGCGCAGCTCGCGGACTCGGTGTACGTCTCCTTCTACAAGTCGCTGCGCGGGCTGAGCGGGGCCTGCCTGGCCGGACCCCGGGACTTCGTCGAGGAGACCCGGGTGTGGCGCCACCGGTACGGGGGCCAGGTCTTCCGCCAGTTCCCCCAGGCCCTGGCGGCCCTGGCCGGGCTGGAACGGGAGCTGCCGCGCCTGCCGGCGTACGTGGAGCAGGCCCGGGTCGTCGCGGCCGCGCTGCGGGAGGCCTTCGCGGAGGCGGGCGTGCCGTGGTCCCGGGTCCACCCGGAGGTGCCGCACACGCACCAGTTCCAGGTGTGGCTCCCGTACGAGGCCGACCGCCTCACGGAGGCGGGCGCCCGCCTGGCGGAGGAAACGGGCACGGTGCTGTTCCGGCGGTGGAGCGCGGAGGGCCCGCCGGGCCTGGCGGTGACGGAGGTGGAGATCACGCAGCCGGGCCTGGGGTGGACGGCGGAGGAGGTCCGGGAGGCGGTGGCGGGGTTCTTGGGGCGGGTTTAGGGGGGTCCCCGGGGGCTGCGGGGTGGGCGGGGTGGGCGGTAGCCCCTGGGGCGGTCTCAGGGAGGGTTGGGGGCTTCCCGTCAGTCCCATCGTCCTTCCGGTTCGGGCCGGTCCCTCAAGGGCGCTCCTTCGTCGCGTCGCTACGCGATCGCCTACGGCGACCCTTGACCGACCGGCCCGAACCGGAAAGCCGAAAGACTGCCGGGAAACCCCCAAAGAAACGGCACGGTCGATGGTTGGAGGAGCGGCCGTGTCAGTGATGAGGCGAGGGGCCGGGCGCCGGCCCGCCGGGCATCCTGGCCCTCAGATGCCCGGTTTCCGGGCCAAGGGCGCGACTACCTGCACGAGAGGCCGACCAGAGCGACCTGGGGAGCCCCCGGACGCGACAGATCGCTACGCGCTCCTCACATCTCAGCGTCCGACGACCGCCTGTGGCCGATACCCGCACCAGAGGGCGAAAAGAGCAGCCCAGGGAGCCGACAGGCGCGTCAGATCGCTACGCGCTCCTCATTTCTCAGCGTCCGACCGAAGGACCATGGCGTCGTAGACCGGGGATTCGGGGGCGTGCTTGATCCGGCCGATCACCTCGTAGCCCCAGCGGGGGTAGGCGGAGCGGGCCGGCTCGTTGTCGGTGATGCAGGTGAGGGTGGTCCAGGACTCCTCTCGGCCCAGGACCATCGCGTCGTGCAGCGCGCGGCCAGTTCCCCGGCCGGCGTGCGCGGGGAGGACCATCAGCTCCCTCAGCCAGAAGACCTCGCCGGCTTCGGCCGCCTTCTCCACGTCTGCGGGCACCTTCCCCTCCCTCAGGAGGGAGTCCCACCAGGCGCGGTCCGGGGTGAGGGTCACGCCGTGGACGTATCCCGCGATGGAACCGTCCGCCAGGTGCGCCGTGACCACCTCGAAGCCCTTCATGCCGTAGGCGGCCCGGAGGCGCGAGTGGTACGTCTCCACCGCGAAGAAGGGGTCCCCGGCGTACGGCGGGACGTCGTACACCCCCGAGTAGACGGCCAGCAGCTGCTCGGTGATGGTTCGGGCCTGTTCAGGGCCGTGGCGGGTGAAGGCGGGCATGTGTATTCCGTTCAGGTGCGGCTAGAAGCGTCTGGTCAGAATGCAGTGGGAATCGTCGTTGTCCTCATCACCCACGCGGGTCCAGAGCATCACCGTGTTGTCATCCCGCCACACGCCGAGGCTGTCGCCCACAACGTCGCCCTCGGGGCCCTTGGCATCGAACTTCCGCACGACGGACCTCCCCGTCTCGCTTCTCCACGTACCCGATCCCGACCGGGGTCCGGTCCAGTTCCAGTCCGAGGCGCCCATCCAGTCGCCACACACCTGGTTGGCGATGAACGTCCCGTCCTCCTTCAGCGTCAGGCTGCCGCCATAGGCGTCGAACCACGTGACCGCGAGTTCGGCCGGCGTCAGCTTGACGGGTTCGCCATCGGGTGGCGGCCGGTTCCAGATCCTTCCGCAAGCCGTGAGTGCGAGAGTCATGGCAAGGAGGACAAGCGCGGACCGGCAGGAACGCGACACACTCCACCCCCGAGGGTTTCTGCAGGTCGCGTGTGCGACGAGGATGCGACCCGCAGCCTGGCACAGACTTTGAACGCGTTCAAGCCGAGCCGAGCCGAGCCGATCCGTTCGTCCTCTGGTGCGGGTATCAGCCCAAGGCGGTCGTCGGACGCCGAGACGAGAGAAGCGCGTAGCGATCTGACGCGCCTGAGGGCTCCGCAGGTCGCTCTGATCGGCCTCTCGTGCGGGTAGTCGCGCCCCCGGCCCGGAATCGGGACTGGATGGGCCCGGATGCCCGGTGGGCCGGCGCCCGGTCCCTCGTCTCATCGCTGACGGACCCGTCCCCTGCCCTTGGACCGTGCCGTTTCTTTGGGGGTTTCCCGGCAGTCTTTCGGCTTTCCGGTTCGGGTCGGTCGGTCAAGGGTGGAGCGAAGCGACATCGCGTAGCGACGCGACGAAGGAGCGCCCTTGAGGGACCGGCCCGAACCGGAAGGACGATGGGACTGACGGGAAGCCCCCAGGCTGCTCTGAGGCCGTCCATGGGGATACCGCCCCCGGTACCCCGCCCCCGCCGGAGGCCCTCAGCACGCCCCGCCGCGGTGGAGGTGGCGGGTCAGGGCGTGGAGCCAGGGGTGGGTGGCCGGGCGGCCGGCCAGGACGGCGGAGAACTGGGCTTCGGTGCGGATGGCGCGGAGGGCGGCGACGTCGTCGCGGCCCGGGGGCGGGGGCTGCGGGGTGCCGTGCTGGGCCGCGCGGTAGGTGTCGACGAGGTACTGCTCGATGGCTGTCATGCATCCACCCTCACCCCGTTGGGCGCGGCGCGCCCGCCGATTGACGCTCCCCGTCAATCGACGCCCCTCACCTGCGGCGATGCCCCGACCATGGCTTCACGGCCCCTCGTACGGGCGCACGGCCGGCGCGCGGCCGCCCGTACCCGCGGGCCCTGCCCTGCCATGCCCGCGCCGCGCTCCGCGCGCCGGAGGACACAATGGGGCGATGAGCGTCACCATCGACATCGCCGGGCTCCCCGCGGAGCGGATCGGCTTCGCGCCGTCGCCGCTCGCCGAGCTCTGCATGACCCTGCACGCGCTCTCGCAGCCGGCCCATCACCCGGGGCTGCAGTCCTGGACGAGGGCCACTACGGCTTCGCTCGACCCCTGCCTCGCCGACCGGCTCCTTGAGGCCGATTTCATGTGGCGCAGTTCGTTCTCGGACATCTTCATGGCCTTCGCCGGCATCCCCGGCGGTACCGGCCGCCCGGGGGCGACGCTGGCCGAGGAGCTGGACGTGCTCGACCGGCTGGACGACGAGCGGTTCGTGATGGCGGCGCTGGAGCACTGCTGGCTGGCGCTGTACAACGAGGGCGGCGGCCCGCATCCGTTGAAGGACGCGGGGGCGCGGGCGAAGGCGTTGGAGACGGCGGCGGCGCGCGGGCCGCGGCAGTTGGAGTTCTCGATCCGGCTGCTGGACGACCCGGCCGGGGTGCGGGTGTGGATGCGGCGGCTGCTGGAGGACTGCGACGAGGCCTTCTTCGCGGAGACCTGGCGGCGCATCGAGCCCCGGCAGACGGCGGACGCCCGGCACAAGACGGAGGTGCTGCGCCACAAGGGGCTGCCGGCGGTGCTGCGGGAGGTGTCGTCGGCGCTGAGCGTGGACGAGGGGCTGACGCTGATCACCGCCGACAAGATGGTCAACGGCCAGGCCACGGCGACGGATCCGACGGTCGGGCCGGGGCTGCTCTTCGTACCGACGCACTTCGGCTGGCCGCACCTGCTGGTGCTGCACGCTCCGGGCTGGCGGCCGGTGGTGCACTACCCGCTGGACTCGCCCGAACTGGCCTCCGAGCCGGGCTCGGTGGAGCTGCTGCAGCGCCGGATGGAGGCGTTGGCGCACCCCATGCGGATGATGCTGTGCCGCAGTCTGGCGCGCGCCCCGTACACGACGAGCGAGCTGGCGCGGGTCTACGGGATCTCCGCGCCGGAGGTGTCCCGGCACCTGGCCGTGCTGAAGAGGGCGGGGCTGCTGCACACGCGGCGCCAGGGTCGTTATGTACAGCACCAGTTGGATCTGTCCGTGGTCGCACGAATAGGTGGCGATTTCATCGAGGGAATCCTGCGCTGAGCAGATCTGCCCGACGATCGGACGGTGGCCGGATTTCGCCCCTCATCAGAGGCACCGATATCCGGATTTCACAAACCGGAAGCAGTGAAAACTCTGGCGAGGGCCGCCTCTTGGTGTCTAACGTGCGTCCACCACGCCACGCCTCCCCCACAGACGCTTCCTGCTGTGAAAGGACCTTCATGCCCTCTCGCCGTATAGCCACTGCCACCGCCGTCCTCGCGGCCGCCGCCCTCGTCTCCCCGCTGCTCCTCGCCGGTCCGGCCGGTGCGACGAGCCCGCAGAGCGACGCCGCCCGGGGTGACGCGCTGGCCAGGAAGCTGGTCAAGGACTCGACGGGCAAGGGCGCCAACAACCACCTGAAGGTCTTCCAGTCGATCGCCGACTACAACAACGGCACCCGGGTGGCCGGTTCGAAGGGCCACGCCCAGTCGGCGCAGTACGTCGAGGCCGTGCTGAAGGGCGCCGGGTACCAGGTCTCGCGCCACGAGTTCGACTTCGTGTACGTCGAGACGATCTCCGAGAAGCTGAAGGTCAACGGCGCCACCGGCCGGGACGTGCCGCTCAAGCTGATGACGTACACGGCCAGCGGCCCGGAGGGCGGCATCACCGCGCCCGTCGCCGTCGCCCCCGTCGACGCCGACAACACCAACGGCTGCGAGGCCACGGACTTCGCGGCCGGCGCCTTCACCGGCAAGATCGCACTGATCAAGCGCGGCGGCTGCACCTTCGCCGCGAAGCAGGCGAACGCGGCGGCGGCCGGCGCGGTCGGCGCGGTCATCTACAACAACACCGCGGGCGCCCTCAACGGCACCCTCGGCGACGCGAACGCCGGCAAGGTCCCCACCGGCGGCATCTCCCAGGAGGACGGCGAGAAGCTCGCCGCCGAGGCGGCCGCGGGTCCCGTCTCGCTCACCCTGGACGTCCGCGAGCTGCGCGAGAACCGCAAGACGTTCAACGTCGTCGCGGAGACCAAGGGCGGCGACCCGGAGAACACCGTCTTCCTCGGCGCGCACCTGGACTCGGTCGCGGCCGGTCCGGGCATCAACGACAACGGCTCCGGCTCGGCGGGCATCCTCCAGGTCGCGCAGCGCCTCGCGAGCGAGCAGAAGAAGATCAAGAACAAGGTGAAGTTCGCCTGGTGGTCGGCGGAGGAGTTCGGCCTGCTCGGCTCCGAGGCGTACGTGGCCTCGCTGACGCCGGAGCAGAAGAAGCAGATCAAGCTCTACCTGAACTTCGACATGATCGCCTCGCCGAACTCCGCGTACTTCGTCTACGACGGCGACGACTCGGACAAGGTCGGCTCGGGCCCGGGCCCGGAGGGTTCGGCGCAGCTGGAGAAGCAGATCACCGACTTCCTCGACGCGCAGAAGATCCCGCACGAGGGCAGTGACTTCACCGGCCGCTCGGACTACGGCCCGTTCATCGAGGCCGGTATCCCGTCGGGCGGTACGGACACGGGCGCCGAGGGCATCAAGACCCCGGCGCAGGCCGCGAAGTTCGGCGGTCAGGCGGGCGTCGCCTACGACCCGAACTACCACGGCAAGGGCGACGACATCAACAACATCGACCAGAAGGGGCTCGACATCAACGTCGACGTCATCGCGAACGCGGTCGGCCACTACGCCTGGGACCTGGCGCCGCTGACGCAGCCGGTCACCCCGAAGCCGTCCACCGGCTCCGGCAACGGCGGCGGTCTGCGCCCGGGCCACGACCACGACGTCACGGAGTAAGAACAGCCGGACACACCAGGGGCCGGCCTCCCGGACGGGAGGCCGGCCCCTCGGCCGTGCCGTGATGGGGGGGGAGGCCGGAGCTACCCCGGCCAGGGTCCGGTGCCGACCGGCTGGACCAGCCAGCCGAAGTCGCCCAGGCCCCCGCGCGCGGTGAGCTCCGCCGCCTCACCCGCCGCCGACAGGGCGCGGACGTAGCCCGCCGGGTCGGTGGAGGCCAGGGCCAGCGGCGGCCGGCCGCCCGAGACGCCGAGGGCGGTCAGGGCGGCGCGCTGGGTGAGCAGGCCGGCGCCCGGTCCCGCGCAGGCGTCGAGCGCGACGTGCGCGGTGACGTCGCAGCCGCCGTCCGGGACGGGGGCGGTCTCGCGGCCGTCGCGGAAGCCGGTGAGGGTGCCGTACGGGGGGCGGGCGTCGCGGGTGTGCGCGTAGTCCACGGCCACCGCGAGGCCCCGGTCCAGGGTGGCGACGGCCGCCGCCCAGGCCTCGTCGCGGGCCCGGCCGATCTCCGCCCGGCCGCCGCCCGGTCCGGCCGCGCCGGGCCACCACCGCTCCAGCCAGTCCCGGTCGGCGTCCTCCAGGGGCCCGCCGGGGGTCTCCGTGCCGTCGGGGGCGACCAGGACGTAGCGGCCGTCCTCGGCGATCTCCAGCGGTACGTTGTCCAGCCATTCGTTCGCGAACAGCAGCCCCGTCGTCCCCTCGGGCGGCTCCGCCACCCACCGGATGCGGGGGTCCAGCCCTTCGGGCTCCGCCGCGCGCTCGACCGCGTACGGGCGCACCCGCGCCGCGGTCTCCGCGGGCAGCGCGGCGAGGACGCCGGCCAGCAGTTCGCCGCGCCCGGCCCCCATGTCGACCAGGTCGAGCCGTGCCGGCCGGCCCAGCTCCGCGTCCACCCACTCCAGCAGCCGGGCCACGGCCCCCGCGTACAGGGCGGAGGCGTGCACGGAGGTACGGAAGTGCCCGGCGGGCCCCGGCCCGCCCGGACGCACGTAGAAACCGCCGGGCCCGTACAGCGCGGCCTCCATCGCGGCCCGCCACCGGACCGGCCCCCTGACCTCACCCTCAGCGCTCATCACCCGCAGGTTAAGCCAACCCTCCACCTTGGGGAGTACTCCCCCGTCGCAGGGATCGCACCTGTGGTTGACTCCAGCACCTATTTCCTTTCCCTACTCTGGGTTACGTGCAGCGCCTCTACGACTTCATCCGCAGACACCCGACGGGCGTCGACAGCTTCTGGGCTGTCCTCTTCTTCGGGATCTCGATGATGAACGTGGCCGGGGCCGAGGGGCAGAGCACCGCCCTGCGGCTGGCCACCGTCCCCGTCGTCGGCGCGCTGACGGCCGCCCTGGCCCTGCGCCGCCGGTGGACCGTGCCGATGTTCTGGCTGTCGGTCGGCGCGGGCGTCTGCCAGCTGGCCATCGGGCAGGAAATACAGTTCTGCGACGTCGCGATGCTGGTCGTCCTGTTCACGGTGGCCGCCGCCGACGTACCGCGCTGGGTCTCGCGTGCCGCGCTGGCCTCCGGGCTGCTGGCCTCGCCCCTGTACTTCCTGCGGTTCGGCATCGACAAGAACGCGAGCGCCACGGAGGAGGTCCTCTTCGTCCTCTTCATGATGGTCCCCTTCGCCCTCGCCTGGGTGATGGGCGACTCGCTGCGCACCCGCCGCGCCTATTACGCCCAGCTGGTGGAGCGCAACCAGCGGCTGGAGAAGGAGCGCGAGGCGCAGGCCAAGGTCGCGGTGGCCGCCGAGCGGGCCCGGATCGCCCGCGAGCTGCACGACGTCGTCGCGCACAACGTCTCGGTGATGGTGGTCCAGGCCGACGGGGCCGCGTACGTCATGGACGTGGCGCCCGACCAGGCCAAGGAGGCCCTCCAGACCATCTCCGGCACCGGCCGGCAGGCGCTGGCCGAGATGCGCCGGCTGCTGGGCGTGCTGCGCACGGGCGAGCCGCAGGAGTCCGAGGACTACGTGCCGCAGCCCGACGTGGAGCAGATCGAGGTGCTGGTCGAGCAGGTGCGGGCGGCGGGGCTGACGGTCGACTTCGAGGTGGAGGGCGCGCCGCGCAGGCTGCCGAGCGGGGTGGAGCTGACGGCGTACCGGATCGTGCAGGAGGCGCTGACGAACACGCGCAAGCACGGGGGCCCCGATGCCAGGGCGAGCGTGCGGCTGGTCTACTTCGACGACGGGCTGGGCCTGCTGGTCGAGGACGACGGGCGGGGCGCGGCGCACGAACTGTACGAGGACGGCGGCGCGGACGGCGCCGGGCACGGTCTGATCGGCATGCGGGAGCGCATCGGTATGGTCGGTGGAACCCTGGACGCGGGCCCGCGCCCCGGCGGGGGTTTCCGGATCAGTGCCCTGCTCCCGCTCAAGAAGAGTTAGCCCCGCACGGGACGCTCAAGAAGAGGTAGAGGTAGTCACGGATGTCCATCCGAGTGATGCTGGTCGACGACCAGGTGCTGCTGCGCACCGGCTTCCGCATGGTGCTGGCCGCGCAGCCGGACATGGAGGTCGTCGCCGAGGCGGGCAACGGCCTGGAGGCGCTGGAGGTGCTGCGGGCCACGGCGGTCGACGTCGTCCTGATGGACGTGCGCATGCCCAAGCTGGACGGGGTGGAGGCGACGCGGCGCATCTGTGAGCCGGAGACGCACCCGAAGGTGATCATCCTGACCACCTTCGACCTGGACGAGTACGCGTTCTCGGGCCTGAAGGCGGGCGCGAGCGGCTTCATGCTGAAGGACGTGCCGCCGGCGGAGCTGCTGGCCGCGATCCGGTCGGTGCACAGCGGCGACGCGGTGGTGGCGCCCTCGACGACGCGGCGGCTGCTGGACCGGTTCGCGCCGATGCTGCCGACGACGGCGGCGGAGCCGGAGAACAAGGAGATCGAGCGGCTGACGGACCGCGAGCGCGAGGTCATGCTGCTGGTGGCGCAGGGCCTGTCGAACGGGGAGATCGCGGCGCGGCTGGTGCTGTCGGAGGCGACGGTCAAGACGCACGTGGGCCGCATCCTGACGAAGCTGGGCCTGCGCGACCGGGTGCAGGTGGTGGTGCTGGCGTACGAGACGGGGCTGGTGCGCGCCGGGGGCGGCGGGGCGGCGTAGTCCCGCCGCCACCCTGACGACGGCGCCCCGCTACGGCAGCGGCGGCACCGCCGTGCGCAGGTGGGCCAGCAGCACCGACAGGGACTCCCACGCCGCCGGGTCGCCGCCGTCGCCCAGCGGGTAGTGCAGCCCGGGCCTGCGCTGGGGGCCCACCTGGACGGGCTTGACCTCCAGCGGGGGCCGCCGCGCCTGGGTCAGCGTCGCCTCGGCCACGCCGGCCCCGCCCAGGGTGAAGGACACCGGTACCGCCGGCACGGACACCCGCGGGGTCAGGCTCAGGTCCCGCCGGCCGGGCCCGAGCGCGGCCAGCATGCTGATCAGGCCGTGCCCGGCGACGAGTTCCTCCGCCAGCGCGGGAAGCACGTCGAGCGGCACCTCCTCGCCGGGCCCGTACCCGAGGGACAGGGTGATGTCCTGCTCGACCCCGGCGGCCGTGCGGAGCACGCGTACGGTGGCCAGCGCGGGCCGCTCCGGCGATCCGACGGCGGTGACCAGCGTCGGCTCGGGTGCCCGGCCCCGGGCCAGGTCGGTGAGCTGGCGCGGCGACCAGGGCAGGTTCACCGGCTCGGCGGTGCCCCAGCCGGCGGGCGGGCCCCCGGTCAGGGTGCGCCAGGCGGCCTCCAGGGAGCGGCCGGCCAGCAGCCCTTCCTCGGCGGGGTGTTCGGTGCGGAACTGCACGGTCAGCCGGCGTTCCCCCGACGCCTCGGCCCGCCGGAACGCGGCGGCGAGCCGCGGGTTGCCCGCCTCGTCGCGGACCGGGGCGAAGGTGCCGTCCTGCCAGGCCAGCACCGCGCCGGACAGGCCGTCGTAGTAGCCGGACGCGGGGTCCTGGACCACCCACCGGTTCGGCGCGCCGGCCAGCGCGGTGCGCAGCGGCAGGCTGAGCCGGCAGTGGTCGGGGGTGACGATGTGCAGGGCCGCGCCGAATTCGGCGGTGGTGCGCAGGACGTCCGACAGCCAGGCGGTCAGCCCGATCACGGGCCGGTCGGCGAGGACCACGGCGGTGGACTCGGTGACCACGTCCACGGTCGGGAGGGCTCCGACGGGCGCGGGTGCCGCCGAGGCCTCGGAGGTGACCGGCACGACGCCGACGTGCCCGGCGCCCTCGGGCCAGACCGTGCCGCCGAGGACCTCGGCGAGGCGTCCGGCGACGGCCCCGGCGAGGGGGGCCGCCTCGGGTACGGCGGTGGAGGCGCGGGTCTCCGTCCACCAGACGGGGGTGGGGGCGGGCGTCCCGAGGAGGCGTTCGACCTCGCCGGGGACCTGGACGAGTACGGGTGCCTCGACGGAGACGAGCGGCCGGCCGGCCGCGCCGAGCAGCTGGATGACGGCGCCGTCCCCGACGGCCTGGGCGTCGAGGTCCGCGCCGCCCGCCGTCAGGGCCACCATGAGGGCGGTGGTGTCGGGCATCTTGGCGGTGAGGGCGATGACGTCCTTGGTCACGGTGTCAGGGCGCTTCCTGGGTCGGGGAGTCGGCGAGGGCGGTCTGCACGATCTGGTGCGGGCGTCCGCGCCGGACGAGGGTGCCGCGGCCGGGCGGCTGGGCGCTGGCGTACAGCTGCGGGAACAGCTGGCCTTCGGAGCGTTCGCCGTTCATCACGAGGGCGGTGGTGCCGGACTCGCGCAGGGTGGTCAGCAGCGGCTCGTACAGGGCCCGGGAGGAGCCGGCGACGCGCCGTGCGATCACGAAGTGCAGGCCGATGTCCTGGGCGGACGGCAGGTAGGGGACGAAGGCCTGGAGGGGCTGCTGTCCGGCGGTGGTGAGGATGTCGTAGTCGTCGACGAGGACCACGATGCGCGGTCCGGCGAAGCCGGGGCCCTCGCCCGGTTCGGCGTCCGGGTCGATGCCGTCCTCGGGGAGCCGCTTGTCGAGTTCCTTCGCGATGCCCGCCGAGAGGGCGCCCGCGATCTTCGCGTTGTGGGCGTAGCCGCCCCGGTAGGGCTCGGGGACCACGCCGCGCAGCCCGCGCCTGGGGTCGTAGACGGCGAAGACCAGTTCGTCCTCGCCGTAGCGGGCGATGAGCTGGCGGGCGACGAGGGCGAGCAGGTTGGTCTTGCCGCACTCGTTGTCGCCGAGGATCAGCAGGTGCTGGTCCTGGCCGAAGAGGTCGAGGAGCACCGGGGCGAGGACGTCCTGGTCCACGCCGACGGGGATCCGGTACGGCTCCTCGTCGACGCCGGGCAGCCGGCCGGACGGCAGCCGTGCGGGCAGGACCCGTACGGGGGAGGCGATGTCGCCGTGCCAGGTGGCGCGGACGGTGCCGGCGGCCTCCTCCAGGGCGGCGGCCAGGTCGGTGTTCCCGGCCCGGGAGTCGATGCGCGGCAGGGCGGTCTGCGCGAACAGCTTGCCGTCGGTGAGGACGCGGCCCGGGGTGTCCGGGGAGATCGTCTCGGACAGCTTGCGGTCGATGGCCGAGTCGGACGGGTCGCCCAGGCGCAGTTCGACGCGGCCGCCGAACAGGGACTGGTTGGCGATCCGGACGTCGTTCCAGCGGAGCATGCCGGCGACGACGTGGATGCCGTAGCCGCCGCCCCGCTTGAGGAGGTCGGTGACGGAGTCGTCGAGTTCGGAGAACTCCTCGCGCAGGGCCCCGTATCCGTCGACGAGGAGCACGATGTCGGTGGAGGCGAGTTCGGGCAGCCGGCCCTGGGAGCGGAGCCTGCGCAGCTGGTCGACGGAGTCGATGGAGTGCTCGCGGAACAGTTCCTCGCGGGTGGCGAGCATGGCCCGTACCTCGGCGACCGTGCGCGCGGCCCGTTCCCGGTCGGCGCGGCCGGCGATCCCGCCGACGTGCGGGAGCCCGGCGAGCGCGGCGAGGCCGCCCCCGGCGAGGTCGAGGCCGTAGACGGCGACCTCCTGCGGGGTGTGGGTCAGCGCGAGCGACAGGGCCAGGGTGCGCAGCAGGGTGGTCTTGCCGGACTGGGGGCCGCCGGTGACGGCGGTGTGCCCGCCGGCGACGGTCAGGTCCAGCTCCCAGGGGCCGCGCCACTGGCGGGCGGGGTCGTCGAGGACGCCGAGCGGCACCCTGAGCGGGGGGCGCTCCGCGGTGCCGAGGCGGAGTCCGCGTTCGGTGACGGACAGCGGTCCGGCGGCGGCGTCCAGGGGCGTCGCGTCGGGCAGCGGCGGCAGCCAGATGCGGCGGACGGGCGGGGCGGCGTCGGCGAGCTGGTCGACGATGACGGAGAGCACGCTGGGCCCGGTCTCGCGGGCGGTGGCGGCGGGCTTCTCCTCGGCGGGCTCGGCCGGGCCGGCGCTGTCCTGGAGGGTGTTGAAGGTGGGGTAGGGCAGGGCGAGGGGGCCGCGTTCGGTGTCGTCGTGGGCGGCGGCCGGGCCCCGGTAGCGGCCGGAGACGTACCCGGCCTTGAAGCGGGTGTAGGTGGAGGTGTCCACCTTGAGGTAGCCGAAGCCGGGCAGCGGCGGCAGCTGGAAGGCGTCGGTGGTGTCGAGGACGGTCCGCGACTCGTCGGCGGAGAAGGTGCGCAGGCCCAGCCGGTACGACAGGTAGGTGTCCAGGCCCTTGAGCTTGCCGCCCTCGATGCGCTGGCTGGAGAGCAGCAGGTGCACGCCGATGGAGCGGCCGATGCGGCCGATGGACAGGAACAGGTCGATGAAGTCGGGCTTGGCGGTGAGGAGTTCGCCGAACTCGTCGATGACGACGAACAGGTGTGGCAGCGGCTCCAGTTCGGGCTTCTCGGCGCGCAGTACCGCGTAGTGGCCGATGTCGGCGACGTTCCCGGCGTCCTTGAGGACCTGCTGGCGGCGCTTGACCTCGCCGGCGAGGCTGGTGTGGACGCGTTCGACGAGTCCGGCCTGGTTCTCCAGGTTGGTGATGACGCCGGCGACGTGCGGGAGCTTCTCGAAGGGGGCGAAGGTCGCGCCGCCCTTGTAGTCGACGAGGACCATCGCGAGGTCCTCGGGCGAGTGGGTGGCGACGAGGGCGAGGACGAGCGTACGGAGCAGCTCGCTCTTGCCGGAGCCGGTCGCGCCGACGCACAGGCCGTGCGGGCCCATGCCGAGCTGCGAGGACTCCTTGAGGTCGAGGAGCACCGGGCCGTGCCGGTCGTCGATGCCGATGGGGACGCGCAGGAAGTCCCGCTCGCCGCGCGGCGCCCACATCCGCTTCACGTCGAGGGCGGCGGGGTCGCCGATGCCGAGCAGGCCCATGAAGTCGACCGGCCCGGAGACGGGGGTGCCCTCGGCGACGGACTCGGCGGACAGCCGCAGCGGGGCGAGCATGCGGGCCAGGCCCTCGGCGGTGGCCGGGCCGAGGGCGTCGCTGATGCCCTCGGCGGCGGGGGCCTGCGGGGTGCGCAGGTCCCGGACGGTGACGTGGCTGCCGTCGACGGTGATCCGTATGGTCACCTCGTCGGGCTCGTGGACCTGCTCGGCGAGCAGGTGCAGCACGGTGGTGTTCATGTCGGCCAGGCCCACGGCGGTGTCGGGGCGGGGCAGTTCGACGGCGTTCTCGCCGTACTCGTCGCTGACGACGAGGAGCCGGCCGGCCAGGCGCAGGGCGCGCTTGTCGGAGAGGCCGCGGCGCACCTCGGCCGCGTACGAGGCCCTGCGGCGCAGGTCGGCCGCGAGGACCCCGGAGGCGAGCTGGGGCAGGCTGGGCGCGATCCGGCGGGCGGCGACGGGGCCGTCCTGTTCCTGCTGGTCGAGGACGTGGGGCAGCCACTTGGCCCACTCCCAGTCGCCGAGCCGGTCCCCGGGCACGCCGAGGGCGACGGCGACGTCGTCGGGGGCGTGCAGGACGGCGGTGTGGGCGAGCAGGGCGCGGGCGACGCGCAGGACGCCCTCGCGGTCGCCGACGATGCTGACGTTGCCGGCCCGGTCGAGGGGGACGGTCAGCGGGAAGTCGCTGGCCCGGCCGAAGCGGGCCATGAGGGCGCCGGCCTCGTTGAGCATGAACCGGTCGGGCGGGGTGAGGACGCCGCCGGCGCCGGCGGCGAGGGAGAGGTCCTGCACGGCGACGGCGCCGGTGCCCAGGCGCGGCCGCAGGAAGTCGGGGTCGGTGCGGCGGCGCTCCCACAGCCGCGCGGGGTCGCGTACGAGGTCGTACAGGGCCTCCGGCGGCGGGTTGAGGCGGCGGGCGTCGTCGCGCAGCGCCTTCTCGCGGGCGCCGAGCTCCTCGCGCTGCTCCTCCAGGTACTCCAGGTAGCGCTCGCGCTGGGCGCGGCGGGTGCGCTGGGCCTTGCCGCGCTGGGACCAGAACAGGGCGACGGCGCCGATCAGGGCGAAGACGAGCACGATCGCGCCGACGGCGGCGAACTGGCTGTTGCGGATGACGGTCATCATCACGACCGAGCCCATCACGCCCGCCATCGGCAGCAGCGCGGTGGCCGGGCTGCCGATCTTGCCCTCGGGCAGGTTGGGCGGGGCCTCGACGGAGTGGGGCTGCGCGGGGGCGGGGGGCATCGTGCCCCGGGCCGGGCGGTGGATCAGCTGCTGGGTCACCGGGCGGCACCGGAAGCCGGGAGGGCCACGGCCCGCTGGAGCACGTCGGCGGCGAGCCGCATGGCCGCCTCCCGGGTCTGGAAGCCGAGGAGTTCGGACTTGACGGCGCCGCCGGAGGCGAGGTGGCGGTCGTAGGGCAGGACGACGACGCCCGCGCCGGTGGCCCGCAGCTTCTCGACGGCCTTGCCGAGGTCGACGGCGGGGTGCGGGGCCTGGACGGTGAGCACGACGACGGTCCGCGGCAGCACGGGCACCGGGAGGGAGCCGAGCCAGTCGAGGACGGCGTGGGTGGAGACGAGTCCCTCGGCGGTGGCGGGCGCGGTGAGCACGCGGGCGTGCGCGGTGTCGAGGGCGGTGCGGGCGACGTCGCCGGGGAGGGTCTCGCAGTCGACGACGGTGACGCCGAAGTAGCGGCGCAGGGCGACCATCACGGTCCGGTAGGTGGCGACGTCGACCTGGGCGCCGATGCGGCCCTGGCTGCCGGGCAGCAGCCAGCCGCCGTCGGGGAGCGGGACGAGGTAGCCGGTGATGTCGGTGAGCTGCATGGAGGGGCGGACGATCTGCGCGAGGTCCGCGCAGGTCCAGCGCAGGGACTGCACGCCGAGCCGGACCGGGAGGGTGCCGAGGGCGGCGTCGGCCTCCAGGGTGAGCACCGGGTCGTGGCGGAAGTGGTTGTAGGTGCGGCTGAGGAGGGCGGTGACGGTGGTCTTGCCGGAGCCGCCGCGGATGCTGGTGACGACGATCTGGCGGCCGGTGGTGACGGGCTGCTGGACCTGGGCGGCGAGTTCCGTCTCGGCGGCGACGGCCTTGGCGACGGAGGAGCCGAGCGCTCCGCGCAGGGTGCGCAGGGTGCGGCGGGCCAGCGGGTCGCCGTGGCGGGGACGGCCGGCGGGGGCGTCGGAGCCGGGGACCGGGACGGTCTCGGGCGCGCGGGCCTGGGGGGCCTGCGGGGTGTACTGCCGGGCGTACGCCTGCTGCGGCTGCTGCGCGGGGGCCTGCTGCTGCGGGAGGGGGGCGTGCGGCTGCACCGGCAGGGGGCCGGCCTGGGGGGCCTGGGGTGTCTGCGGGTCGCCGGTCAGGTCGCCGAGGACGCCGGCCTGCCAGTCGTCACGCCGCTGGTTCATGCTCATGTCTGACATGTCTGAGTAGCAACCCTTACGCGAAGGTGCCGAGCAGCCGCCCGTACACGCCGAACACCCCGATGAGCAGCGGGAACAGCACGATGACGCCGATCGACTCGGCGGTGTCCCCGACCCGCCGCAGCCGGACCCGCACGTGCTCGGGCGGCTGGACGGCGAGGACGCCGAGCGCGGCCAGGGCCAGCACCAGCAGCACCGCCAGCGGCCCGGCCGCACCGGCCCGGCCGGCCCACACCAGCAGCGCCGCCACGGTTACCGCGGCCCCGGCCAGCAGCAGCGCGACCACCTCGGCGACGAGCGGGAACGCCCGCGCGCGCAGCCACAGGACGACGGCGACCGCCGAGGCGAGGGACACCGTCCACACGTCGGGCTCCCGCAGCGCGACCACACCGGCCGCGCCCGCCGAGACGGCGGTGGCGAGGGTGGCCAGCACCATGCCCCGGTGGGTGGCGCCGAGGGCGGTGGCGACCTTGTACCGGCTGACCGAGGCCCCGCGGGCCCGCTGGTCGTCCAGGCCGGTCAGTCCGGCCGCCGCCAGGGCGAGGCGCGGCAGCAGCCCGAGCAGGATCACCGAGAACACGGCGAGCACGGCTCCGGTACGGGCGCCCGCCTGGCCCTGCGCCAGCGCGGTCGCCTCCCACACCACCGTCAGGCCCACCACGGCGGCGGCGCCCACGAACCCGCCCCGCCCGAGCGGCGTGAACCACCCCAGCAGCGCGAGCCCGACGGCGAGCGCACCCGCGACGGCGGCGAGCCGGCCCATGGCGCCCCAGTGCTGCGCGTCGCCCAGGGTCCACGCCCCGAGCACCCCGACCGCGGCGGCACAGGCCAGCAGCGCCGCAGCCAGCCCGGACCGCTTCAGCCGGCCCGCCAGCGCGCCGACGGCACCCGCGACGGCGGCGGTCCCGAGGAGCACCCCGGCGACCGCGCCGGGCGCGAACTCCCGCCGGGCGAACCAGCCGGCGACCAGCGCCCACAGCACGAGCCCCGCCCCGGCGGTGACCCGCCGCGCGGAGGGACGCCAGCGCCAGGCGCGTACGTCCAGGTCCTCGGCGGCCTCGTCGGTGACGTCGTGCACCACGGGCGCGGACGGCACGTCCTGCACCCGCACGAGCCGCAGCACGGCCCCGTCGGCGATGCCCGCGTCCTCCAGGGAGGTACCGTGCTCGATCACGGACCCGTCGGCCGTGACCAGGTGACGCAGCATCGGCTGCGCGGCCACCCGGTCGTCCAGCATCCGTATGACGTCGGGCAGCAGTCGCCCGACGGGCTCCTGGGAGGGGAGTACGAGATCCATCCGCCGCCGCTCACCGACCAGGGTGACCCGGCTCAAAGCCGTACCGCTCACTGCCCCCATGCTCACCACGCGCTCGAACCTATCACCGAGTACTTACCTGTCCGGGTGTCCCCGTCTTGCCGATGAGGCGGTGGGAGATGAACGACCAGCCGACGCAGCCGGCGCACAGCACCGCCGCGATGACCAGCCCGGCGACGGCCTTGCCGATCCGCTCGTCGGCCACCCGCCGCCCGCGCTGCGCGCCGAACAGCACGGCGTCGCGCATCCTGCGCCGCCGCACCGCGACGGACTCCAGCAACTGGCTGTCGTAGTCCTCAGCCGCCACACCGGCCTCCCTTCTCCCTGTCGCCCCGCACGCTAGTACGCCCCCTCACGACGCCGAAACCGGTGGCGGTGGTTCCGTCATGCTCCTGCCAGGTTCCCAGACGCACCCGGCACTCGACGAAGTCCACGAACCCGTTCTCGATCCAGAAGCCGCCGCCGCTCTCGAACACCCCGACCAGCGGCTCGAAGGGGTCGGGCAGCCCGGCGAACGGCGCGAGCGCCTCATCGGACAGCGAGGCCCAGTTCAGCGCGGCCCGGCAGATCCGCCCGGTGAGCGGGCTGCTCGCGTGCGCGGCCAGGAACGCGTCGAGCCGGGCGAGGAGTTCCGGGTCCGCCCGTACGGTGGGGTCGACGCGGCGCGCGAGGTCGAAGAAGGGCCACCGGTCCGGCTGCCCGACGTCGAAGAAGTCCCCGGGCCGGTCCGTCTGGAGTTCCCGCACCCAGAGCGCGGCCCGCCGCAGGTACTCGCGCAGCAGCCGGGCGCATTCGGGCCCGTGCCCGAAGTCGTGCTCCCTCGCCCGCCAGTCGATGGCGGTGACGCGCCCGACCAGCCGGTCGGCAGGGATCACACCATGCTCCCGATCCGCCTGGCCGCCTCCAGGTGGCCGATGGCGGCCAGACCTGCAGCTCCGGCCGGCAGGTCCACCGGTTCCCAGCGCAGACCGGGCCCGAGCACTTCGTCGACCCGGACGTCCCCCTGTACGCGGCTCCGGAACAACGGCCCTTCGCCGTACTCGTCCTGGTGGTACGTGATGCGCCCCTCGCCCTCCAGCGCGTCGAGGACGGCGTCGTCGAGCACGGCCACAGGCCGGCTGCCGAGGTAGCCCGCGAGCTTGCCCGGCCGGCACATCACGCCGACGAGGTCGATGAACACCCCGGAGCAGTCACGGGTGAAGGACCCGCCGCGCTCGTAGAACAGCACCAGCGGCTCGTACAGGTCCGGCAGCCCGGCCACCGCCTCCGGCGTCCGCTCCCCGAGCCCCGCCAACCGCACGGCCCCGGCACAGGTCTTGCGGAGCTCCCCCCAGACGACCGTGCGCTGGAGCTCCTCCAGTCCGGCCGCCTGCGCGGGCGGCAGCTCGAACTCCGGGTCCAGGTAGGGGGTGACGTCGTAGAACGGCCACGCCTCCTCGGCCCCGCAGGCCTTCGCCCACACGGCGGCCCGACGCAGGTACTCCCACATCAGCACCTGCCGGGACCCGCAGCGCTCGAACGCTAGGTCCCACCGCATGTCCCAGTCCACGGCCCGCAGCCGCCCGAGCATGGCGGCCGCGCCGGATCCCGGCATCCCCAGAACCTCCCCGTCAGTCCTTCGAGCGTGTCCAGCCGCGCACAACGCGCCCCTGCTCGTCCCAGACGGTCTCTTCTCTGAGGGAGTAGATGTCGTCATCGAAATACTTTCGGGACTTGAGAACGCCATTGGGGTGCCATTCCCGGAACTCACCCGATGCGACCCCGTTGAGGACGTTCCCCTCCAGCTTCAGAGTGCCGTCGGGGTACCACATCCGGGTCAAGCCGTTCCTGATTCCGTCGAGGTAGACGTCAAGGCAGACGATTTGCTCACCCTGATGCTCGGCCACCTCCCCCGTGAACAACTCGTCCCGATACAGCATTCGGTGCCCCGTATCGATATCGACCTCGGGGTCGTCGGCGTCGACGCGTCGCACCGGGCCCATCACGGAATCCGTTTCTCGCCCCGCCCGCGCCCGCTCCGGTATCGGAGCGGGCGCGGGCAATGGCGTAGTCAGAGCCTTCCCGACAGTTCTTCCAGAGCGTCGAGCGAGGTCATTTCGTGGAGCGTCGGCTCGACGACCGAGCCGTTGGGGTCCTCGACTCCCGCACCGACCAGATCACCCAGCGCTTCGAGCGCCCCGAAGCCCCGCATTCGCAGGGAACGCAGCCGCAACAGCCAGGGCACGCCGGCCTCGAAAGCCGGGTCACCCGCCGCGTTGCGCGGCTCGTACCCGGCCGCCGCGTCGCCGACGGAGGCCCAGAGGTACCCGAGGACCTGCTCTCCGCGCAGCACCCGCGCGTAACGGACAGGGTGTTCCGTGCTGCTCTCGTAGTCCTCGCCCCCCGACTCCCCGGGGACCAGCTTCATGAGCCGCTTCCAGCGCGCGGGGATTTCGAACGTCCCCCACGAGTCGTCGTACTCCGCCTCCTCCGCCAGAAGGTCGGCGAAACCGTCCGGGGTCGGGCGGGCGTGCTTGGTCGCGTCTCCCGGGTCGATCTCCGAACCCGTCAGCTCGGAGATCCGCTTCAGCGCGGCAGCAAGGCGGGGCGCGTTCTCCGCGGCCACCTCCGGCTGTGGACGTTCCCTGAGGTCCTGGGTCAGCCAGGCATCGGCATAGGCGGACAGGACGAGGAGTACCGCACCCTCACCCCATACGTCGATCCGTACGGTGAACAGCTTCTCCGCCCGGCGCGTGACTCCGGCTTCCGTCCACTCACCAGGCAGCTTCAGGCTCAGCGTCAGCAGACGGTCCGGCAGCAGCTGTACGGCAGCGGCTTGTCCGGCCACGGTCTCGACGGGAACGTCGTGGACCGAGAACAAGGGGCTGGCCATGGCGTGCCGGTCGCTGAGCACGACCGAAGCCGTGCCCCCGTCCGTGACCAGCCCGAAGGACACCAGGGCGGCCCTGACCTCCGACAGCAGCCCGAGGGCCTTCACCATGCCGGTCTCGGCGGGGTCGGATACGGGGGAGGGCTCCCAGAACCATTCGCCCACGGGCTCAGATGTGATCACTGGCTTTCCTTCAGGATTCCCATGGGGTCGGTCGGAGTCCCGCGCGGGACCACAATGATCCCGTCATCCAGTCGGAGGATGAAGGCTACGCCCTTACCGGAACCCCACTTGCCCTTTCCGTTCTGGTGAATTTCCATCAGCTGGTCCACCGCCCCGCTCTCCTGCCACTTCGCCATGGTTCCCTGCCCGTCGACGAGCATGAACTTGTGATCGGCAGTCGAGTGGGTGATCTGGCTGAGATACTTTCCGCGGGTGATCTCACCCACCGGGTCCAGCGGGTTCTCGAGGCGCTTCATCTGGTAGCCCCACGAATCGCCGTCCTTGGGACCGTAGTAGACGTCCGTGTCCTCGAATTCCGCCTTCTTGACCTCGAAGTGGATTTCGTCGCCCTTCAATCCGCTCTTTCGAAGGTCGTCGGCAAAGATGATCTGGTCGAGAGCGGGCTCGAGCATACCCGCCTTGCGCGCCCCCATGCTGGAAACAACCTGGGAGAAGTTTTCGCTGTCCTTGAAGGCACCCGAGCTGATGATCTCCGCGATCTGATTGCCGCGCGGGTTCTCCGCCAGGCGCTCGATCGCCCGCTCGAGGACGTCCGGCTTGGGACGCTCCTTGCCGGGAAGCTGCTTGACGGCATCCCGGAGTTGCTGCTCCGCCTCCCCACCGCGGACCAGCGGCTTCGGGTCGCCGTCGCCGGGTGCCGGCGTGTGGTCGCGGGCCGGGGGCCGGCCGTCCGAACCGCCGTGGTCACCGCCGCCGGGGGTCTGGTCACCGCCTTCCGGCGTGTGGTCCCCGCCGCCGGGACCGTCACCCGGGCCGTCGCCGTGGCCGCCGGTGCCCGTGGACGGGCCGTCGCCGTGGCCGCCGGTGGACGGGGTGTCCGTGTGCGTTGCTCCGCCGCCGGTGGGGGTGGTGTCGGTGTTGCCGTGGCCGCCGGTGCCGCCGCCGGGTTCGGTGTGGCTGTTGTGCGGCAGGTTGTCGGCGGTGCCGCCCGGGGTGTGGGACGCAGCCCCGCCCGGGGTGTGGGTGGCCGGGCCGCCGGGGGTGTGGGAGGTGACGTCCGCGGTGTGGGCGCCGACGCCGACGGGAACTTCCTGCCGCTTGGGGACCTCGGCCAGGGGGTGGTCGACGCCCTTGGGGACCGAGGTCAGGTCCTGCTTGGGCAGGCCCTTGTGGTCCAGGAGCTGGTTGGTGACCTTGTCGAAGTACTGCGGCCGGCCGAGAGCATCGTCGGTGAGCTGGACCGTGTCGTCCGGATGCGGGAACTTCACCCCCGGCGCGTCGGCCTTCGGGAGGTCCTTCCACACCACATCGTCGATCTTCGGGAACGCCCCGTCGACCTTGCCGAGGTTCGCGAACATCTCGCCGATCTTCAGCTTGGCCAGGGAGCCGGCCTTGCCGATGTAGGTGATCGGGTCGATGATCTTGCCCGCCTTGCCCGCGACGGAGAGGACCTTGGCGATCCCGCCGGTCTTGGCTGCGGTGCCGGCGCCGCCGGTGAAGACCGTGGTCAGGACGTTGAAGGTGACCGCACCGGCTGCGCGGGCGGGGTTCTTGCCCCACTCGTCCCACGCGACCAGGGCCTTGCCGGTCTCCTTCATCGCCGTGCGGGAGTCCCTCAGCCAGCCCGGGAGCTGCTTGTCGTCCGCCATCCAGAACGCCGTGCCGACGCCGGGGATGGTGGTGATCGCGAGGCCGGTGGCGAGTTTCGCCAAACCCGTCCAGGCCTGGCCGGCCTTGTCCCAGCCGTCAACGCCGACCAGGGTGCCAAGGCCGCGGATGGTGCCCCAGATCCCGTCGACGATGATCCCGTCCCACACGAAGGACTTGACCCAGTAGCCGACCTCCCACGCCCGGTGGGTCTCCTCCAGCTGCGAACCCCACGGCAGGTCCTGGACCTTGTTCAGGTCCTCCGCCTTGTAGCCGTACATGTTCGCCCCGTTGGAGCCGTCGTTGACGGTCAAGGGCGGGGCGCAGTACAGGGCACGGATCTTGTTCGCACAGGTCCGCTCGGCCGCCCAGAACGCCTCGGCGGCCGCGTTGACGTCGTGGATCAGATCGTTGTTCTCATCGGTCTTCTTCCCGTCGTCCTTCCAGTGCTCGTCCCCGGCGATCTTGTTGGTGAAGGCCGTCGCCTTCGCCTGGAGCGCCTTCAGCCGCGCCACGATCGGTCGGGCCTCGGTGACGTACTCGCCCAGTGCCTTCGCCGCCGATTCGAGCTGGTCGGCGAAGAAGTCGCTGTCCGTCTTCACCGGCTTGGTGGTGGCGAACAGCTGCGCTGCTTCGGGGGCGGCGTAGAACGCGGAGAGGCCCTGGAACTCGCTGTCAACGTTCGAGCCGGCGGTGCGGAACGTGCCCGCAGCCGCCGTGATCGCCGCGTGGTCCTGCTCCAGCGCGTCCAGGTCACCCGTGAACTGCGGGATCGTGCACGGATTGATCGGTACGTGGTCGGTCACTTCTGACCAGCCCCCGGAAGGTCGATCTTGGGCTCCTTCAGGGCTTCGTTCTGCGCGTTCTGCGCCTGCTCGATGTTGCCCTGCACGTAGGCCGTCGTGGCATTGATCGCCCCGTTGATGGAGGCCTCCGTGCGCTTGCCGATGTACGCGAGCCGGTAGTCGTGGGACTGCATGAGCCCGCCCAGCGCACCGGCGATCGGGCCCATGCCGCCGCCCTCGCCGGCGCTGCCGCCGCCCGGGGTGATGGTGCCCGCGTGCTTCGCGGCTTCCGGCAGCTCCGTCTGGAGCGACTTGCCCGCCTTCTGGAAGCCCTCGGCGGCCGTGATCGTCTTGTTGACGACCCCCTGCACGCCGGACGGCTTGATGTCCCAGTCCATGCCCTACCCCCGTGTCCTCGCGTCCCTCGTCCGGCGTGCGTACCGGCGTCAGCCGATGTTGTCGACGGCCGCCTTGGCCTTCTGCAGCGTGGCCTGCGCCGTGGCGTCGTTCTGCTCCAGCGTGGTGCGGACGAGGCGGATGATGTCGCGGACCTCGTTCGCCGCCTTGTTCCAGCGGACTTCCTTGCCGTGGTACTCGTCGGAGACGCCGTCGGCCTGGAACTCGGCCATCGCGGCCTTCACCGCGTTGTCACGGTCGCCGAGCACCCGCTCCAGCTGGCCGATGATCCCGCCGAGTCCGCCCTGGACCTCCACGGAGGCGGCGATGTCGTACGAGGTGCGGTCCTGGTTCGCCATGTCTGTCAGTCCCCCGGGTGTCAGCGCGCGCCGAAGCGAGCGGCGTCGAAGTTCGCGGAGCCCATGTTCTGGTGGGCGTTGTCGCCCTGCTCCTGGTCACCGGTGGTGAACGAGGTGTCCATCCCGGCCTGACCGCCGAGGATGGCGCGCAGCGAGGCGTTCAGCTCGGCGGTGATCGCGTCGGAGCGCCGCTTGAAGGAGTCGAAGGCCTGGCGGCCGACGCCGTTGAACTTGCCCTCCAGCGGGTCCGCGGCGGCAATCAGCAGCTTGATCAGCGTGCCGAGGTCGTCGCTGGAACCGGTCGTGGCCTTGCCCAGTTCGGACAGCGTGGTGCTGCCCATGTCGAACTTCATTCACCCACCCCTGACGTGTTGTTCCGTCACTTGCGTGCGTACCTGTCTACCGAAGGGACGTTGCGAACACAAACACGGTTTCATCCAGCCTTGACGTCTGGCTGAAAATCGCCGTTGGCAGGTTCCCGCGCCCCCAACACCTCCTGTACGTAGTCGTCCCCTACGTCCCACAGCCAGGCCGCCAGGGCCTTGCCGGCCGGACCCTGGCAGCGGGACACGGGGCCTGCGGCGTACCGGAGGGCGCGGCCGGAGGGCTCGTTGGCGAGCAGCGGCCGCAGGAGTTCCACGGCGAGTTGCTCGTCGACGAGGGTGACCGCTCCCGCCAGGCCGACGAGTTGGGTCTCCACGTCGAAGTGGTAGCGCTGCCCCGCCCGCATCCCTGCGAGGCCCCGCTCGACGGCCGTGCGGATCCCGGGCAGGCAGTCGCGTACGGACTCGGCGTCCAGGCAGTCGCCGAGCCGGTTGTCGAAGCCCTCGCGGTCGGCGAGGCCGACCAGGGCGCGGAGGGTCGCGGCGCGCAGCTGCGAGGTGCCCTTCGCCTCGGCCAACTCCCGGCTGCGGACCGCCGCTTCGCAGAAGTGGCCGTAGCTGTCGTCCTGGGAGAACCAGCGGTCGGTCGACCAGCCGTACCAGAACGCGGCACGGGGGTCGGTGGTGGCGGCCCGGAGGACGGCCTCGTAGCCGGCGGGCTCGGCCCAGTGGACCAGGGCGATCAGGGCCAGGAGGCGTTCGCCGCAGGCCGCGGCGGGATCGTCGAGGAGGGCGGTGAGGCCGGGTACGCGGTCGCGGTGGGCAGGGTGGTCCTCGCCCTCCCAGATCACGTCGTAGGGGTCGCCGGCGGGCGTGCCGTCGAAGTCGGTGCCGAGGAGCCGCTCGTAGGGCGTCGTCATGTCAGGTCATCCAGCGGTCGGGGCGGGCCGCCGCGCGGGAGGTGCGGGAGCGGACCGCCTGGTCGTGCAGCAGGTCGGCGGCCTCGGCGGCGGGGCGCAGCCGGGCGGTGACGGTGGTGTTCGCGCCGGTGTCCACGTGGACGTCGGCCACCCCTCGGGCGCGCTCCCAGGGGCCCTGTGAGCGGCGCACGCTCTGGACCTTCGCATGCGGAACGATCTCCGTGCGGCGGCACAGGCGGCCCCGCCGGGCGGCGAAGACCTCCTCCGAGACGGCCAGGCCGTACCCCTTCCACCACACCGGCACCACCCACCGCGAGCCGGTGCGCGGGGAGGGGCTGAACTCCAGGCCCGCCGGGTCCGCGCCCGGCAGCACGCGGGCGATCAGGGCGTGGGCGGCCTCCCGGGTGGCCACGGGGACCAGGACCCCGTTCTTGGAGCCGGCCACGGCCAGCTCGACCCGGACCCAGCCGAGCCGCCGCCACAGCAGCGGCTCCACGATCCGTACGGCCTGCACCCTGCCCGGCGGGACCGTCTCGTGGGCCCGGTCCAGCAGCCCGTGGTCCAGGCGCAGCCCGTCGGGGGACTCGGCGACGGTCCAGTCGTACCCGGTGAGGAACCGGCCCGCGGTGCCGCCCCAGACGGCGCCGAGCAGCGGTACGAGGGTGACCGCGGCCGCCCAGAGGCTGTCGCTGAGCCGCCAGACGACCAGCGGTGCGACGAGCCCGCCGGCCAGCGCGGCCCACACGTCGAGGCCGAGCAGCAGGGAGACCACCAGGTCCCGTACGGACACGCGGAGCAGCTCCCGCGCGGGGGCCTGGCCGACGGCGACAGCCTCGGCGGGCGCGAAGCCGGCGGCGCGGGCCAGCAGCTCGGCGCGCAGGGCGACGGCGTCGCGTTCGCCGAGGAAGGCCAGCTCGTCCTTCGCCTCGGTGCCGATGACGTCGAGGCGGAGCTTGGCGACGCCGGCGATGCGGGCCAGCATCGGGCGGGTGACGTCCACAGCCTGGAGGCGGTCGAGGCGGATGTGGGCGGTGCGGCGGAAGACCAGGCCGGTGCGGATGCGGAGCTCGGTGTCGGTGACGGCGTAGTGGGTGAACCACCAGCTCAGGAAGCCGTACGTACCGAAGACGAGGACCAGCCCGGCCAGGATGAGCATGCGCACGCCGGGGGTGAGGCCGGTGACCCATTCCTGGGCCCGCTCGCCCTGCTGGACGACGACACCGCCGAGGGCCGCGCCGGGCACCCACGCCCGGCGCAGCGGGGTCAGCACGTGCAGCCGCCGCTCGCCTCCCGGCGGGGTGGCGGGGGGCCTGCCCGTCCCGGGCGCGGTGGCCGCCGGAGCGGGGGCTGCGGGGGGCCGCTGCGTGGGGCCGTCCCCTACCCTCCCCCAGACTCCGTCCGGGGGGACCCCCACTTCCACCGTTCCCCGGGGCTCCGCCCCGGACCCCGCCACCGGGCGTTCCGCCGGGGCGGCCCCGGGCGCGGCGGAGGCCCCGGGCGCGGCAGGCGCCTGCGGCGGGGCGGCGGGCTCCCGGTGCCCGGCGCCGGGTGCGGGGGTGTCCCGGTCGGGTTCCCCCGCGGAGCGGGGCGGCGGCGTCACAGGCCCGCCGACCTTGCTTCGCCCAGGGCGGTCAGGCGGTCGCGGAGGCGTTCGGCCTCCGCGGGGGCCAGGCCCGGGATCTTGGCGTCCGTCGCCGCGGCCGCCGTGTGGAGCTGGACCGAGGCCAGGCCGAAGCGGCGCTCCAGCGGGCCCGAGGTCACCTCGACCAGCTGCATCCGCCCGTACGGGACCACCGTCTCCTCCCGCCACAGCACCCCCCGGCTGATCAGCAGGTCGTCGGCCCGTTCCGCGTACCGCCAGGACCGCCAGTTCCGCCCGATCAGCACCCATCCCCAGACCAGGACCGCCGGCCAGAACGCCGCGAAGACCGCCCACCACGGACCGGCGGCCAGCCCCAGCGACACGCCGGTCACCACCGTGAGCGGGACCGTCCAGATCACCAGCAGCAGCCGCCGGACCCCGCGCAGCCCCTCCGGCAGGCCCACCCACTGCGGGCGGTCCGTCTCACCCCTCGTCCCCGTATCCATGCACCCACCCTAGGACTGAGACAATGCGCCCATGACGGAGACCACGGTCGGCATCGGCGGTGCGGCGGAGAGCACCGACATGGTGCTCAACATCGGACCCCAGCACCCTTCCACCCACGGCGTGCTGCGCCTGCGGCTCGTCCTGGACGGCGAGCGCATCGCCAGCGCCGAGCCGGTGGTCGGCTACATGCACCGGGGCGCCGAGAAGCTCTTCGAGGCGCGCGACTACCGCCAGATCGTGATGCTCGCGAACCGCCACGACTGGCTGTCCGCGTTCTCCAACGAGCTCGGCGTGGTCATGGCCGTCGAGCGGATGCTCGGCATGGAGGTCCCCGAGCGGGCGGTGTGGATGCGTACGCTCCTCGCCGAGCTGAACCGGGTCCTGAACCACCTGATGTTCCTCGGGTCGTACCCGCTCGAACTGGGCGGCATCACCCCGATCTTCCACGCGTTCCGCGAGCGCGAGGAGCTCCAGGCCGTGATGGAGGAGATCTCCGGCGGCCGCATGCACTACATGTTCAACCGCGTCGGCGGCCTCAAGGAGGACCTCCCGGCCGGCTGGCTCGGCCGGGCCCGCGCCGCCATCGCCGACGTCCGCACCCGCATGGACGTCTACGACAAGCTGGTCCACGGCAACGAGATCTTCCGGGCCCGCACCCGCGGCGTCGGCGTGCTGTCCGCCGAGGCGGTGCACGCGTACGGGGTGTCCGGCCCGATCGCGCGCGCCTCCGGCGTGGACTTCGACCTGCGCCGCGACGAGCCGTACCTGGCGTACGGCGAGCTGGCCGACGTGCTGAAGGTCGTCACCCGCACCGAGGGCGACTGCCTGGCCCGCTTCGAGGTGCTGCTCGACCAGACGCACAACGCCCTCGACCTGGCCGTGGCCTGCCTGGACCGGATGGCGGAGCTGCCGCCGGGGCCGGTCAACCAGCGGCTCCCGAAGGTGCTGAAGGCGCCCGAGGGGAGCACGTACGCCTGGACGGAGAACCCGCTCGGCATCAACGGCTACTACCTGGTCTCGAAGGGCGAGAAGACCCCGTACCGGCTGAAGCTGCGCAGCGCGTCCTTCAACAACATCCAGGCGCTGGCCGTGCTGCTGCCCGGGCAGCTGGTCGCGGACATGGTGTCGATCCTCGGCTCGCTCTTCTTCGTGGTCGGCGACATCGACAAGTAGGGCGACCTGACAGGCGGGCGGAAATCCGCCCGGGCGGTGTCGGCGGGGCGTCCTAGGGTGCCCCCATGACCACTGGCACGTACCCGGACTACCTGCGCCGACTCGGTCTGACCGACCCCGGTGCCCCCTCCGCCGAGGGGCTGTTCGCGCTCCAGCGCGCCCATCTGGAGCGCATCCCCTACGAGAACGTCGACATCTACGTCGGCCGGCCGCCCGGCATCGACCCGGGCCTGTCGGCGCGCCGGTTCGCCGAGGGGCGCGGCGGTTACTGCTTCCACCTCAACGGCGCCTTCGCCGCGCTGCTGGAGGACCTGGGCTACGACGTGACCCGCCACGTCTCCGGGGTCGAGGCCGACGACGGGTCGCGGGTGGTCAACGGCCACCACCTGACGCTGACCGTACGGGTCGGCGGGGCGGCGTACTGGGTGGACGCCGGGCTCGGGGACGGCCCGTACGAGCCGCTCCCGCTGCGCGAGGGGGCGTACGAGCAGGACGGCTTCCGCTACGCGCTGCGGCGGCTGGACCCGCTGGAGGGCGAGGGCCCCGGCTGGAGCTACTTCAACCCCGACAGCACCATGCACCGGGTGAACTTCCGCGACGCCCCCGCGACGACGGCCGACTTCGAGGAGACGCACACCTGGCTGTCGACCTCCCCGGAGTCCTCGTTCGTCCGGACCTTCGCGCTGTTCCGGCGCGACGCGGACGGCGTGGACATCCTGCGCGGCCGGGTCCTGTCCCGCCGGTCGGGGGGCGGGAAGGTGACGGCCGAGCGGGAACTGGCCGGGCGGCGGGAGTTCTTCGAGGTGGTGGAGGGCGTCTTCGGGCGGCGGCTCGACGACCTGACGGAGACGGACCGGGATGCGCTGTGGGCCCGGGTGGACGAGGCCCACCGGGCCTGGCTCGCGTCCAAGGGCGAGAAGGGCGAGGAGGGCGAGAAGGAGGCCGCGGCCTCCTCCTGACGGCTTCGCTGTCGGTGCGGCAGGGCAGACTGGGGGCATGTCCCACTCCCCCCGACGGGCCTGCCCCACCTGCGGCCGCGACTGCGCCGTGACGGCCGGCCGGATCGCCCGCCACGACCCGCCGGCCGGGCGCGGCCGGGGCGACATGGTGTCCTGCCCCGGCTCCCGGGCCCGGGTGGTCCTCGGCGCCTCCGCCCCGACGCTGGACGGGTTCGTCCTCGGGCCCCATGCGGGCCAGTTGCCGCTGTTCTGAGCAGCCCCGGCCACTGCCTTCTGGGTACGGGGGCCGGGCGGACTGAGTACGCGTACGGATCCCCGGGCCGGCCCGCCGGGACAGGATGGCCGCATGACCTGGAGCCCTCAGCCCCCGACCGCCGCCGTGCCCCCTACCGCCGCCACCGGCCCCCGGACGCACGTCCGCGCGCTGATCGCGGCCGCGCTGTTCGTGCCCGCGCTGGTGGCGGCGAAGATCCTGGTCCTGATGACCGAGAAGGGCGGCCGCTGCCTGATGTACGGCGGCTGCGCGCCCTTCCCCGGGGTCGTCTTCCTGGTGCTGTGCGGTGCGGCGGCGCTGGCGATGGTGCTCGCCCTGGCCGCGCCGGCGAGGCTGCGCGGACCGGCGCTGGGCGCCCAACTGGTGCTGGAGCTGTGCGCGGTGGGCCTGGTGCCCGCCTTCCCCTGAGCCGGCAGCTCCGCGGGGTTGTGCACAGGCTGTGGAGAATCCGTTCCGCCGGACTCCCGGCGGCCGCCTAGGAGATCGCCGTGCGGAGGCGGACCACCTCGATGGGCTCCGTCTCGTCGTGTGCCGTGAGGTCGATGACCTGGCCCGCCGCGTCCTGGCCGGGGGTGGCCTCCGCGGGATCCGTGGCCTCCGTGGCCTCCGGCCCGGTTTCGCCGCCCGCGGTCTCCGCCTCGTGGACGGCGAGGGCCTCGGCGCCGACCACGTCGGCGAGGTCCTCGTTCTGCACGGACTCGATCGCGGCGCGGGCCTGCGCGGCGTTCTTGGTGCCGAAGAAGTCGAAGCCGCCCTCGGCGCGGGAGGCGGTGCGGCGCTGGGCCGCGTACGGGGACACCGCCGCCGCCGGGCGGCGGGCCGGGACCGCCGACGCCCGGTCGGGGGCGGGAGCGGGAGCGGCCGGGCGGCTGTGCGTGGCCGCCGGGGCGGGAGCGGAGGCGGACCGTTCCTCCGCCTTGCGGGCCAGGGCCGCCATCGCGGCGTGGGCCCGGGCGTAGCCGACCGGGGTGGGCGCTCCGGCACCGGTGCGCTCCTCGGAGACGGCGGGGAGCTCCTTGGGCGCGCCGGCCGGGGCCGAGGCGGTCTCCAGGGCCAGCAGCCGGCGCTTCTCCAGTGCGCTGGCGCGCTCGGTCTCGGCGGTGGCGTACCGGCGCAGCAGGGCGGCGTGCTCCCCGCGCAGGCCCGCCAGTTCGACGCGCTTGGCGCGCAGCTTGGCGTCGAGGCGGGCGCGCAGCAGGCGGGCCTCCTCGATGTCGGATTCGAGCTCGGCTATCCGCTCGTCCGTCTTCCACTCGTCCTTGACCCGTTCGCGGGCCAGCTCCGCCACCCGGCGGCCGGCCGCCCGGTCCCAGGAGCGCATGAGGACGGCACCGCCCACGCCCGCGGCCGCCGTGAGGGCCACGAGCAGGCGCAGCGCGAGGGGTTCCGCGAGGAGCCAGGCCGCACCGGCGCTGGCCACGGAAACCCCGGCGACGGCCGTCGGCGTGAGAAGTCGGTGCAGGGGCTCGGGATTGCGGTGGCGTCCACGGGGCATGGCCTGAAATTTACAGGGCGTGGACCGCGTGTGGGGTACCCGCCCGGCAATCCGTTCCCGGGCAGTTACCCCACAATTGGCCATCAAACACGTAACTACTGCTTCTTCAGGAGTCCCTTGGAGTCCAGATAGGCCTTGGCCACGTCGGCCGGCTTCGCGCGTTCCGCGTCCACCTTGCGGTTCAGCTCGACGAGGTCGGCGGTGGTCAGGGCCTTGGTGAGCGCGTCGAGGGCGGTGGCGACCTCGGGGGTCCCGGCGTCCTTGGCGTTGACGACGGGCAGCACGTTGTCGGCGTTCTGGAGCTTCTTGTCGTCCTCCAGCAGGACCAGGCCGTAGGCGTCGAGGGTGGCGTCGGTGGTGGTGGTCAGTACGAGCTGGTCCACCCCGTCCTTGACGGCCTGCTTGGCCTGCGGGGTGCCGACTCCCTTGGGATCAATACCGGAAACGGCGATTCCGTAGGTCTTCTCCAGTCCGGGCGCGCAGAAGGGGCGGACGGCGCATTCGTCACCCGCCGCGATCTTCACCTTCAGTCCCGACTTTCCAAGATCGGAAAGGGACTTGAGGTTGTTCTTCTGCGCGAATTCCCTGCTCACGGCGAAGGCGTTCTGGTCGACCGCCGAGCCCGCCGGGAGGGCCTTCAGCCCGAGCGGCGCCGCGATCTTCTCCAGCGCCGCGACGGTCGCCGCCGCGTCGCTGGAGGCGACCGGCTTCTCCTTGGGCGCGTTCGGACCGTTCACCTTGGCGTTCAGGAACTCCGCGAGCGTGGCCGCGTACTCCGGGACGACGTCGATCTCGCCCTTCTCCAGCGACGGCTCGTACAGCTCGCGGTTGTTGACGGTGGTGACCGAGGTGTCGTAGCCGGCGCCGCGCAGGACCTGCGCGTACAGCTCCGCCAGCACGTTGGACTCGGTGAAGCCCGCCGCGCCGACCACGAGCCTGCCCTTGCCGCCGCCGGCGGGGGCCGAGGCGGAACCGCCGTCCTTGGACTTCTCCAGGCTCTCGCCGCCGCACGCGGCCAGCGAGACGGTCAGGGCCACCGCGCCCAGGGTCGCGCCGAGGATGCGCGTGGACTTGCTCATCATGCTCCTTAGGGATCGGTCAGAGGGAGGACGGCCGGCCGCGCCTCAGCGCGACGGGGCTCCCGGCAGCAGCCGGTCGGCCGCCACCAGCGCGCCCTCCACCACCAGGGCCAGCAGCGCCACCAGCACGGCGCCCGCCACCACCTGCGGGGTGTTGTACGTGTTGAAGCCGGCGGTGATGATCCGGCCCAGGCCGCCCTGGCCGACCATCGCCGCGATCGTGGCGGTGGCGACGACCTGCACGGCGGCCGAGCGCAGCCCGGTCATCACCAGGGGCCGCGCGAGGGGCAGTTCCACGCGCAGGAACAGCTGGCTCCCGGACATGCCCATCCCCCGGGCCGCCTCGACCACCGAGCGGTCCACCTCGCGCATGCCGACGTACGCGTTGGTCAGCAGCGGCGGTACGGCGAACAGCACCAGCGCGGCGATGGTGGGCAGGTAGCCCGCGCTGCGCAGCGGCGAGACCATGAACAGGGCCAGCACCGCGAACACCGGCACGGCCCGGCCGGCGTTGGAGACGTTCACCGCGAGGGTGCCGCCCTTGCCGAGGTGGCCCAGCCACAGCCCGACCGGCAGGGCCACCGCGCAGGCGACGGCCAGGGCGATCCCGCTCACGTAGACGTGCTCGCCGAGCCGGTGCCACACCCCCGCCTCGCCGGACCAGTTGGCCCCGTCGGCCAGCCAGTCCCAGGCCTTCGCCATCACGCCCATGCCCTCACGCCCCCTTCACGGCGCGGCGGCCGGGCCGCGTCCACGGGGTCAGCAGCCGCTGCACTCCGAGCAGCAGCAGGTCGGCGACGAGCGCCAGCAGCACGCACAGCACCGATGCGGTGAGCACCTGGGCCTTGAAGGAGCTGTTCACGGCGGGGGCGATCAGGTTGCCCAGCCCGCCCTTGCCGACGATGGAGCCGACGGTGGTCAGCGCCACCGTCGACACGGTGGCGATCCGCACCCCGGCGAGCAGCGCGGGCAGCGCCAGCGGGAGTTCGACCTGCCACAGCAGCCGGGCCGGGCCGTAGCCCATGCCGCGCGCGGCCTCCCGTACGTCCTCGGGGACGGCTTCCAGGCCGGCCAGCACGTTGCGGACCAGGATGGTCAGCGAGTACAGCACCAGACCGGTCACCACGAGCGCCGCCGACAGCCCGAAGAAGGGCAGCAGCAGGGAGAACATGGCGAGCGAGGGGATCGTGTAGAGCAGGGTGGTCAGGCCCAGCACGGGGGCCGCCCAGCGGCGGCCGCGGCGGGCCAGCAGGGCGAGGGGGACGGCCACGGCGACGCCGACGAGCACCGACACGACGGTGATCCAGACGTGTTCGACGGTGGCGTCGGTGAGTTCCCGGGAGCGGGAGGTGACGTACTCCCAGCAGATCCAGTCGTTCGCCACCAGGCAGCCCTGCCCGGCCAAGCCGCTCACCCCTTCCCCCCTCGCACGGATGTGCCGCACAGCGGCCACCGAGCGACCATAACCCCCGGTGCCCGCGATGGCCGGAATCATTCGCACAGCCGCAACACTCCCCTGACAAACCCTTCGCCCATCCGGGCGGACCGTTGGGGGAGGATGGCGGGGTGATCCGATTCGAGCGAGTGACCAAGCGCTACCCCGACGGGACGACGGCCGTCGAGGAGCTGTCCTTCGAGGTCGCGGAGGGCGAGCTGGTCACGCTGGTCGGCCCGTCCGGCTGCGGCAAGACGACCACGATGAAGATGGTCAACCGGCTGATCGAGCCGACCTCCGGCCGGATCCTGCTGAACGGCGAGGACATCGCCGCCGCCGACCCGGTCGAGCTGCGCCGCCGCATCGGCTACGTCATCCAGCAGGTCGGGCTGTTCCCGCACAAGACGGTCCTGGAGAACACGGCGACCGTGCCCCAGCTGATCGGCACCCCGAAGGCCAAGGCCCGCGCCCGCGCCGCCGAACTGCTCGAACTCGTGGGGCTGGATCCGGCCGTCCACGGGGGCCGCTACCCGCAGCAGCTGTCGGGCGGGCAGCGCCAGCGCGTCGGCGTGGCCCGCGCGCTCGCCGCCGACCCGCCGGTGCTGCTGATGGACGAGCCGTTCGGCGCGGTGGACCCGGTGGTGCGCGAACGGCTCCAGAACGAGTTCCTGACCCTCCAGAAGACCGTCCGCAAGACGATCCTGCTGGTCACGCACGACCTGGAGGAGGCCGTGCGGCTCGGCGACCGGATCGCCGTCTACGGACACGGCACCATCGAGCAGTTCGACCGCCCGGCCGCCGTCCTCGCCGCGCCCGCCACCGAGTACGTGGCCTCCTTCGTCGGCGCCGACCGCGGCCTCAGGCGGCTCGCCGTCACCCCCGTCACGGCGGCCGACCTCACCGCCCCCGACGGCGGCCCGGACCCCGCCGTGACGGTTCCCCTGGGGGCGTCGCTGCGCGAGGCCCTCGCCGCCCTGCTCCAGGACGACTCCGGCCGGATCGGGGTCACCGCCCCGGACTCCGGCGCGCTGGCCGGCGTCCTCACCCCCGGCGGCGTCCACCGGGCGCTGCGCCGGGCCGGCCTCCAGGACTCCTGACGGAGCCGCCCGGACATGCGGAAGGGCCCGGCCGGAGCCGGGCCCTTCGGGTACGCCGTACGAGCACGGGGCTCAGGCCTGGAGGCGGCCGCTCAGCCACACCAGCATCGGCGGGATCTCGCGGCGCCAGGTGTTGAAGTTGTGGCCGCCGCTGTCGAGCACGATCGAGGAGACCCGGTCCGGGCCCTTGACCAGCTTGATGAACTTCTTCGTGTCGTTCAGGTTGTCCTCGCCCTTCTCGCTGGTCGTGACCAGGAAGGACGTACCGGCCGGCTTCTTGTCCTGCATGCTCTGCAGGACGTCCGCGCGGGCCTTCAGCTTGGCGTCGCCGTGGAACAGGTCACCGGTCGTCGCGTCGTCCGCCGCCTTGTAGTAGGCCGACAGGCCCACGCCCGCGCCGAAGGTCTGCGGGTGGTGCGCGGCGATCTTCAGGGCGCAGTAGCCGCCCGTCGAGTTCCCGATGAAGCCCATGTTCTGCGGCTTCTTGCCCACCCGGAAGGTGGACTGGATGGCCTGCGGCAGGTCCTGCGCGAAGAAGGTCTCGGTCTGCGGGCCATCGGGTATGTCCACGCACTCGGTGTCGCGCGGCGGCGCGATGGTCGGCCGCAGCATGACCAGGATCATCGGCTTCATCTTGCCCGCCTTGGCCTGCTTGAAGGCCGTCATCGGGTAGTTCAGCCCTTTGATCAGGTTCTCGGCGGTGCCCGGGTAGCCCGTCAGGACGATCGAGGCCGGAAAGTTCTGGTCCTTGTGCTGCGGCTGGAAGTACTCCGGCGGCAGCCACACGTAGCCGGGGCTCGTTATCTTCGACTTCGGGCCGGTTATGGCCACTTTCAGGATCTGCCCGCCGACCTGCGGCTTGCCGCCGCCCGGCACGTCGAGCTGCTGCTTGTCGATGACCTTGATGTCCTTGCTGCTCATCGAGTGGTCGACGACCTTGCCGATGGACGTCTCCTGGCCGAACAGGTCCGCCCACGAGCCGTAGAAGAGGAACGACTTGTTCGCCGCGAGACCGACTGCCGAGAACAGCGCCAGCTGGGTCGCGAGCAGCAGGCCGATCCGGCCGAGAACCGCGCGCACGCCGCGCCCCGAGAGCTTCGGCCAGGCCCAGACCGTGACCGCGAACAGGGCCACGCCCGCGATGATGGCCAGGACCAGAACCGTATTACTGGTGAGACCCATGAGCAGTCAGTCGACTTTCTGATGGCAGGACTGGATTTTTCCGACGGAAGAGTGAACCCGCCACCCGCCGATGTCGTCCTAGTGGACGCACCACACTCCGGAGGCTGTCGCGGCCTTCGGCCACATGATCTCTCGCGGAGCAACGGGAAGCGATGTCTAGCAGGATAGATGGCGATAAGTCGGGACAGGTTCCGAGTACGGTCCGGCGAATCTTCCGCGGACCACGACCGGAGTCGGTGCCCGGTCTCGTAGGTACGGCCGTCATGATCGTCGGCCTTCTGGACATCGCGGCGGGCGTCTTCCCGCGATTCCGCCACAGCCGGATCCACGCGGTCACCGAGGTGCTGCCCGGTTCCCTGGGCCCCTTCGCCGCGGCCCTCTCCATCAGCGCGGGCGTGCTCATCCTGCTCCTCGCGCACGGTCTCAAGCGCCGCAAGCGCCGCGCCTGGCGGGCCGCCGTCATCCTGCTGCCCGCCGGCGCCGTCGCGCAGTTCGCGTACCGCCACTCCGTCATCGGCGTGGTCATCTCGGCCGTCCTCCTCGCGCTGCTCGTCCGCCACCAGGGTGAGTTCAAGGCCCTGCCGGACCCGCGCAGCCGCTGGAAGGCGCTGGCCAACTTCGTCCTGATGAGCGCCGGCTCCATCGGCCTCGGACTCGTCATCGTCAACGTGCACCCGGGCAAGGTCGTCGGCCGCCCCAGCCTGTACGAGCAGATCACCCACGTCATCTACGGCCTCTTCGGCTTCGAGGGCCCCGTCGACTACGCCGGACGGGTGTCCTGGACCGTCGGCTACTCCCTCGGCGCCCTCGGCATGCTGACCGCCGTCACCACCATCTACCTGGCCTTCCGCCCCGAGCACCCGGCCGCCCAGCTCACCTCCGACGACGAGGAGAAGCTGCGCGAGCTGCTCACCCGGCACGGCGGCCGCGACTCCCTCGGCCACTTCGCGCTCCGCCGCGACAAGGCCGTCGTCTTCTCCCCCAGCGGCAAGGCCGCCGTCACCTACCGCGTGGTCTCCGGCGTGATGCTCGCCTCCGGCGACCCGGTCGGCGACGTCGAGGCCTGGCCCGGCGCCATCGAGCGGTTCATGGAGGAGGCCAAGGCCCACTCCTGGACCCCCGCCGTCGTCGGCTGCAGCGAGACCGGCGGCGAGGTCTGGACCCGCGAGACGGGCCTGGACGCCCTGGAACTCGGTGACGAGGCCATCGTCGACGTCAAAGACTTCTCCCTCTCCGGCCGCCCGATGCGCAACGTCCGGCAGATGGTCAAGCGCATCGAACGCAACGGCTACACCACCAAGGTCCGCCGGGTCAGCGAACTGAACGAGTTCGAGCTGACCCAGGTGCGCAAGGCCGCCGAGGCCTGGCGCGGCACCGACACCGAGCGCGGCTTCTCCATGGCCCTGGGCCGCATCGGCGACCCGGGCGACGGCGACTGCATCATCGCCACCGCGCACCGCATCGAGGAGGGCGACACCAGCCCCTTCGGCGACCTCAAGGCCATCCAGCACTTCGTGCCGTGGGGCAAGGACGGCATGTCGCTGGAGATGATGCGCCGCGACCGCGGAGCCGACCCCGGCATGAACGAACTGCTGATCGTCGCCTCCCTCCAGCAGGCCCCCGAGCTGAAGATCGAGAAGGTCTCCCTGAACTTCGCGATGTTCCGCGCTGCCCTGGCCCGCGGCGAGAAGATCGGCGCCGGACCGGTCCTGCGGGCCTGGCGCGGCCTGCTCGTGTTCCTCTCGCGCTGGTTCCAGATCGAGTCGCTGTACAAGTTCAACGAGAAGTTCCGCCCCCGCTGGGAGCCGCGCTTCATGGTCTACCGGCACCACCGCGACCTGCCGCGCATCGGCTTCGCCGTGATGCAGGCGGAGGGCTTCGTCACGCTGGCCCTCCCCCGCCTCTTCGCGAGCCGCCGCCGCCCCAAGCCGGTCCGCACCTGCACGCACACGGTCCACGAGGCCAAGGTCCCCGCGCAGCAGGACCGCGAGGTCCAGGCCGCGTAAGCCCTGCCGGGCGGGTGGGGAACCCCTGCGGGGCTGGTCCCCTACCCGCCCTTCCACCGTTCCCAGGGGCTCCGCCCCTGACCCCGTTGCGCTCAAACGCCGCGCGGGCTGGAGTGCGCGCAGCGCACTTCCAGCCCCGCCGGCGTTTGAGGCGCGGGGGTCTGGGGGCGGAGCCCCCAGGGAACGGGCGAAGGGCGGGTAGGGGACCGCCCCGCGCAGCGGCACCCCCGGCGACCGGCCCCGCCGCATCCGCATCCGCATCGGCCGGCCCCCACAGCCAAGCCGCATAACCGCCCGGCCAGGGCAGGGGCTCTACCCTGGGCCCATGAACAGCAACCTCGGGCCGGCCCCCAGGGGCATCGTCACAGGGCTGCCCGACTGGGACCGCTGCGCGGTCATGGGCGTCGTCAACGTCACCCCGGACTCCTTCTCCGACGGCGGCCGGTGGTTCGACACCACCGCCGCCGTCAAGCGCGGCCTCGAACTCGTCGCCCAGGGCGCCGACCTCGTCGACGTCGGCGGTGAGTCCACCCGCCCCGGAGCCACCCGCGTCGACGCCGAGGAAGAGCTCCGCCGGGTCGTGCCCGTCGTCCGGGGCCTGGCCTCCGAGGGCGTCGTCGTCTCCGTCGACACCATGCGCGCCGCCGTCGCCGAGCAGGCCGTCGCCGCCGGCGCCCGCCTCGTCAACGACGTCAGCGGCGGCCTCGCCGACCCCGGCATGATCCCCGCCGTCGCCGCCGCCGAGGTGCCCTTCGTGGTCATGCACTGGCGCGGCTTCAGCGACAACATGAACAGCCTCGCCGTCTACGACGACGTCCTCGCCGAGGTCGCCGCCGAGCTCCGCGCCCGCATCGACGCCGTCGTCGCCGGCGGCATCGCCCCCGAGCGGATCGTCGTCGACCCCGGCCTCGGCTTCGCCAAGAACGCCGAGCACGACCTGGCGCTCGTCGCCCGCCTCCCCGAGCTGCGCGCCCTCGGCTTCCCGCTCCTCGTCGCCGCCTCCCGCAAGCGCTTCCTCGGCCGGGTCCTGGCCGGCACCGCCGATACCGCCCCGCCGCCGGCCCGCGAGCGGGACGCCGCCACGGCCGCCGTCTCGGCCATCGCCGCGCACCAGGGCGCCTGGGCCGTACGGGTGCACGAGGTACGGGCGACCGCGGACGCGGTTCGGGTGGCCCGTGCCGTGGAAGGGGCTCTTTGACCCGCCCGACGCACACCCGCCGGAAGTACAGGGAAGGGGCACGGTGAGCCGTACCGACATCGAAGCCGTGGAAGAGGCCAACACGGCCTTCTACGCGGCCATGGAGCAGGGGGACTTCGACACGCTGTCGGCGCTCTGGCTGGAGGACGAGATCTCCTGCGTCCACCCCGGGTGGCCGGTGCTCTCGGGGCGGGGCGAGGTGCTGCGCTCGTACGCGCTGATCATGTCCCACACCGAGTACATCCAGTTCTTCCTGACCGACACCAAGGTGGCCCTCATAGGTGACACCGCCCTGGTCACGTGCACGGAGAACATCCTCAGCGGGGGCCCCGCCCCGGAGGCCGGCGAGCTGGGTCCGCTGGTCGGTCAGCTGGTCGTCGCCACGAATGTGTTCCGACGCACACCGGAGGGCTGGCGCCTCTGGTCCCACCACGGTTCTCCCGTGCTCACGGACTCCGATGACGAGGAAGAAGAGGGCTCCGGCTGACCCCAAAGGCGGGGGCCGAGGTTTATCGCAGGTAAATTCGAAGGTGGACGACGCCGACCGCACTCGGCGTAGGCCCATGGCCCCGGGGAGCCCCGGGACCGGAAGCACCTACGAAAGCAGGAGTGATTCGCGTGGATCGTGTCGCGCTGCGCGGCCTCAAGGCTCGCGGGCACCACGGCGTCTTCCCCCGGGAGCGCGAAGAGGGCCAGACCTTCATCGTCGACCTCGTGCTGCACCTGGACACCCGCCCGGCCGCGGCCGGTGACGACCTGGCTAAGACCGTGCACTACGGCGTCGTGGCCGAGGAGGTCGTGGACGTGGTCCAGGGCGAGCCCGTGGACCTGATCGAGACCCTCGCCGAGCGGATCGCCCAGCAGTGCCTCAAGCACGAGGCGGTGGCACAGGTGGAGGTCGTCGTCCACAAGCCGGACGCGCCGATCACCGTGCCCTTCGACGACGTGACCATCACGATCACCCGGAGCCGCGCATGAACAACGGACTGAACGCCCAGAGCGACCCCACCGTCCAGCCGGTACCCGCCTCCGTCGTCCAGGCGGTCGACGCGGCGGACACCACCCTGTCCAACCCCAAGTGGGCCGTCGTCGCGCTCGGCGCGAACCTCGGCAACCGCCTGGACACCCTCCAGGGCGCCATCGACGCCCTCGGCGACACCCCGGGGCTGCGGGTCAAGGCCGTCTCCCCGGTCTACGAGACGGAGCCGTGGGGCGTCGAGCCCGGCTCGCAGCCCTCGTACCTGAACGCCGTCGTCGCGCTGAAGACCACCCTGCCGCCCTCCTCCCTGCTGGAGCGGGCCCACGCGATCGAGGAGGCCTTCGACCGCGTCCGCGAGGAGCGCTGGGGGCCGCGCACGATCGACGTCGACATCGTGACGTACGCCGACGTGGTCTCCGACGACCCGGTCCTCACCCTCCCGCACCCGCGGGCGCACCTGCGGTCCTTCGTCCTGGCCCCCTGGAACGACATCGACCCCGGGGCCCAGCTGCCCGGCCGCGGCCCCGTCGCGGAGCTGCTGGCCGCGATCGGCCTCACCGGTGTCACGGCACGCACCGACCTGGAACTCCGCCTGCCGGAGTAGCCGTTAGCGTGTTCAGGTAGCAGCCACTGAACAGGGGACGGGCAAGTGAAGCAACTGAGGCCGGCGGTCCTGGCGGGAATCTTCGCGATCGCCGGGGTGCTGTCCTGGGCGGGTGCCCGCCTGTGGAACGCGTACGGCACCCTGCCGGGCGTCCCGCTGGCCGCGCCGATCGTGCTGGCGGTGATCGCCGTCGTCCTGCTGGCGACGGCCCTGTCGATGCGCGCCCGCCTCAAGGCCCAGCGGGAGCGCCGCCCGGGGGCGAAGGGCGTGGAGCCGCTGATGGCGGCCCGGGCGGTGGTCTTCGGACAGGCGAGCGCCCTGGTCGCGGCCCTGGTCGCGGGCATGTACGGCGGCGTGGGCGTCTTCCTGCTGACCGACGCGATGGACGTCCCGGCCCGCCGCGACCAGGCCTGGTACGCGGGCGGCTCGGTCATCGCCGGCGCGGCCGTGATCGCCGCCGCGCTGTTCCTGGAGCGCGTCCTGAGGCTCCCCGAGGACGACGACCCGTCCAGGGCCCGCGCGACGGCCTGAGCCCCGGCCGGGCCTGGACGGGCCTAGACGGGTCCCAGCTGCTGCCACAGGGGCTGGACCAGGGGTCCCAGGGCCTCCCAGTGGCAGATCTCCAGCGACACCATCAGGCCCTCGTCGGCGAAGAGCAGCGCCTCGCCGACACACGCGCCCTCCGGGGAGCGGAGGGGGCGGCTCGCCACGATCGGGGAGGCCCCGGACTCCGCCCTCGCCGCCGGCACGCCCCTGGGCCCGACCCGCAGGTCCTGGCTGGGGCAGCCGCACATGCAGCCGGGCTTCATCAGGGCGTGCGGGATCTGAGCCCGGTAGACGGGGTCCTGGCCGCTCTCCCCGGCCAGCAGGACCTCCAGGGTGCGCCGGACGTCCTCGCTCAGCGGCTCCCAGACGGCCTCTCCCGCCGTCGGCTCCCGCACGGCCTCAGCGCGCCATGATCAGGCTCATGGCCTCGTTGCGGGTCGCGGGGTCGCGCAGCTGGCCGCGGACCGCAGAGGTGATGGTCTTCGCGCCGGGCTTGCGGACGCCACGCATGGTCATGCACATGTGCTCGCACTCGATGACCACGATGCAGCCGCGCGGGTCGAGGATCTCCATCAGGGAGTCGGCGATCTGCGTGGTCAGGCGCTCCTGGACCTGGGGGCGGCGGGCGTAGACGTCCACCAGGCGGGCCAGCTTGGACAGGCCGGTGATCTTGCCGTCGGTGGACGGGATGTAGCCGACGTGGGCCACACCGTGGAACGGGACCAGGTGGTGTTCACAGCTCGACATGACCTCGATGTCCTTCACCAGGACCATCTCGTCGTGGCCGAGGTCGAACGTCGTGGTCAGGACCTCTTCGGGCTTCTGGTAGAGGCCGGCGAATATCTCCTTGTACGCCCGCGCGACGCGCGCCGGGGTCTCCAGGAGGCCTTCGCGGTCCGGGTCCTCGCCGACCGCGATCAGGAGTTCACGGACGGCCGCCTCGGCGCGCTTCTCGTCGAACTCGCCGATCGTGCCCTCGCCACCGGTCAGGGTCACTGGGTCGGTCATCTCATCCTCGTTCCTGTGCGCACGCGCGGCTTCGTACAAATGTGCCGCGCCCCCCAGGCTAGAACCTGGGGGGCGCGGCTTCCATTCCGGGTGGTCAGGCCTCGGGGCGGTCCTCCGGGGCCACCTCGATGCCCTTCTCCGTCGAGACGGGCGCCGCGGCTGCCGCCGAGGTGCCGTTCGCGGAGTTCGTCAGCTGGAGCTCCTTGGGAGAGAGCACCGGCGGACGGGTGGAGGGGGTACGGCGGGACGAGCCGGTCCACGCCGGACGGGCCGGGCGCTTCACGATCGTGGAGAAGATCTCGGCGATCTCCTCCTTGCCCAGCGTCTCCTTCTCCAGGAGCGCGAGGACGAGGTTGTCCAGGACGTCCCGGTTCTCGACCAGGATCTCCCAGGCCTCGTTGTGCGCGGTCTCGATGAGCTTCTTGACCTCTTCGTCGACCAGCGCCGCGACCTCTTCCGAGTAGTCCCGCGGGTGCGACATCTCGCGGCCCAGGAACGGCTCGGTGTTGTCCCCGCCGAACTTGATCGCGCCGAGGCGCTCGGTCATGCCGTACTGGGTGACCATCGCGCGGGCCGTCGCCGTGGCCTTCTCGATGTCGTTCGCCGCGCCGGTGGTCGGGTCGTGGAAGACCAGTTCCTCCGCCGCGCGCCCGCCCAGCATGTAGGCGAGCTGGTCGAGCATCTCGTTGCGCGTGGTCGAGTACTTGTCCTCGTCGGGCAGGACCATGGTGTAGCCCAGGGCCCGGCCGCGGGACAGGATCGTGATCTTGTGGACCGGGTCGGAGTTCGGGGAGGCCGCCGCGACCAGGGCGTGTCCGCCCTCGTGGTACGCGGTGATCTTCTTTTCCTTGTCCGACATGATCCGGGTCCGCTTCTGCGGGCCCGCCACGACGCGGTCGATCGCCTCGTCCAGCATGTGGTTGTCGATCAGCTTCTTGTCCGAGCGGGCCGTGAGGAGCGCGGCCTCGTTGAGGACGTTGGAGAGATCGGCACCCGTGAAGCCGGGGGTGCGGCGGGCGACGGCCGAGAGGTCGACGTCCGGTGCGACCGGCTTGCCCTTCTGGTGGACCTTGAGGATCTCCAGACGGCCCTGCATGTCGGGACGGTCGACCGCGATCTGCCGGTCGAAGCGGCCCGGGCGCAGCAGTGCCGGGTCGAGGATGTCGGGCCGGTTCGTGGCGGCGATCAGGATGACGCCGCCCTTCACGTCGAAGCCGTCCATCTCGACCAGGAGCTGGTTGAGGGTCTGCTCGCGCTCGTCGTGGCCGCCGCCGAGACCCGCACCGCGGTGCCGGCCGACGGCGTCGATCTCGTCGACGAAGACGATCGCCGGCGCGTTGGCCTTGGCCTGCTCGAACAGGTCGCGGACGCGCGAGGCACCGACACCGACGAACATCTCGACGAAGTCGGAACCGGAGATCGAGTAGAAGGGGACGCCGGCCTCGCCCGCGACGGCACGCGCGAGCAGGGTCTTGCCGGTGCCGGGCGGGCCGTAGAGCAGCACGCCCTTGGGGATCTTGGCGCCGACGGCCTGGAACTTCGCCGGCTCCTGGAGGAACTCCTTGATCTCGTGGAGTTCCTCGACGGCCTCGTCCGAGCCCGCGACGTCGGCGAACGTCGTCTTCGGGGTGTCCTTGGTGATGAGCTTCGCCTTGGACTTGCCGAAGTTCATGACCCGGGAGCCGCCGCCCTGCATCTGGTTCATCAGGAACAGGAAGACGACGACGATGAGGACGAAGGGCAGGAGCGAGAGCAGCACGCTCAGGAACGGGCTGGTCTTGTCCGGCGTGACGGAGTAGCCGTCCGGGATCTGACCGGCTTCGTACTTGCTCTGGAGGTTCTGGGCGAGCTGGACGCCCTGGTCCCCGATGTAGTTGGCCTGGAACTTGGTGCCGCTGTTGTTGCCGAGCTTCTGGCCCTTCTTCAGCTCGATCTTGATCATCTGGCTGTCACCGGTGGTCAGCTTGGCGCTGTCCACCTGGCCACTGTTGATCGCCTTGATGACCTCGCTGGTCTCCACCGACTTGTAGCCGCCGCCGGAGCCGACGACGTTCATCAACACGACCACGGCGAGGACGGCCAGCACGATCCACATGACCGGCCCACGGAAGTATCGCTTCACGTCCATCCATACGGGGTGCCGGGCACCCCGTCCCTCCTGCCCGTAGGTAAATGCTGCTGTGAGTAAAGACTGTTCTTCGGAATGTACCTCTGTATTGTCACCCGCGACCTCGAGGGACGGCTGACAGACCCGCCTTCCCACGCTCCAACGTCGGGAACCGCCCCCGGGTTCCCCCGGGGGCGCCGCCGGTGACGGCGTCCGCGAAGGCCGGGGTCAGCCGCCGTAGACGTGCGGGGCGAGCGTGCCGACGAACGGCAGGTTGCGGTACTTCTCCGCGTAGTCGAGGCCGTAGCCGACGACGAACTCGTTCGGGATGTCGAAGCCGACCCACTCGACGTCGATCGCGACCTTCGCGGCCTCGGGCTTGCGCAGCAGCGTGACGACCTTCAGGGAGGCCGGCTGGCGGGAGCCGAGGTTCGACAGCAGCCAGGACAGGGTCAGGCCCGAGTCGATGATGTCCTCGACGATCAGGACGTGCTTGTCCTTGATGTCGGTGTCGAGGTCCTTGAGGATCCGCACCACGCCCGAGGACTGGGTCCCGGCGCCGTACGAGGACACCGCCATCCAGTCCATGGTGAGAGGGGTGGACAAGGCGCGCGCCAGGTCCGCCATCACCATGACGGCGCCCTTGAGCACGCCGACGATGAGCAGGTCCTTGCCCGCGTACTCCGCGTCGATCTTCGCGGCCAGCTCGGCCAGCTTCGCGTCGATCTCTTCCTTGGTGATGAGCACCGACTGGAGGTCGTTGCCCATGTCCTTCTCGTCCACCCGCATCACTTTCGTTGTCGGCCGGGGCTCCGGGGGTGCCCCCGGAGGACTCAGCCGTGCTTCAGCACCAATCAGCCCTGCCGGATGACAAGTCTGCCACCCTGCCGCTGGGCCTCGACGCGGCCGGGCAGGTTGATGGCGCCCTGGCCCCGCCATCCCGTGATGAGGCGGTCGACTTCCTCGATGTGGCGTGCGAAGAGCGAGCCGGCGGGGGAGCCCGCCGCGACCACGGCCCGGCGCAGCACCCGGCGGCGGACGGCCGGGGGCAGCGCGTACAGCTTGGCGCACTCCAGGCGGCCGTCCTCGTCGCGCACGCCCGCCTCGGCGTCGGCGGCCCAGGCGTCGAGGGCGTCGGCGTCGTCGCGGGAGAGCTGGGCGGTGCGGGCGAGCGCTTCCACGACTCCCTTGCCGAGCGCCTTCTCCAGGGCGGGCAGTCCCTCGTGGCGCAGCCGGGAGCGGGTGTAGGCGGGGTCGATGTTGTGCGGGTCGTCCCAGACGGGCAGGGACTGGACCATGCAGGCCTTGCGGGCCGTCTGCCGGTCGACCTGGAGGAAGGGGCGCCGGTAGCGGTTGGTGCGGCCGGGGCCGCCGGAGACTTCGGCCATGCCGGAGAGGGAGCGGATGCCGGAGCCGCGGGCGAGGCCCAGCAGGACGGTTTCAGCCTGGTCGTCACGGGTGTGTCCGAGCAGCACGGCGCAGGCCCCGAGCCGGTCCGCCGCCTCGTCCAGGGCGGCGTAGCGGGCGTCGCGGGCCGCGGCCTCGGGTCCGCCCTCGCGGCCGACGCGCACGGCGACGGACTCCACCGGGTCGAGGCGGAGCGCGGTCATGCGGGTCACGACCTCCGCGGCGCGCAGGTCGGAGCCGACCTGGAGGCCGTGGTCGACGGTGATGCCGCCCGCCCGGATGCCGAGCTTGGGTGCCTCGAAGGCGAGGGCGGAGGCGAGCGCCATGGAGTCCGCGCCGCCGGAGCAGGCGACGAGGACGAGGGGCTGGGTGCCCGCCGCGCGGGGGCGGGGGATGTCGGTGAGGTCGGTGAGGACGTCGTGGAGTACGCGGCGGACCGCCAGGCGTATCGCCGCGACCGCAGGATGGGGACCCATGTCCGGTGCCCTTCGTGGAGTTCGGATGCTCGGAGGCTTCGGGTGTTGCGCGGGGGGAGATGCGGAATGTCACTCAGAGTGCGTCGATGGTGACAGAACCGAGCCGTTCCCCGAGCATCGCACGCCCTTCCACGGCTCACGGTCCCTCGGAAGGGTGATGCTGCTTCCCCCAGTGAGACATGTTTACGCCTCCTGCTTCACCTTTCTTCGCTCTGCCCCTCGCTGTGCTTGCCGCCCTTGCGGTGGACCCGGGCCACCCAGTCCCCGGGGCGGGCGATCTCGGCCTTGGTGGGCAGGGTGTTGGGCGAGGTCCACACCCGGTTGAAGCCGTCCATGCCGACCTGGCCGACGACGGCCCGTACGAAGCGTTCGCCGTCGCGGTACTGGCGCAGCTTGGCGTCGAGGCCCAGGAGCTTGCGCAGGGCGGCGTCGAGGCGGCCCGCGCCGCTGGCCCGGCGCTGCTGGAACTTCTCGCGGATCTCGGCGACGGAGGGGACGACCTCGGGTCCGACGCCGTCCATGACGAAGTCGGCGTGGCCCTCCAGCAGGGACATCACGGCGGTGAGCCGGGCGAGCACCTCGCGCTGTTCGGGGGTCTGGACGAGTTCGACCAGGGAGGGGCCCTCGTCGCCGCGTTCGCCTTCGGCCCGGGCTCCGGCGAAGGACTGGACGGCCTCGCGGATCCGTTCCAGCACGGCTCCGGGCTCCATCTCGGTGGCGCCGAGGAAGGTCTGGATCTCGCCCTCCAGGTGGGCGCGCAGCCAGGGGACGGCGGTGAACTGGGTGCGGTGCGTCTCCTCGTGCAGGCAGACCCAGAGCCGGAAGTCGTGCGGGTCCACCTCCAGCTCGCGTTCGACGTGCACGATGTTCGGCGCGACGAGCAGCAGCCGGCCTCCGGTGGCGGCGCCGCCCGGCAGGTCGGGGCCGCCGGGCGCGAAGGTCTCGTACTGGCCGAGCACGCGGGAGGCCAGGAAGCTGAGCAGCATGCCCAGCTCGACGCCGGTGACCTTGCCGCCGACCGCGCCGATGACGGCGCCGCCGGGGGTGGCGGAGCGGCGGTCCTGCATCTTGCCGAGGAGCGGGCCGAGGAGTTCGCGGAAGCCCGCGACGTTGGCCTTGACCCAGCCGGCCCGGTCGACGACGAGGACGGGGGTGTCGGGGAGGGGGGAGCCCTCGGGGATCATCCGGGTGAACGCGCGCACGTGCTCCTCGGAGGTCCTGGCGTGCCGGCGGAGTTCCGCCACCACGGCCCGGGCCTCGTCGCGGCTGACTTCCGGACCCGGCCTGACCAGCCGGGTCGCGGTCGCCACCGCGAGGTTCCAGTCGACCATCTCCGCACCACCGATGCTCGTCATGCGTCAACCGTACGTGGACCGGCGCCGTTGGGGGTCCCCCCGGACGGAGTCTGGGGGAGGATCCCCCCGTGGGTCAGGGGGTGGCGGCGACGGCGGCGGCCAGCTTGTCGAGGCCCTTCTCGGCGGCGCCCTTGTCGGGGGTGTTCGCGGCGAGGAAGGCGAAGGCGAGGAGCCGCCCGGACGGGTCGACGACGGTGCCGGCGAGGCCGTTCGCCACGCTGAGGGTGCCCGTCTTGGCCCGGACCAGGCCGGCTGCCGGGGAGTCGCCGGTGTTGCGGCTGCGCAGGGTGCCGGTGAAGCCGGCGACGGGCAGTCCGGTGAGGACCGGCCGCAGCTCGGGGTGGCGGGGGTCGGCGGCCTTGGCGAGGAGGGCCGTCAGGAGGCGGGTGCTGAGCCGGTCGGCCCGGTTGAGGCCGCTGCCGTCGGCGAAGCGGGTGCCCTTGAGGTCGAGGCCGAGGGAGGCCAGCTTCTCGGTGACGGCCTGCTCGCCGCCCTCGAAGCTGGCGGGCCGGCCGGTGGCCAGGGCGGTCTGGCGGGCGAGGGCCTCGGCGATGTCGTTGTCGCTGTGGGTCAGCATCCGTTCCACGAGCCCGGCCAGGGGGGTGGAGAGGGTGGTGGCCAGCGGCTGGGCGCCGGCGGGGGCCTTCGCCCTGGCGGGTTCGCCGCCCACCTTGATGCCGCGGTCGCGCAGCAGGGCGGCGAAGGAGCGGGCGGTGTCCAGGGAGGGGTCCGGGGAGCGGTCCACGGGCCCGGAGGTGGAGTCGTCGGGGCGGCCCTCGTCGGCGGTGAGGGCGGTGACGGGAGCGATGTTGGCGTCGCGGCCGATCGCGTGGAGGACGGGTCCGGTGTAGAGGGAGTCGTCGTAGCCGAGGGTCACCGTGTCCGTGCCGGCGGCCTTGAGGGCCTGGGCGGTGTCGGCGGCCAGGGCCACGAGGCTGCCGCCGGAGCCGGCGGGGCTCTTCTTCTTGGCGGTGAGGGACGGGTCGCCGCCGCCGACCAGGACGATCTCCCCCGGGCCGGCTCCGGGCGTCACGGTGGTCCGGATCCGGTGTTCGGGCCCGAGCGCGGCCAGGGCGGCGCTCGCGGTGGCGATCTTGATGGTGGAGGCCGGGGTCATGGGATCGCCCGCCCCGGACTCGAAGAGCACCTGGCCCGTCGCCAGGTCGATCACCGAGGCCCCGCGCGCGGTGCCGAGCGCGGGGTCCGCGAGCAGGGGCGCGAGGGCCCCGGCGAGCGCGGCGCCGGCGGCGTTCGGGCGCGGGGCGAGGCCGCCCAGTACCCCGGGAGCGCTGGGCGCGGCCTGCGGGAGGCCGCCGGCGGCGTGATCTGCACCACCCGTCCGGCTCCAGGAGGCGGCCCTGTCCCGCTCGGCCTTACGCTGGCCGGAGTCCCAAGGACCCGCGGTGGCGACCACCGCGGCCGACAGGGCGAGGCCGGCGACGGCCGACCCCGCGATGAGCTGCCACGTCTTGGCCAATGGCACCTCGGACCAGCCCCTTTCGCGATCACACATATGCGTGAGGGACACTTAATCACTGCGTCTTGCCGCGAGCATGGCACCCCACCCGCAAGGCTGGGCCGGACGCGCGCGCATTTGAATCAAATGCCGTCTCGAAGCAGTCAAGCTTCGGCACTGGGCCGGAGCTGATCATGGAGGAGCAGGACGTGGAGTTCGACGTCACCATCGAGATCCCCAAGGGTTCGCGGAACAAGTACGAGGTGGACCACGAGACCGGCCGGATCCGTCTGGACCGTCGCCTCTTCACCTCGACCAGCTACCCGACGGACTACGGCTTCGTCGAGAACACCCTCGGCGAGGACGGCGACCCGCTGGACGCGCTGGTCATCCTGGACGAGCCGACCTTCCCGGGCTGCCTGATCAAGTGCCGCGCGATCGGCATGTTCAACATGACCGACGAGGCGGGCGGCGACGCCAAGCTGCTGTGCGTGCCGGCCTCGGACCCGCGCGTCGAGCACCTGCGCGACATCCACCACATCTCCGAGTTCGACCGCCTGGAGATCCAGCACTTCTTCGAGGTCTACAAGGACCTGGAGCCGGGCAAGTCCGTCGAGGGCGCGAACTGGGTCGGCCGCGCCGAGGCCGAGGCCGAGATCGAGGCCTCGTTCAAGCGCCTGGAGGCCCAGGGCGGCCACCACTGAGCTCCGCTCGGTAACGCCTGACCGCAGCGGGGGGGGACCCCCCCAGGGAGGCGCCGTCCGCGGCCGTTCCTGCCCCGGTGCCCCCTTGTTTGATCGGGGGCCCCCCCCTC
>NZ_JBWKEZ010000043.1:62948-74911 GCF_056434525.1 Streptomyces sp. NPDC044002
CACCATGAGCCCCCGTTCGAGACCCCCGAACCACGGCGGCGCACCCCCCCACGGGCCCCCCCCCCGCTGCGGCGTTCCCGGCCGCGGGTCCCGCTGCGCGGGGCGAGTCCCCTACCCGCCCTTCGCCCGTTCCCCGGGCTGCGCCCGGAGCCCTCCTGGGGGCTCCGCCCCCAGACCCCCACGCCTCAAACGCCGGCGGGGCTGGATATATCCAGCCCGTCCGGCGTTTGAGGACCGGGGTCCGGGGCCGGCGCCGGCAAGGGCTCGCTTCGCCACGGACGAAACGATTCCGCATACTGATACCGCCAGGTGATCAAGGGTGGGAGGATGCGTGGCGGAGGCCGAAGGGCCCGGTCCCGAGGACCGGAAGCCGAAGTCCGACGAGGCGCGCAGCGCGTTCACTCCCCCGCCCGGGATGGAGCCCGAGGTTCCGGTCGAGGACCAGCCCACCTCCGAGTTCGCCCTGCCGGAGGGCGCCACCCCGCCCCCCGCCGAGGCGGAGGGTTCCGCCTTCGCCGCCCCGGCCACCTACAGCGCCAGCCAGTCCCCGCCCGCCTACACCCCCCTCCCGGCCCCCGGCTTCCCCGCCTCCTCCCCCTGGCAGGACCGGATGCGCACGATGCTGCGCATGCCGGTGGACGTCCGGCCGGTCCCCGAGCCGGTCCAGCGGCAGAGCGAGTCCGGCCCCGCCGTGGGCCGCGTGCTCGACCTGACCCTGCGCATCGGCGAGCTGCTGCTGGCGGGCGGCGAGGGCGCCGAGGACGTGGAGGCCGCGATGTTCGCGGTGGCGCGCTCCTACGGGCTCGACCGCTGCGAGCCCACCGTCACCTTCACCCTGCTGTCCATCACCCACCAGCCCTCCCTGGTCGGCGACCCGGTCTCCGCGAACCGCACCGTGCGCCGCCGCGGCACCGACTACACCCGCCTCGCCGCCGTCTTCCGGCTGGTCGACGACATCAGCGCGCCCGAGGTCGACGTCTCCCTGGAGGAGGCCTACCGCCGGCTCGCCGTGATCCGGCGCAACCGCCACCCGTACCCCACCTGGGTGCTCACCGCCGCCGCCGGACTGCTCGCGGGGGCCGCCTCCACGCTGGTCGGCGGCGGGGTGACCGTCTTCTTCTGCGCCGCCCTCGGCGCCGTCCTCGGCGACCGCCTGGCCTGGTACTTCGCCGACCGCGGGCTGCCCGAGTTCTACCAGTTCGTCGTCGCCGCGATGCCGCCGGCCGCCATCGGCGTGGCCCTGAAGATCGCCGAGTTCGACGTCCGCGCCTCCGCCGTGATCACCGGCGGGCTGTTCGCGCTGCTGCCCGGGCGGGCCCTGGTCGCCGCCGTGCAGGACGGGCTGACCGGCTACTACATCACCGCCTCCGCCCGCCTGCTGGAGGTGATGTACCTCTTCATCGGGATCATCGTCGGCGTCCTGGTGGTGATCTACGTCGGCCTCCAGTTCGGCGCCTCGCCGAACCCGGACGAGGTCCTCCAGATCCCGCACCGCCCGGTGCTCCAGATCCTCGCCTCGATGGTCCTGGTGTTCACGTTCGCGATCCTGCTCCAGCAGGAGCGCTCCACGGTGTGGATCGTGACCCTCAACGGCGGGGTCGCCTGGGTGACCTTCGGCGCGCTGCGCGCCGCCGAGCTGCCGCCGGTGCCGTCGACGGCCATCGCGGCCGGCCTGGTCGGCCTGTTCGGCCAGCTCTTCTCGCGCTACCGGTTCGCCTCCGCCCTGCCGTACGTGACGGCCGCGATCGGGCCGCTGCTGCCGGGTTCGGCCACGTACTACGGGCTGCTCTCGATCGCCGAGAACCGGCTCGACGCGGGGCTCGCCTCGCTCGTCAACGCTGCCGCCATCGCGCTCGCGATCGCGATCGGAGTGAACCTCGGCTCCGAGAGCTCACGGCTCTTCATGCGGATCCCGGGCGCGCGCAGCGCGGCCAGGCGCCGGGCGGCGGCGAAGCGCACCCGCGGCTTCTGACGGGTACGCGTACGCCCCGGGGACGGGCCGTCTCCGGGGCGTACGGGGGGTTCGGGGGCCGGGGCCTCAGCGCTTGGCGTGGCGGCCGCGCTGGCCGGGGGCCGGCGGCTGCTGCTGCTGGTCCTGCTGCGGGTAGCCGGGCTGCGGGTAACCGGGCTGCGCCGGGCCGGCGGCCGCCTCGGCCTTCTTGGTCTTGCGGGCCTTCAGCACCTCGAAGATCACCGGGATCACCGAGATCAGCACGATGCCGATGAAGATCGGCTCGACGTTCTTCTTGATGACCTCGAACTGGCCCAGCTGGTAGCCGAGGACGGTGACGCCCGCGCCCCAGAGGATGCCGCCGACCACGTTGAAGGTCAGGAAGGTCCGGTACTTCATGGCGCTCGCGCCGGCCACCATGGGCGCGAACGTGCGGATGATCGGCACGAAGCGGGCCAGCACGATCGCCTTGGGGCCGTGCTTCTCCATGAAGTCGTGCGCGGCGTCCAGGTTCTCCTTCTTGAAGACCTTGCTGTTCGGCCGGTTGAAGAGCTTCGGGCCGAAGAACTTGCCGAGCAGGTAGCCCACCTGGTCACCGAGGATCGCGGAGGCCGCGATCATCGTGCAGACCAGCCACAGCGGCTGGCTGATGTCGCCGCTGGCGACGAACAGGCCCGCCGTGAACAGCAGGGAGTCGCCGGGCAGGAACGCGAAGAAGCCCGATTCCGCGAAGACGATGACCAGGATGCCGACCAGGCCGAAGTGCCCGATCAGGTACTCGGGGGACAGCCATTGGGGGCCGAGGGCAAGCGTGTAGAGGGGTTCCACGTTTCCGGGCTCTCCTGGATCAGGGGGACGTCTGCGGTGGGGGACGAGACTTGGCAGGCGGTCTCAATTATGAACGCACACCGCCCCCACCGGGTTCCAGGTACCGGAGGGGGCGGGACGGGCGGAGGTTCCGCTACGCCTTGCTACGGGCGGCTACACCTTGCGCACGGCGTTCGCCGTGATCGCGTCCCGCAGGTGCTCGGCGACGCCGGGACCCATGGAGTCGTAGTACGCCTTGAAGCGCTCGTCCGCGACGTACATGTCGCCGAGGCAGGTGTGCATCTCGTACGGGCAGTCGTAGTACCACCGCCCGATGTGCAGGCGGTGCTCCTCGGCCATGTCCATGGCCGCCTCGCCGTCCGCCGGCTCGCCCGCCGCCACCAGCGCCGCGTACCGGGCACCCCAGTCGGCGGACTCGTCCTGGATGCGCTTCCAGTCGTCCTTGGTGTAGCCGGCGGCCCTGCGCTGCGACTCCGCGTAGGCCTCCGTGCCGCCCCAGCGCTGCTCGGCCTCCTCCGCGTACTGCTCGGGGTCCTTGTCCCCGAAGACCTCGAAGCGCTCCTCGGGCGTGAGGTTGATGCCCATCTTGTTCGCCTCCATGGCGTGCTCAACGGCCTTGGCCATCTGCTGGAGCCGGGCGATCCGCTCGGACAGGAGGGCGTGCTGCCGGCGCAGGTGCTCCCTCGGGTCCGAGTGCGGATCGTCCAGCAGGACCGCGACCTCGTCGAGCGGGAAGCCGAGCTCCCGGTAGAACAGGATCCGCTGCAGCCGGTCCAGGTCGGCGTCGTCGTAACGCCGGTGTCCCGCGCCGCTGCGGCCGCTCGGGGAGAGCAGCCCGATCTCGTCGTAGTGGTGCAGGGTGCGCACCGTGACTCCGGCGAAACCGGCGACCTGGCCCACGGAGTAGCCCATTGCCTTCCGCTCCTTCCGGTTGGGTACGCCCCCACTGTGGTTCCTCACGCCACGTGAGGTGCAAGCCCCCGTCCCGGGCCGGCGGTCAGCCCATCGCCTTGGTGCCGTCCAGGGACTCCCGGATGACGTCCGCGTGGCCCGCGTGCCGGGCGAACTCCTCGATCAGGTGCAGGAGCATCCAGCGCATGGAGACCTTGCCGTTCTCGGGGAACCACGGCGCCGGCGGCAGCGGGAAGGTCTCGTCCAGGCTGGGCAGGTCCGCGACGAAGGCGGTCAGCTCCTCGGTGACCCCGTCCCAGAAGGCCTGTACGGCCGGGACGGTCTCCTCGCCGGTCAGCCGGAAGCCCTCGGAGTAGTCCTGCCGGGCGGCGGCGATCTCGTTGTCCCGCTGCTGCGCCATCCGCAGCCAGCCCAGCTCCACCTCGGCCACGTGCTTGAGCAGGCCGGACAGGGACAGCTCGCTGGCGCTCGGGCGGCTCGCGGCCTGCTCCTCGGTCAGCCCCGCCACCGCCTCGCGCATCGCGGTGCGCTGGGACTCGATGAAGGCGAGCAGGGTGCCGCGCTCGTCGCCCAGGACCTCACCGGAAATCTGTGCCATGACCATCCACCTCTTCGTCCCGTGTGCGGGGGCTCTCCCTCCCGCTGACAAGGAACACGCTACGGAGGCTTGCGGTCAGGTGCTGTCCGCAACTCCGCACGGGATGGCGGGGATCAGAACGGGAACTGGGTCCGGCCGTGCTGGACCGAGATCCACTTCTGGGTGGTGAAGGCCTCCACGGTGGCCTCGCCGCCCAGCCGGCCCAGCCCGGAGGCCTTCTCGCCGCCGAAGGCCGTGAGGGGCTCGTCCCCGATGGTGGAGTCGTTGACGTGGAACATGCCGGTCTCGACGCGCCGGGCGAAGCGGACGCCGCGCTCCACGTCGCGGGTGTGCACCGCGCCGCTGAGCCCGTACGGGGTCGCGTTGGCCAGGCGTACGGCCTCCTCCTCCCCGTCGAAGACCACCAGCAGGGCGACCGGCCCGAAGATCTCCTGCCCCAGCAGCGGGGAGTCCTCGGGGAGGTCGGTGAGGACGGTCGGCTCGACGAGGTTGCCGCGCGTAGATCCCCGTACGAGCGCCCGCGCCCCGGACTCCACGGCGCGGTCCACGAGCGCGGTGAGCGCGTCCGCCTGGAAGGAGTTGATGAGCGGGCCGATGTGGGTGTCGGCCTCGCGGGGGTCCCCGGTCTTCAGGGCGCGCACGCGGGCGGTGAACTTCTCGGTGAACTCCTCGGCCACGCCCGCGTCGACGAGGATGCGGTTGGCGGCCATGCAGACCTGGCCCTGGAAGACGAAGCGGCTGAAGACGGCCGCGTCCACCGCGTAGTCGACGTCGGCGTCGTCGAGGACGACGAGGGCGCTGTTGCCGCTCAGTTCGAGGACGGTGCGCTTGAAGTGGCGGGCGGCGACCGAGCCGACGTGGCGGCCGGTGCGGTCGGAGCCGGCGAAGGAGATGACCTTGGGGACGGGGTGGGTCAGGATCGCGTCGCCTATCTCCGCGATGTCCGTGACCAGCACGTTCAGCAGTCCGGCCGGCAGGCCCGCGTCCTCGAAGATCTTGGCGATGATCCCGCCGCCGGCCACCGGGGCGTTCTGGTTGGGCTTGATCACGACCGCGTTGCCCAGCGCCAGCGCCGGGGCGACCGACTTCAGGGTCACCAGGAAGGGGAAGTTGAAGGGGCTGATCACCGCCACCACGCCGACCGGGAGGCGCTGGACCCGGTTCTCCTTGCCGGGGACGGTCGAGGGCAGGATGCGGCCCTCGGGGCGGACGGCGAGCTGGACCGCCTCGCGCAGGAACTCCATCGCGAGGTGGACCTCGTACTCGGCCTTGGGACGGGTCCCGCCGAGTTCGTCGATCATCGCCTCGACGATCTCCTTGTGGCGCTCCTCCGTGATCCGCAGGGCGCGCTCCAGGACGGTGCGTCTCGCGTAGGGTCCGGTGGCCGCCCAGTCGCGCTGGGCCCGCTCGGCGGCACGGTAGGCCCGGTCGACCTGCTCGACGGTGGCCACGGTGACCGCCGCGAGCTTCTCCCCGTTGTACGGGTTGACGTCGATGATGTCCCACGAACCGGTGCCGGCCAGCCATTCGCCGTCGATGTACTGGTGAGCCAGGTCGGTGAATATGGACATGCCATCCCTTACTGCGAGCGCGCACCCTTGCGCTGCACCGGAGACCGATCGGTCATCTTCATGCACTGATCAGACGTCATAGTACGTGCGGTTCAGGACAGTTGGAGGAGTCCGCGCAGGAGATCGCGGGTCTGTCCCGGGTCCGGGCAGTCGGCCTGGAGCCGCTCCATCGCCCGCGCGTACTGGGCCACTTCTTCTTCTTTGTCCAGGTAGAGCGCACTGGTCAGCTGCTCCAGATAGACGATGTCCTGGAGGTCGGACTCGGGGAAGCGCAGCAGGGTGAAGGCTCCGCTCTCGCCCGCGTGCCCGCCGAAGGAGAAGGGCATCACCTGGAGCCGCACGTTGGGCCGCTGACTGATCTCGATGAGGTGCTCGAGCTGACCGCGCATCACGTCCCGGTCGCCGTACGGGCGGCGCAGCGCGGCCTCGTCGAGGACGGCGTGGAAGACGGGGGCGTTCTCGGAGACCAGCACCTTCTGGCGCTCCAGGCGCAGCGCGACGCGGCGGTCGATCTCGGCGGCGCTCGCGCCGGGCATGCCGCGGCGCACGACGGCCTGGGCGTACGCCTCGGTCTGGAGCAGGCCGTGGACGAACTGGACCTCGTAGATGCGGATGAGGGAGGCCGCCCCCTCCAGTCCGACGTACGTCTGGAACCACCCGGGCAGCACGTCGCCGTAGCTGTGCCACCAGCCCGCCGCGTTGGCCTCTCGGACCAGGCCGAGCAGGGACTCCCGCTCGGTGCCGTCGGTGACCCCGTAGAGCGTGAGGAGGTCCTCCACGTCCCTGGCCTTGAAGCTCACCCTTCCCAACTCCAAGCGGCTGATCTTCGATTCGGATGCGCGGATCGAGTAGCCGGCCGCCTCACGGGTGATGCCGCGGGATTCTCGGAGTCGCCTGAGCTGTGAGCCCAGGAGGATGCGGCGCACCACAGAACCGCTGGCTTCTGCGGTCACTAGTCCTGCCCTCCCCATCGCAATGGTGTGCGCGTGGTGTGCGCGTGCCTCGTCGGAGCCCCCGTACCCCGGTGCCGCAGTCTGCCACCAAAACGCATCGGCCCGTACTCGTTCTGTAACGGAATCCGGCGTCCCGGAAAAGAAGTCCGTAAGTATGCGTAGGAAGAAATGAGCAAGAACCGTCACGGGAGTGGACGGGTCGGGCGCGTGCACGTGCATCTGCCCTTGCATCCGGCTTCGGCATTCGGAACGATGGTGCCGCGCACCTGCGTGCTCTTCGCGCCGGCGCGGGACCCACCCCGCAGTTCTCTTTGGACAAAGCCGCCCGCTTCGTCCGCGAATCCCGGGAGTGCCTCGCATGGGGACGAATGGATCGGTCATGCTCGAGCCGTTACGGCAGGGGCTGCCCCCGGTCGACCCCACGGCTGTCTCCGGATCCGCCTCCTGCGCCCTGCCCGCCCGTTTCGACGCGGTGCGCGGCGCCCGCCACTTCACCAGGTCGACCCTCTCCCAGTGGGGTCTGGACAACCGCTTCGACGACGTCTCCCTCGTCGTCTCCGAGCTCGTCACCAACGCCCTGCGCCACGCCCTGCCCGACGAGGCGCGGCCGTCCGGCGAGCCGGAGGCGGCGGTACGGCTGCACCTGATGCGGTGGAGCACGCGGCTGGTGTGCGCGGTGCGGGACCCCAGCGAGGACCGGCCGGGCGGATCCTTCGCGCCGGAGCGCACGGACGAGAACTGCGACCTGGAGTCGGGGCGGGGGCTGTTCCTGGTGGACGCCTACAGCGACAGCTGGGGCTGGCACCCGCTCGCGGGGCGGCTCACCGGCAAGGTGGTCTGGGCGCTGTTCATGCTCCAGGACTTCCAGGACTGATGCTCCGGAGCCGCACCCGCCGTGCGGCACGCCCGCGGGGCGCTTTTTCGGACCACCGGCCGGGACCGATCACTGCGATCGGTCCCGGCCGGTGCACGTGCATGGCGTGATCTTTGCGCCGTTCCGTCAGCCGACCAGGTGGTCGAACTCGCCGTCCTTGACGCCCGCCAGCAGCGCCTCTATCTCGGCCGGCGTGTAGACGAGCGCCGGTCCGTCGGGAAAGCGCGAGTTGCGCATGGCGACGTCGCCCCCGGGCAGTCTGGCGAACTCCACGCAGGATCCCTGCGAGTTGCTGTGTCTGCTCTTCTGCCAGGTCAGCTGGTACAGGGAAGTGAGTTCTGCAGCTGCCATCCCGTTGTACGCGTGGTCCACAGGAAGCCCCCGATAGTGCAGATGTCAACTGCACCGGATCATAGCTGTGTTCACCACTGCATGCATGGGCAGATGCACGTGCACGCGCGGTGTTCCGCCCATCACTGTTGATCACCATGGGCGCCGGCTCAGGACCCCGGCGCTCCGCTTCACCGGCACAGGGGCCCTGGTCAGGGGCGCAGCGCCTCCGACACCTCGTCGAGCGACTCCAGCAGCTGCCCGGCGGCCCCGCGCAGGACGTCCGGGCCGGGGGCCTCCCAGCCGGCCAGCAGCTCGCGGACCCCGTCCCACCGCGGGACCCGGCGCTCCCGGACCGCCTTCGCCCCCGCCCCGGTCGCCTCCCGCACCGCCCGCGCCAGCTCCGCGGCCCCCGGCACCGGGTCGCGGTCGCGGTCGGGGAGGTGGGCCTCCAGCAGCATCGCGCCCCGGCCCAGCGCCGCCAGCGCGTCCCCCGCGCCCTCGGCGGCCGCCCGGGACAGCCCCCGGTGGCGCACCGGCTCCCCCTCCGCCCGCGCGAGGGCCTCCTGCCAGGCGATGCGGGCGTCCCGGGCCTCCAGCAGCGCCTCCCGCACGTCCGCGCGCCGGGCTCCGGCCGGGTCGGCGTACTGCCCGAGCACGGCGGCCGCGTACCGCCCGTCGGCGGCGAGCCAGTCGGCGAGGCGGGTGCGCAGCCGCGGGGTCTCCCAGGCCGGGTAGACGGCGTACGCCAGCATCGCGAGGACCCCGCCGACGAGGGTGAGGGCGATCCGGTCGGGCACCGTCTGGTCCCAGCGGACGCCGCCCATGCCGAGCAGGAAGACCACGTACGCGGAGACGAAGACCTGCGTGACGGCGTACCCGGTGCGCATCAGCACGTACATCAGGCCCGCGCTGACGACGGCCAGCAGCCCCGACAGGTACATCCCCGGCTGCGCCAGCTGCACGACCGCCGTGGCCGCGCCCACCCCGACCAGGGTGCCGCCGAAGCGGGCGACGGCCCGGGACCAGGTCTGGGTGAAGTCGGGCCGCATCACCATCACCGAGGCCATCGGCGCCCAGTAGGCGTGCCCGAACGGCAGCGCGTGCCCGACGAGGTACCCCGCGCACGCCGCCGCCGTCACCCGCACGGCGTGCCGCAGCACGGGCGAGCCGGGCCGCAGCTCGGCCCGTACGGCCTTCAGCGCCAGCGGCACCAGGGCGGGCACGGTGGGCCGCAGCATGGCCTCGGCGGGGTCTGCGGTGCGCCCGGAGCCCGGTTCGGCCGTCTCCAGTACGTCGTCCAGCAGGGCGGCGAGCCTGCGCGCGGCCCGCAGCGGCGCGCCGGTGAACACCTCCGGCAGGTCGGGCGCCTTCAGCACGGCCAGCGCCGGCGCGGGCAGGCGTACGGGGTCCCCGTGACGGATGGCGTGCGCGGCGGCGTCCAGCACCGCCCCGGCGGCGTCGAGCAGCTCCCGGACCCGTTCGCGGGCCGGCCCCTCGGCAGGGGCCCCGACGGCGGGGTCGGCCAGGGAGGCCAGCACGGGCCGGACCCGCTCCGCGAGCCCCCGCGCCCCGTGCAGCTCGGCGGGCCGCCGCCGGGCCTGCCGGACGGTGACGGCGGCGGCGTCCCGGGCCTTCATCAGCGGCTCCGGGTCGAAGGAGCTGACGGGGTCGTGCCGCAGCCGGCGGGCGTAGTCGGCCTCGGCGGCGAGGGCGTCGGCCAGGGCGTCGCGCTGGGCACCCCAGCGGCGGACCGGGAACAGCACGATGAGCAGGGCCTGCACCACCCCGCCGGCGGCGATCACCGCGGCGTGCCCGGCGGCCTGCGGGACGGAGGTCGGCAGGGTGACGGTGACCAGCATGATCGCGACGTTGCCGGAGGCGATGATCCCGGCGGTGGGCCCGGCCGCCCACATCAGCCCCGCCGCGAAGGTCCAGACGGCGAGCATCGGCAGGAACAGCCCGATGTGGGCGGAGCCGACCAGGTACCCGGCGAAGGTGGAGACGGCCAGGGTCAGCCCGGAGGCGAGGGCGAGCACGGGGCGGGGGCGCCAGCTCTGCTGGAAGGTGGCGATGGCGGCCATGAAGGCCCCGAACGCGGAACTGGCCGCCGCGCCCGGCCCGAGGAGGGCCAGCCCCGCCGCGATGACGATCGCGAGCCCGGCGGCGGCCCGGAGGGCGACCAGGGGTTCCAGGCGGGCCCGCTCGACCGTCATGCCCGCGCGCGCGGTGTCCTTCAGCGCGCGGAGCCAGCTCATGGCGTCGAGCGTATCCGTTCGTCACTCTTTTCAGCTTTTATTCAGAGTTGTGCACCACCCGTGCGGCCCTGTTCGATGGGGCCGCACCGTCGATCGACCATCATCCGAAAGTCGGAAAGTCCCAAAGTCCGAAAGGTGGCACGGAATGCTCCGCAACGGCCTGGAACCCTGGCACGTGATCATCGTCCTGGCGGTCGCCCTGCTGGTCTTCGGCTCGAAGAGGCTGCCGGACATGGCCCGTTCACTGGGCAGGTCGGCCCGCATCCTCAAGTCGGAGGCGCGGGCCATGCGCGCGGAGGACACCGTCTAGGGCGTTCAGGGCAGGGAGGGGCGCCGCCCGCCGACGTGGGCGGCGTCGGCCGCCGCCGTGCCGTCCTCCCAGCCCGCGTGGTCGGTGGCGCCGCGCAGCCGGGTGGTCGTGGTCCGGGGGAACATCTCGTCGGCCCGCGCGCCGACCGCCACGTCCCGGGCCACCAGGGCCGGCAGGTAGTCGGGGGCCTCGGTGGCGGTGTGCTCGGCGGTCTCCGCGAGCCGGCGGCCGAGCCGGCTGGCGTAGGCCAGCAGGAAGGACTGCCGGAAGGTCTTGGTCCGCTTGCGCCCGCCGGCCCGCTGGGCGGCCTCCGCCCGGGTCATGGCGGCCGTGCCCTGCACGAGCAGCGAGGTGTACAGCAGCTCGACGGCCTCCAGATCGCTCTCGAACCCCACGACGGTGGAGAACTCGAAGGCGCTGTTCCACACCGCCCGGCAGCGGTTGGCGGTGGCCACCGCGTCCAGCAGCACCGCCTTGGCCTCCTCGTACGGGGGCTCGACCCCGATCCGGCAGGCGCCGGGCACCTGCGCGGGACCGCCGCCGCGCACCGCGAGCAGCGCCTCGTCCACCGTGTGCCGGGCCATCAGCTCCTGCGCCTTGGCGCTGAGCGCCTCGGCCTCCTCGGGGTAGGTCGTCGCCTCGGCCTTCGCGAGCAGCGCCCGGATGCGGCCGAGCATGCGGGGCTCGATGTGCGCGTGCTCCGCGAGGTCCCCGGCGGGGTCCCCGGGCACCGGGCCCACCGGCTCGATCGACGGCAGCCGGACCAGCAGCCGGAACAGCTCCAGGACGGCGGTGGCCAGGGTGAACCGGTCCGCCCGCTCGCGGCGCGCGAGCCCCTCGGCGTACTCCTCGTCCGCCGGCCACCACACCTCCGCCGCGCCCCACCGCTCGGGCAGCCGGGCGTACCGGCGGGCCTCGGCGGCGATCACGTCCCCGGCGACGGCGAGGTGCACGGCGTCCAGGTCCCGCCGGACCAGCCGCAGCACGTCGGCGGGCTGCCAGCCCCGCTCCCACGCCTGCCGCACGTACGCCTCCCCGCGCGCGAGCAGCTCCCGCCCGACCGCGCCCCACGCCGCGCCGTCGGCGGCGAGCACGGACGCCCCTACGTCGAGCCCGGCGTCGTCCTGGGCGTAGAGGGCGGCCGCGAAGGCCCGGTCGACGGTCTCGGCACTGTCACTCACCCCTTCAGCTTGGCACGCCGCCCTTCGCTGCCCGGGGCGGGGCGGTTCCCGCGGCCGGGGCCGGTGGACGTGTGCGGCTGGCTGTGCCGCTGCGCGGGGCGAGGTCCCCTACCCGCCCTTCCACCGTTCCCCGGGCGCTGCCCGGACCCGCGCCTCAAACGCCGGCGGGGCTATGGACAGCCCCGCCGGCGTTTGAG
>NZ_JBWKEZ010000044.1:0-73907 GCF_056434525.1 Streptomyces sp. NPDC044002
TCGCCTCTCCGGGGGGGGGGGAAGGGTCCCCCCCGACAGACCCCCGGGGGGTTCTTTTTTTGGGGGTTCCCCCCCCCCCCCCCCCCTCCCCCCCCCCCCCCCCCCCCCCGGCCGGGGAGCCGTTCCCCGCTCGCCGCCCTCGACCCGGTCGTTGCGGGGCAGGACGGGGGCTGCTGGCGGGGGTGGCGCGGGTCGCCGGGGTGGGCCGGGCCGCGGTGGTGAACTGGCGCCGTAGGCAATCCGACTTCACCGGCCCGGTGGCCGGCACGGACGTCCACCCGCAGTTCGACTGCGGCGCGGTCGCGGCCTGGTGATGAGACTCCTTGGAAAGTAGCTGTGGCGGAAATTTCGTGACGATCACGGCGGCTGAGCGAGGACAAGGGTCCGCAAGAGGGCGAAGGAAGCTCGGCCGTATGACCGGCGCTTGATCAGCTTGATCCGTGTGACCTGGCCTTCGACGGCGCCGGAGCTCCAGTTCAGTGTGAGGCCATTGACGACGGCGTCCCAGTTGTTCTGGAGGAAGGCGGCGAAGCCCTGGACAGGCTGGGGCCCGTGGTCGAGGGCACGGGCCATCCAGCTTGTGAGGTCGTTGCCGCGGCGTTCGCGGGCGATGGTGCTGAACTCATGGGCGAGGTCCCGGGCGGTGGCGAGGTCGGGGCAGGCGGCCAGGATGCGTTCGAGGTGTTCACGCTGGCTGTCGGTGAGGGTCTCGGGGCGGCGCATGATCCAGGTCGTGATCCGGCGGGGACTGGGAATCGGCTGCGGTGGTTCGGGGGCAGCAGTGCCGGCGCGGAGGGTCGCGATGTACTTGGTGACCACGACGCGGCTGCCGCGGTAGCCGCGTTCGCGGATCTCGCGGCACAGGGCAGCGGCGTTGGTGGCGCCGCCACGGAAGCGCTGTTGCAGGTAGGGCTTGAAGCGGTTGATGTGGCCGTTGGGACGGGGTTCGCGGGCCGAGGCGAGGATCTGGTCGAGGTCGGTGGTGAGGTAGTGGCGCGCACCGTCTTGCGGTCGCGGCCCAGGCGGTCGGCGATCGCGCTGATGGTCCAGCCACGTTCGCGCAGCTGGTGGATGTCGATGTGCCACTGACGGACGCGTGCCAGGAGCTGGCCGTCCGGTGGATCGTTCGGCTCCGGGGGCCCGATCAGCGCCGCCAGGGCCTCGGGGGCGGACGGCTCCTGGTGCTGGTCCAGATCGTTGATCTCGGCGTCTTTGCGCAGGCAGGCGCGGTGCTGGTGCGCCGTTCGTTCGACGGCACGGGCGAGCGAGTGCAGCAAATGCCAGCGATCTGCAACCTCGATCGCATCGGGTGCCGCGCGGGCCGCGGCCTGGCTGAACGTGCTGCACCGGTCCCGGCAGATCACCTTGATGTCGGGGTGGTCGGCGAGCCAGGCGGCCACCGTGTCCGCAGTGCGGTCGGGCAGCAGATCGATCGGCCGCCGCGTTTCGACGTCGAACAGCACGGTGCCGTAGGTGGCGCCCCCGCGGAACGCGAACTCGTCGATCCCCAGCACCGTGACCTGGCCGGATGGTGGGTCGGGGAGCCGACGGACTTCCCTCACGATCACGTCGCGGCTCGCCCTCACCGGCAGGTAGCCGGCGAGCCGGGCGCCGGCCCGGCCACCGACGGCCAGCCCGATCGCCTGCACCATCCGCGCCACGGCCACGGTCCGTCGCTGGTACGGCGTCGTCAGGTGTTCCACCTGCTCCGCAAGGGTCCGGCGCTTGCAGGCGGCGTTGTCGCAGAAGAACCGGCGGACCATCAGCCGGAGAACCACCCGTCGGCCCCCGATCGGGCGGTCCGCCAACCGCCGTCTGTACGTGCTGTGGAGACGCGAGGCCGACACAGCGCACGCCGGGCACGTCACCGCCCGCTGCCCAGCATGCACATCGATCCTGACGGTGTCCTCGACCACCTCCACACCGTCCACGACGACCCCGTCGACGTCAGGCCACACCAAGTCCCAGAACCGCTGTTCGTCCCCCACGAACAGCATGTTGAGGAACGGACAACGCTGGCTGTACAGGATGTTTAGAACTCACCGTCACGAACTATCGGCCACAGTCGACTCCAAAGTCACATCAGGTGCGGTCATTCACCGCAGTCGCCTTCAACGATCACCTCGGCGGGCCAGGTGCCATGCTCGATGAAGTACGCCACGGCATGGCCAGCGACATCGAAGGCGACAGTGTCCCGGTCGGGGTAGCTGTCGACCTGCCCGTTGGACAGCACGTAGCCGCCAGAGGAGCCTTTGCCGCGCGGATCGACGAGATGCTCACCAGGGTCGTCCTTCCCGTCAAGCGACACGACCATCGCGCGTTCGCCGTTGGTGACCACGACCAAGAGCCGCCCCGCGTCATTCTCGAACCACGTCTCCTGGCTCCCCCAGTCCCACCGACTTCGAAGCAGCTGTCGAGCTTCCTCACCGGAATAGGCGTGAACAGCAGAGCCTTGCAGGTGCCAGCGGTTCGTAGTAGTCAAGGTGCTCCTGCCTCGATCTGGCGTCTCCGAACAGATAGGGCCGGACACGGGCGATGACAACGCCGGGACAGCGTCTGAAGGGGTCCCCATTCTCACACCCACGACTACCGTCAAGAACGGCGATAGGGAGCTGCTCCTATCTCTCGGATCAAGGGCATTGGCCAGACCGACCGTCGTGCCGCTCAAGCCATCTCCTCAAACGTCGGCCGTACGGCCGCGCCTCCTTCACTCCGTTGCGGACCCTTGTCCTCGCTCAGCCGCCGTGATCGTCACGAAATATCCGCCACAGCCCATCTGGCCCTGGCAAGATTTTCGTGACGCTGGGGTGTGCCACCGTGCGCCGGTGACGCTCCGTCATCCTCCCTGGTCGTCCTCGGGGACGTGTGCGGCAAGGGTCTGGAAGCGGCCGTGATGACCGGCAAGATCCGCAACACCCTGCACGCCCTCCTGCCGATGGCCGACGACCGCCACCGCATGCTCCAGCCTGCTCAACACCTCGCTGCTGAACTCCGAGAACGCCCGCTTCGCCACCATGGTGCTGGCCTCCACGGCCCGTGACGGCAACGCGGTGCGGCTGCGCCTGACGAGCGCCGGGCACCCCGCCCCGCTGATCCTGCGCTCCGACGGCCGGGTCGAGGAGGCCGACACCAAGGGGACGCTGGTCGGGGCGCCGCCCCGGATCACCACGGAGACGGCCCGGGTGACGCTCGCACCCGGCGACACCTGCGTCCTGTACACCGACGGGATCAGCGAGGCACGGGGAGGACCCATGGGCGGAGCGATGTTCGGGGAGGAGCGGCTGCGCCGCGCCCTGTCGGAGTGCGCGGCGATGCCCGCCGAGGCCGTGGTGGAGCACGTGCAGATGCTCACCTCCCAGTGGGTCGGGACGGGCCGCCACGACGACATGGCCGTCATCGTCATCTCGGCCCCGCGCACCAACCACCTCAGCGCCGTGGACGGCCACACCCGCGGACGGTTCACCGCGTGAGCACGTCCGTGACGTCCGCCCCGCCGGTCCGTGAACTGCGCGCACGGGTGTGGGAGTCGGTGCTGGCGTTCGACGAGGGCGCCACGGTCGCCACGCTGCTCCGCGCCCTCGACGCGGGCATGAGCGCAGAGGACGTCCTCCTCGACGTCATCGCCCCCGTGCAGGGACGCCGTCGGCCGGGAGTGGGCGGCGAACCGCATCACCGTCGCCCAGGAGCACGCCGCGACGGCCATCAACAACCGGGCCGTCGCCGCCGTCGCCCTGCACCCCCGGGGGACCCCGGCACCTACCCGCGGCCGGATCACCGTGGCCTGCGTGGACGGCGAATGGCACGCCCTGCCCGCCCGGCTCCTGGCCGAGGTACTGCGGATCAGGGGCTGGCGCATCGACTACCTCGGGGCCCAGGTGACCGCCCCGCACCTCGTCGCGCACCTGCACCGTACCGGCCCGGACGCCGTGGCGCTCTCCGGCTCCCTCGCGACCCGCCTGCCTGCCGCCCACGCGACCGTCACCGCCTGCCAGGCCGTCGGCACCCCCGTGATCGTGGGCGGGCCCGCCTTCGGGCCCGGGGGCCGCTACGCACGCCTGCTGGGCGCGAACGCCTGGGCCGGCCGAGCCGGTGCGGCCTCAGCCGCGACAGCCGGGTCTCCCGACCGGCCGCGCCCTCCCGGATGGTGGAGTTGGTCGTGGCCGTCGCCTTGCCGAGGGGGCCTGCGTTCAGCGGCCCAGCGCGGAGCGGAGGGTGATTCCGTACCGGCTTCGCAGACGCCGTACCTCCCACACGGACAGGGCCGTCACGGACACGGGTCCGCCGAGGAGGAAGGCGGTGAGAACGGCCGCAGGGGCGGCCACGTCGGCGTCGTCGAAGAACTGGAGCACGGCGAGCGACCACACGAGCAGGGGCGAGATGAACGCGGGCAGCAGCTCGTGCACATCGGCGGTGCGGAAGCACGAGTTGAGGCCGGTGACAAGGGCGAACAGCGTGAAGCACAGCGCCGCGACGAGACCGACGGCACACGCGACGCCACCCACGATGAGGATCACGGTGAAGACGAGGCCGCTGATGATCGTGCCGCCGATCTTCCCGAACAGGCCGAACGTGATGTCATGCCCGCCCAGCCACTGCCCCACCGGAATGTCCCCGCGCAGGAAAGCCAGCATCAGCCAGGCTGTGCCCGCCCCCAGGAAGATCACGCCCAACGCGCGCAGCGGCCATATAAGTCGGGACGCGTACAGGCGACCCAAGGGGGCACGGGCACCGAGGATGAAGGCGGCAACCCCCACGACCCCGGCCACCAGCACGATCGCGCACCCGAGCAAGAGGTCTTCCAGCTTGCCGAGGACGAAGTCCTCGCGCCCCGTCTTCAGGGGATAGGCGAACACCAGCCACAACGTGGCCCCCAGACCGAGCGCCGTGCGCAGGATCCGCATAAGGCCGATGACCGGGTCCTCGACCATGCCCGGTCGTCCTTGGCCCGTGAGCGCGAGCGCGAGTGTGACTGGCGCGGAGACGGCGGAACGCACCGATCGTGGGCCTTGCTGAGTGGTCAAGTTTCATTCCCCGGGAGTACTTCGATTGCGCCGGCCACCCTAACCGGATACATCGTCACGCGCGTGACCAGGATGCCCTGAACCAGCGCGAGTACGGCATGGCCAGCCCGCATCACGGTGAGCATCGTGCCGGAGCAGGTCCGGCGGCCGGGCGAGGCGAGCGGGTGGATGCCTTGGACGGGGGGCCTTGCAGGAGACCGGGTACTCATCGGAGGCGCCCTGGAGGTCGCCCGGGCGCAGAGGTCACCGATGGCGCATCCAGCGCGGGTCAATCGCCTGGTCCCGGTACAGGACGCACCCGCCCGTCCTGCTGGTGTTCAACCGGATCGGCGAGCGCCACCCCAACCGCACGGGTCCGCGCCTTATGGAGCTCACCCGCCACCTGTGGGAAGGCGACCAGCAGAAGGCCGGCCACCACCGCTGCCACGGGCGGATCCCGGGTCGCGGCGCTGGCGGCGCGGGCGAAGACCGCCGGGGACCCGCGCCTACGGGCCGGACCGCTGGCCGAGGCGCTGGAGGTGTGGCGAGGGCCCGCGTTCGCCGACTTCGCCGAGGAGACGTTCACCCGGGCTGCCGCCACACGGCTGGAGGTCGAGGGACTCCCGCCCCCGGGGATCGTCGTCGGCGCCTTCGCTCAGCGGTGTCCGGCACGGTCCGGGCGCCAGGACGTTCACGCGGATGCCGGTGCCCGCGAGTTCGGTGCCGCAGCGGCACGGCTGCGCCGGCACCTACACCCAACGGTGCAGCCGTCCCGGACGACGACACCGTCCGGTGTACGACGGGACGTCCTCATCGGGGTGACGCGGCCACCCCCGCTTCCTCCGTAGGTTCTGGATCACCGGAACGACACCGAGGAGGACCACATGACGACGACGCACACGGCTTCGGCATCGGGAGCACGGGCCCCGCTCACCCTGATCGGCACGGGGGTCCTGGCGATGGCCGCGCTGGAGACGCTCAACCCGGAGTACGACCTGGTGAGCGAGACCCTCAGCCGGTACGTACACGGCACTTCCGGCTGGCTGCTCCCGGCCGCCCTGCTGGCCATCGCCGCCGCCTCCACCATCCTCGCGATACGGCTCGGTGCCGGGACCCGGCGGTGGGGCCGGGCGGCGCTCGTGGTGTGGACGGCCGGCATGCTGGTGGCGGCCCTCTTCCCGGCCGACCCGCCCGGCCACTGGAGCAGCCCCTCCGTCTCCGAACTCGTCCACGGCAACGCCGCCTTCCTCGCCTTCGCCGCCCTGCCGACCGCCGCCGTTCTGCTCCGCGGGACGCTCGCGGCCGAGCGGCCCGGCCTGCGCACGGCCCTGAGCGCCCTTACCGCGGCCTCGGTGACGGCCACGGCGGCGCTCGCCGTCCTCCTGGTCGACGTGATGGACGGCGGCCCGTCGCTGGGACTGGGCGGAGCCCCCACGCTCGTCGGTCTCGCCGAACGCCTGGTGATCGCCGCCGACTTCGGGTGGATCGCGCTCGCCGTAGTCGCTGCGGGCGCCCGCGAGCAGCAGGGACGGGACCGTCGTGGATGATCGGCGCATGGAACGACTCGCCGTCCCCGCTCCTGCCGGCCCCCGCGTGGTCCGGCTCGTCGACCGGCTCCTCGCGGCCGGCACCGCCGTCGCCGTCCTGGCCGGCACCGCCCGGCTCGGCGGCCGCCTGGACGTCGCGGGAGCCCTGCCGCTCGCCCTGTGGCTGAGCCTGCTCCTTCTGGCGCGCTGCCGGTGGCCGCTCGCCGTGCTGCTGCTGAGCGTGCAGGCCGTCGTCGTGTTCCGCACCAGCGGACTCACCGACGCCGGCTGGGTGTGGCCGGTCTCCGCCGCGTACGCCGCACTCGCCGCCGACGACCGGCCCGGCCGCCCAGGCCTCCCGTGGGCGGCCGGCGTCGGCCTCGCCGAACTGGCCTTCGCCGCGACCTGGGAGATGACTGCCGGTGGCCTCACCCCGCGCGAGGTCATCGGCTCCCTGGGCGCCGAGGCCCTCTGGCTGACGGTGCTCCTCGCCGCCGCGACTGCCTACCGCAACCGCCTCCGCTGGCGTGCCGAACGCGACGAACGCCTGCTGCGAGCCGTGCGGGAAAGGGACCTTGAGGCCGGCCGGCGGATCGCGGAGGCACGCCTGGAGATCGCCCGCGAACTGCACGACGTCGTCGGGCACACCCTCACCGTCGTCGGGATCCAGCTTCGGGTCGCGGCCGAGGCTCTGGACGATTCACCGCAGGAGGCGCGGGCCGCGCTCACCACTGCCCAGCAGGTCCGTACCGAGGCGGTACGGGACCTCCGCGCGCTCGTCCACGTGCTGCGCGCGCCGGGGGAGACCCCGGAAGGCCCCGCGGCCGGAGCCCCCGAGGTCGCGGCGCTCGTCGACCGGATGCGGTCGGCGGAGCTGGACATACGGCTGGAGACGTCCGGCGACCTCGCCGCCGTCGCCGCACCCCTCTCCCTCGCCGTCCACCGGATCGTTCAGGAGGCCCTCACCAACACCGTCCGCCACGCAGGGGCGTCCCGGGCCGACGTGAGCGTCCGATGCGGCCACGGGCGGGTGGAGGTGAGCGTCACCGACGACGGCCGGAACCCGGCGAAGACATCGGGGGCGCCTGGGCACGGCGTACGCGGGATGGACGAGCGGGTCCGTGCGCTCGGTGGCGACTTCTCCGCCGGACCGCGCGGCGGGGGCGACGGATGGGTCGTGCGGGCCGCCATCCCTGTGCCAGGCTTCCGCCCATGACGATCAAGGTGCTCCTGGCCGACGACCAAGCCCTGGTACGGGCCGGATTCGGCAGCCTCCTCGCCCGCGCCGAGGACATCGAGGTCATCGGTGAAGCGGGCACGGGCGACGAGGCCGTCCGAACGGCCCGCGCCGTCCACCCCGACGTCGTCCTCATGGACATCCGCATGCCCGGCACGGACGGCCTCACCGCCACCCGGAAGATCGTCGAGGACTCCGAACTCACGGACTGCCGGGTCATCGTCCTCACCACCTTCGAGACCGACGAGTACGTCTTCGCGGCCCTGCGCGTCGGCGCGAGCGGCTTCCTCACCAAGGAGATCGAACCGGACGACCTGCGCCAGGCCATCCGGTCGGTAGCGGCCGGAGACGCGCTGCTCTCACCGAGCGCGACCCGACGGGTGATCGAGCAGTTCGCGCACCGCCCGGCGGCCCCCGTCGACACCGCCGAACGGCTCGCCGTGCTCACCGCCCGGGAACTCGAGGTGACCCGCCTGATCGCGACCGGCCTGTCCAACGACCAGATCGCCGCACGGCTCTTCATCAGCCCGCTCACCGCCAAGACCCATGTCACCCGCGCCATCGCCAAGCTCGGCGTCCGCGACCGCGCCCAACTGGTGATCCTCGCGTACGAGACGGGCCTGGTCCGCGCAGGCGGCTAGCGACGCCTTGGTCTTGCTGAACTTGATGTAATCCGTGAAGCCGGGCGCGGCGCGGAACTGCCACTCGCCTGCGGCTCCGCCGCTCAGGCTGTCGACGTCCCCGAATTCGAGGTCGTTGACGGTCGCGCGGAGTCCTTGAGGATTCTGATCTTCGCTCCGGCGTACTGCCAGGCGGCGATGGCGTGCCTGATCTCGGGGTCGTGCTCCGAGACCTCGGTCTACCGCAGCTCGCTGCCGTCGACGGAGCTGTGGGACTTGGATTCGGACGCGCCCTTGACGCACGGCGCCGGATCCACGGCGTGTGCCGGGCCGGGCGCGAGGAGCAGCAGGGCGGCGGCCGTTGACAACGCGGTGGGGGGAAGCTTCATCCTGTCCACGTTAGGGCTCCGGCTGGAGTGGCCGATCGTTTCCTCGGGCCGGTGAAGACAGGATGAGCGGGGCGGCCGTGCTCTTCACCTCGCTTGTGCTCTTCACTTTGCCCGAGGACCTGGTGCGCTCGATGCTCTCCTTCCCGGCGTGGCCGGACATGGCCGGACTTGGCCGCCAAGATGGCCCACCTCGACCAGCAGGGCGTCGACGTCGTTTCCTTCCTGTGGGCTGCGCAGGGCCAGGGCGTCGGCGTCGACCGGGCCGTCGCCGCGCTCCTGGCCCAGCAGGGCGCCGCCGCACCGGCGGCCGCCCCTTCTGCTCCCGATCCGGCCCCGGCTCCGGCTCCGGCGGCCCCGGTCCCGAATCCGGTGGCGGTGAGCGTGGATGCCCGCGCGATGTGGGTGCCGCTGACCGAAGGCCTGGCCGTTCCGAACGACCTGGACCTGGCTGACCGGCCCGCCGCCGTGTCTCAGCGCAGTAGGTGGCGGGCATCACCGGTGGCCGGATCAGCCCGGCGCTCACGCTGGCGCGCAGCGGGGCGAATGATCAGCCGAGGCCCTGCACCTGGCCGAGCAAGAACTCGGCGCACACGCCGATCGCTGGTGCAACCAGGGCGTGGCCGGTGGCGACTACCTCGACTACATGCGAGCCGGACGCCCGGGCGCTACAACTCGCTGAGCGACAGTAGACCTGTCGGCCCCGTGTCCGCCGTGCTGGCGCCCGCTGTGGGGCTGAGACTGGCCGTAGATCCTGGCCAACTGGCGGAGGAGGGTGCGGGATGGTGCTGCGGCCGCCGGTGGAGCCGATGCTCGGGCAGGCCGCTGAGGCGCTCCCCGGGCCTGCCCTACTGCGGACGGGTGTGGCCTACGAGCAGAAGTGCGACGGACACCGCGCGATCTTGTTCTCCGCGTCCGGGCCGGGCGGGCGGGTGCTGCTTCAGCCTCGGCGCGGGTCCCTGGTCCAGGACCGGTGGCCGGACCTGGTGCGCCGCCCAGGCACAGCTCCCCGGAGGTCTGGTCATCGACGGCGAACTGATCGTCCGGGATGTGGAGGAGGGCCGGCTCTCGTTCGAGGCGTTGCAGCGCCGGGCCGCCGTCGGCAGCCTCGGCGCCCCTTCCTTGCCGCCCGCTGGCCGGCCTACTTCGTGGCATCCGACGTCTTGCAGAAGCTCCCCCTGCTCCGCAAACGCGTACTCCTCACCGCGGCACCAGGCGGCCACCGCCACCAGGCGGGCGATGCCCTTGATAGAACTGCCTGATGAGTTCGAACAACGACCAGATCGCGCAGGTCGAGCACCACTTCGGAGTCCGCTTTCCCCAAGATTACCGGGACTTCCTGGGCACCACAGGAAGTCTGAGTCAGTTCGTTCCTCCCGCTGACGACTTCCTGGTGATTGACGCGCTGGTCGAGCTCATCGGCATCAATGAGGCTGGCGAGTTCCAGAAGCGCTTCCCCGGTGCCGTCGTCATCGGTGGGGACGGAAGCCGTGAACTGCTTGCCTATGACTTTCGTCAGGAAATTCCGCCTCTGGTGACACTCGACGTCTCCGCAGAGAACTGGTCATCCGCCATCTACCAGGCACCTTCGCTCTCCGCCCTGCTCGAGCAGTTCCCCCAAACCGGATGGAGGTGGGACGACAGTGATTCCGCGCACTCCTGACCACCGCTCATACGGAATGTGTGCCAGAACTGAAAGCCGGCTCTGGTCCACTTCTCGTGGTGCGGTCACGCAGGGTGGTCAAGGGATGATGGGGGACCTCTGTCAGAACGGCGGGTCGTCGCTGTAGCTGCCGCCGCCTGGAGCAATTGTCAAACCCTGTGGATCCGATCCACGTGGCTGGACGTCGGTTGGTTCAGAACCGAATCCGGTCTCACAGGGTGGTACTCGCATGCCGTATGGCGGATGAGCTGCTAACTTCCGCGTCATGGCGAACCAGAGCGACAGCACGGATCTCCGAAGTCGGGTGACTGACGCCGAGAGCGGTGTCCTGCTGTTCGGCATCACGCCGCCCCGCCTGAGCAACACTCCCGAGCGGATCCGGGAGATCACCGCTGCCACCCTGGCACGGTTGGAGTTTCTCGATGTCGATGGTCTGGCGCTCTACGACATCGACGACGAGAGCGACCGCAATCCGACGGAACGGCCGTTTCCGTACCTGCCAACCATCGACCCTGCCACCTACCACGCAGACTATCTTGGCGAGTGGAACCGCCCCGTGGTCGTCTACCGGTGCGTCGGCAAGTACTCCCAGGCGGAGCTGCGGACCTGGCTGCGGACGGCCGACACGGACCGGCTGCTCGGCGTCTTCGTCGGCGCGTCCTCGAAACAGAAGGCGGTGCGGACCGGCCTGTCCGCGGCGCAGGACCTGCGCCGCGACGTCCGTCCAGACCTGCTGCTCGGCGGCGTGGCCATCACCGAACGCCCCGAGGAACATCTGCGGCTGCTGGCCAAGCAGGATGCCGGATGCGCGTACTTCATTTCGCAGGTCATCTACAACGCCGACGCGGCGAAGAGCATGGTCTCGGACTACTACTACACCTGCCGCGAGCGGAGCCTGGAACCGAGGCCCGTCCTGTTCACGCTCTCGGTGTGCGGCTCGGTGAAGACGCTGGCGTTCCTCCAGTGGCTCGGCGTCGACGTTCCGCGCTGGCTGGAGAACTCCCTGCGGCACGCGGACGACACGCTGGCCGAGTCCTACCAGCACTGCCTGGCCAACGCCCGGGACTTGATCGCCTTCTGCCGCGAGCTCGGCATGCCGTTTGGGTTCCTCGTGGAGAGCGTGTCCATCCGCAAGGTCGAGATCGAGGCCTCGGTCGCCCTCGCCCACGAGCTGAGCGGGCTGCTGGGGCGAGGCAGACCATCCGTGTGAGGCCAGGCACGAACGTGCAGTCATCGAATCCTGCGATCAGGCAGCGGTGGTTTCCTCGCGCTCGACAAGAACTCCCTTCTCAAAGCGAGCCTCGGCGCGGACCAGCGCGACCAGATGGGGCGCGTTGACCGAGCGCCAGCGGTCCTGGGCCGACTCGATGAGCTTGAAAGTCATCGCCAAGGCGGCCGACCGGAAACCGGCGCCGCGAGTGACCTTGGTGCGCAGCCTGACCGTGGAGAAGGTGGACTCGATCGGGTTGGTCGTGCGCAGGTGGATCCAGTGCTCGGCCGGGTAGTCGTAGAACGCCAGCAGCACGTCCTCGTCGTCGACGACCCTCGCCACGGCCCTGGGGAACTTCGCGGAGTACTGCCGGGCGAACGCCTTGACAGCGGCCTTGGCCTGGTCTTTGTCCTCAGCGTTGTAGATGTCCGCGATCGCGTTCTTCGCCGCCGGCTGCGCCGACTTCGGAAGGGCGTCCAGCACGTTCGCGGTCTTGTGCACCCAGCACCTCTGCTCCCGGGTCTCGGGGAACACCTCGCGCAGCGCCTTCCAGAAGCCCAGCGCCCCGTCGCCGACGGCGAGCACCGGTGCCGCATCCCGCGCCGGGCGCAGTCACGCAGCAGGTTCGCCCACGACTCGCCGGACTCCCGGTAGCCCTCGTCCAGGGCTATCAGCTCCTTGCTGCCGTCAGCCCGGACGCCCACCATGACCAGCACACACGCGCCTTTGCCTCGTCCAGCCGTACCTTCAAGTGCACGCCGTCGGCCCACACGTACACGAAGTCGGTCTTGGACAGGTCCCGCTTCTGGATGGACCGGCTCGCGCAGGTTCCCCTGTCCTTCCTCTGCGCGTCCGGTGCGGAGTTCGACGAGTACGTCTACTCGTGGGTGGAGACCCCCCGTATCTCCCCAAGGAACTCCTGGAGTTCGGCTGGGCCGGCGAAGTGGACGCCTGACAACCGGCTCGGGCCCCGGCCCCGGAGTAGCACGGCCACGACAGGTGGAACCCGGCCGGGGATGTCGGAACTACTGGAGACGGGTCGCGGTGCGGACGAGGTCGGCGACGGCTCTGGACCGGCTGTGCGGGGGCCAGGCGATCACGGTGGTGACGTCCGGCGCGTCCAGCACGGGCACGGCGGCGAGGTCACCGGGCAGTTGGGCCCGGCACGACTCCGGTGAGACCGCGCAGGCCCGGCCGAGCGCGACGAGCTGCAACAGCTGCGCGTGGTCGCGGACCCGCGGGCCGGGGCCGGGCGGGTAGGTGCCGTCGGGGCCGGGCCAGCGTGGCAGGGGGAGGCCCGGCAGCCCGGTGATGTCGGCCATGTGCACATGGGCCCGGTCAGTGAGCGGATGCCCGGCCGGCAGGACTGCGACCTGGCCCTCCGTGCCGAGCTCTTCGGTGTCGAGCCCGTCCGTCGAGTCGAACGGCCGGTGCAGCAGCGCCACGTCGGCCAGGCCCTCGCGCAGGAGCCGTCCCTGCTCGGCCGGGCCGCACAGGATGACGTCGACGGCGACCGCGCCGGGTTCGGCGGCGTACGCGTCGAGCAGTTCCGCCAGCAGTTCGCGGGACGCGCTGGCCTTCGTCACCAGGACCAGGCCGGGACGCCCGGCCGCGGAAAGGGCGGCGCGCCGGGTTCGGCGCTCGGCGGCGTCGACCGCGCCGAGGGCCGCCCGGCCCTCGGCCAGCAGCACCGAACCGGCCTCGGTCAGCGTGACGGTGCGGCTGGTCCGGTCCAGCAGCACTGCCCCGAGCCTGCGTTCGAGCTGCTGGATCGCCCGCGACAGGGGCGGCTGCGCGATCCCGAGCCGCTGCGCGGCGCGCCCGAAGTGCAACTCCTCGGCGACCGCTACGAAGTAGCGCAGTTCCCGGGTCTCCATCCGGCCACGCTACCCCGGATCAATACCCGGACGGTATCGTCGCCCACCCGATCGGTCTTGGACCCCGGCCGGAGTCCGAGGACAGCATGATCCCCATGAGCGAACGAACGATTGCGCTGGTCACCGGCGCGAACAAGGGAATCGGCTACGAGATCGCCGCGGGCCTGGGCGCCCTCGACTGGAGCGTCGGCGTCGGCGCCCGCGACGATCGGCGCCGGAAGGCCGCGGTGGAGAGACTGCGCGCGGCCGGCGTCGACGCGTTCGAAGTACCACTGGACGTGACCGACGATACGAGCGCGACCGCCGCCGCACGGCTGATCGAGGAACAGGCGGGGCGCCTCGACGTGCTCGTCAACAACGCCGGCATCGCCGGCGCCATGCCGCAGGAGCCCACCCGGGTCGATCCCGCCATCATCCGGGCGGTCGTGGAGACCAACGTGATCGGCGTCATCCGCGTCACCAACGCGATGATGCCGCTGCTGTGCCGCTCTGCTTCACCGCGGATCGTGAACATGTCCAGCAGCGTCGGCTCCCTCACCCGGCAGTCAGGAACCGCCGCCGAGCAGACGGCGGGTCCGGTGGCCGTGGCGTACTCGCCGTCCAAGACGTTCCTGAACGCAGTCACCCTCCAGTACGCCCGGGAGCTGAGCGGCACGAACATCCTGATCAACGCCGCCTGCCCCGGCTACGTCGCCACCGACCTCAACGGCTTCCGCGGCGTGCGCACCCCCGAACAGGGCGCGGCGATCGCCATCGAACTCGCGACCCTGCCCGACGACGGTCCGACCGGCCGGTTCTTCGACGACGCCGGCGTAGTGCCCTGGTGATCGTGCACATCCCGTCACTGGCAGCGGCGACATCAGCCCGGCCGGCGCCGAGGACGGCGCCCACCCGGTGGAGAGCGCCCTCGGCGGCCTGCCGCTCGCCCTGCTCGCCGTGCTGTGTGCGTACACGGCGCTGCCGCTGTGGCTCGCCGCACGACGCCTGCCGCAGACGTCGTGCACGGCGACAGCCGAAGGGACGGAACCCAGCGCCGGTGCCGGCGTCTGATCCCCTCGGCGTCGTACGGACCGACGCGGGCAACCGCACGTTCATGCAGGTGAAATGACGGATCATCGGGAGATGGCGGGCTCGCTTGGCAGTCTCGGCGGCACAGGGAGCTACCGGGAGGCAGGGCATGCAGGACCGGGCGGGCAAGGTGAAACCGCGGCTGGTGTTCGTCCACGGCATCGGCGGCTCCCGGGATCCCGCCGCGGAACTCGCCCTCTGGAAACGGCACCTCGCCGACGGCTTCCGGGCCGCCGGACACGGCGGGGAGATATCCGCCCTCACCAGGGACTGGGCGGCCGACAGCTCCTTCGCGCACTACGGCGACCTCTTCGCCGACGCGGGCGCGCAGAGCGGAGACGGGCCCGATCTCGACGAGGAGGAGACCCGGATCGCCCTCGGGCTCCTCGCCGCCCTGCTCGACGAGGAGGCCACCGTCCCCGAGAACCTGCGCGATCCGGCCCTGCGGCAGCTCGCGCCCGAGTACCGGATGGCCGGGCTGAAGGTACTGGCGGCCAAGCTGGAGTGGCCGCCGAGCCGGCTCTCGCACCACCTCAGGCGGATGCAGACCCGCGGCCTGGTCGAACTGGCCTATGAGGCGGACGGGCAGCTCGCCGTCGGCGCGACCGGTGAGGCGGCGCGGAACACGGAGACGGCCACGCTCCAACATGCCGGATAGGTAAGGCGGTTTCACCTCCGCCCGAGGCTCCAGCGCCCTCAAAGACCTCCGAGTTGCACCACAACGGGCCGGCCCCTGCAACAGGGGTCGGGCCCGCTTCCTTTGCTGGCCTACACCCAGCCTGTCCGGTACGCGATCCAGCCTCGGGCGGCTTCGGCGGCACGGGCCTGGTAGCCGCGCGGGTGCGGAACGTTCGGAGGGGCAGGGTTACGGGAGGAACGCTTCCAGTACCCGCCGAACGCCGCCGCGAACGCCGTCACCGCGTTCGTGTCCGGCACCGATCCCAGCAGTGGAGCAATGACCTGCTCGGCGGAAGCAGGATCATGCCCGGCGAGGATCAGGTGCGGTACCAGCGACGCCGCGTCGCACCAGTCGGCCGCCTGGCTCAGGTACGACCAGTCGACGACGACGGCCTCGCGGGCGCATTCTCAGCGAGCTGTACCCAGCCGCACAGGATCGAGGCGTCGACATCGGCCATCTGCGGCGCGTCGGGGATGGGCGAGGGGGTCAGCACCTCCCGGATGCGCAGCAGCGCATCGACCACCGCGCGCAGGTCCGGGGGAGCCCGGCGACAGGTCGGGGTTGCCGTCCGGCAGGTCCTCCAGGCACAGCAAGGACCATCCTTGCTCCTTGCCGGAAGGCGCGGACCAGATCACGCGCGGGCCGGGAGCAGCCTCGGGCAAGGCAGAGGTGATCCGTGTTTCTGCCGCATAGACCGCGGACATGGGGTGATCGTCCGGGATGCCCTTGACGAAGACGCGGGTCCCATCGGAGAGGAGGAGGCGCGCGGTGAGGCCCGGCGTGAACCCGCCGCCGCACATCTCGGCCTCGGCGACGGCGGCACCCAGCCCGGCGACGACGTCGCTCCAGCCGACGTCGGCTCCTCCGTCGGCTTCTCGGTCTCCAAGGCAGAGCCGGTCCGACGGCCTGGCTTGCTCTGTCCCTCGGCAGCGAACTTCGGCTGTTCGCGCGCGGTTGCTCCCGCAGGCGCGCGATCGTCGTACCCGGGCAAGCGGCAGCAGCCTCACAACCGCGGGAGGGGTTATGGAGAACGGCGAGAGCTGGATGTCCGACGAGTTCGGAACATCGCACGAGGGCCGCGTCGGGGTGCTCCTCGCGGACGGGACCGTGCCCAAGCCGGTGTACTTCGACTCGGCATCGGGCACTGTCGGCCGGGACATCAGCCACTGGAGCGTCTACGACGGCAGCACCCATCCCACGCGTCCGAAGGCGGATGCCCTGCGGCCCGAATGCTCCTGCGGCTGGAGTGGGGCCGCCTACCCCGTGGAGTGGGACCCGGTCGGCGAGCAGCCCTTCCGCGAGAGCGGGTGGGCCGCCGCCGAGCAGTGCGAAGAGGACCGGGACCGGCACATCGGCACCGTACGAGACACCACCATTGCTCTCCCTGCCGAGCTGGAGGTGCTCCTGCGCAGCGTCGGTGACGCGATCGAGAGGCTCTCCTGGGATTCCCCGGCCGCCGCCATCAAGGCCGCCCGCAGCCTGGAGCTCATCGCCCAGCGCACCGCCTACGGGGCCGCCCACGACGCCCGTGATCAGGAGCCCGCCGAGGTTGCCGCTGCCCTCGGCCTCACCCCCGACCACGCCCAGGCGCTGCTCGCACGCTTCGGCGGCTGGGACTTCTACGGCTGACCAGCGGCGTCACCTCTCACTCCGGCCGGGCTTCGGCCGGCGCCCGGCCGGTGCGGCGCAGCGAAAGCCTGAGTGCGCCATGCCGACCGGGTCATGGCGGGCACGAGGTAGTCGGTTGCCATGACAGCAGGGTTCTACCGGCGGTAGAACCGCTGCATGAGTGACAGCAAGCCCACCAGCATCAAGACGAGCGAGGCGATGCGGGACCGGCTGTGCCTCCTCGCGCAGGAGCGTGCCACGACCATCACCGAGCTCCTGGAGGAGCTGGCCCAGAGCCGGCTGACTCGAGCGGAGCAGGAGCAGCGGGCGCTGGAGGCTGCGGCAGAGCTGGGGCTGGAGTACACCGAGCAGGTGCAGCAGGCCGGCCAGTCGGCCTGGGACAAGATCCGCACCCATCAGGGCGGCGCCGCCGCCGCGTGAGCCTGACGGCTGTCTTCGACCACACGGCGCTCGTCGCCCTCTACCAGGCCGACCCGTTCTTCACCGGCCTGTACATCGAGTCCTCCCGGGGCACCGGCCGGGTCCTGATCCCGGCCCTGTCCGTCCTCGCCGCCGAGCGGACGGCACCTGGCGCCGCCTCCCAAGCCGCGCGCCTGCGGTTCGCCGAGACCGTGCCCTTCACCGCGGCCCACGCCCTGGACGCCGGCTTCTGGCCGACCACCGACTGGACGGTGACGCATCCGGCGGCCATCGCCTGGCAGGCGGCGAAAACCGGGGAGCCGGTCACCGTGCTCTCGCTGACCCCCGAGGCGTACGAAGGCACCGGGGTCTACCCACTCAACCCGAGCTAGCCGGGAGGCGTCGCCTGCCTCAGCAAGCTCCGGCAGTGTCCCTCGCCGCCGCCGCCGCTGCAGGCAGTGCAGACGTCAGCGCGGCGCGCAGCTGTTCGTCCTCGCGGATCATCGCGTGGTCGGACCCGTAGACGACCAAGCGGCGGTCCCGGGCCGTCAGCGCGGTCAGGCGATCGTGCTGCTCTGGCCTCAGGGCGGCGGACCCCCACTCCTGGCGCTTGCCCAGTGTGACGAACGCGGCAGGGCCGCTGGTCAGGACGAGCTCGGACTCACACCAGTGCAGAACCGGGCGGGAATCGGGCATCTCAAGCAGTTCGCGACCCCGAGCTCCAGGGTCCCTGCGCTCGGGGGTGGTTCCGAACGGGATGATCCCGCCGGCCTGCCGGGTCGTCGGCTTCCCTACTCCCGGGGTGGCCCCCAGCCAGAACTGCGTTCTGCCCCCTGAACCCGATTTCCCGTTTCCCGGCTCTCGCGCCGTGCAGTTGGGTCTCTCACGCCCGGGCGGCCCGCTGGCAGAAGCCACGTCCGCTCTGGTAGGAGGCCGGCGGCCCGAGGGCCTGCGACTGTTCGATGAACGCTTCCGCGGCTCCGAGGGCCCCGCACCGGCCGGCGCCGCGACGCCGAGGACCCCGACGTCCGGCGGCCACCGCACCCGTGCCGCCTGGGCCGTCGCCTTGCACATGAACGCGCTCAGCCACGTACGAACGTCCGTACTTGCCTGAGCACATTGACGAGTACGCCGACACCCCCTCGGCGACCCGTGCGCCTTCGACCTCATCCGCGCCTCGGACACGGTGGGCATGTACCAGCTGGAGTCCCCCGGCCGGCAGGACCTGGTGGGCCGGCTCCAGTCTCTTCCGCCCCGGCCCGGTCAAGGGCGGCGTGCCCGCCCTCCACATCGCCGCCCGCCACGGCGCCGCCCCCAGTCAGCCCTTGTGCTGCTGTTCGAGTAGCTCGATGCCCATGCGGTCCGTATCGCTGGAGGTGCCGCCGATCTGGTGGACGAAGACCCAGGAGCCGTTGGGGAGCGCGCCGGCGAAGGCGGAGGACGTCCTGGTCGCGCCGTTGTGCCAGGTGACCCGGCCGGTGGTCTGCCAGGTGGGTGCGGGAGCTCCGAGTTTCCGGTCGGCGAGCAGGCCCTTGAGGAGGTCGGCGGCGGCGCGGGGGGTGGCCCATAGGCCGCCGGCGGGAAGGATGGCTCCGTCCAGGATCCATTGGGGTCGCTTGCGTCCGAAGAGCCCCGTGGGGTGCAGGCGCCGCTTTGCTGGTGGGCTGGCGGTGATCTCGCCGACGCCCAAAGGTGTCAGGACGTGGTCGTGAACGAGTTGTTCGTAGGACGTCTGGGCCGCCGAGGACAGGGCTGCCCCGAGGATGGCGTATCCGAGGTTGGAGTACTCCTTGGTCGTGCCGGCGGGCGCGACGGTGATCTGGTCGCAGGTGTCCAGCACTCGGTGCAGGGCGTCGGTGTCGAAGGTGCGGTAGGGGTCCTTGCCGGGCAGCCCAGGAGGCTGCCGGGGGAGGCCCGAGGTGTGCTCGGCCAGGTGCTGGAGGGTGATGCCGGTTCCGCAGGGTGCCGGGAGCCAGCGGTCCACTGGGTCGGCGGCGTCCAACAGGCCGGCTGCGGCCATGCGGACGAAGGCGGTCCCGGGAGGACCTTGGTGAGCGAGCCGATCTGGACGTAGCGGTCCGGGTGGTGGCCGTGGCTGGCGCGGGGCGCGGCAGCGCTGGTGAGGACACATGTGGGTGTGCGTGTCCGTAACACGGGCGCGGGTCCCTTCAGGGGCGGGCGGGCGGAACCGCGCATGCCGGGGTTCCGGCGGGCATGCGGTTCCGGTGGCGGGCAACCCAACGGTAGACGTGCTGTGCGGCGGTGCGGAGGCGGGGGGCCGGTGGGCGTTCGGGTCGGAGCCGGGCGGGCCGGAGAGGGGCCGAAGCCGGGCCGCGCCTACGTGGAGTTGGCGGGCCCCCCGGACGGGCAGCTGCTCGACGTCACCGATGGGGACCCGCGAGGTGGCGGGGCGGCGTCCCGTAGCCGCGAACACCAGCTGCAAAGGGGTCTCGTAGCCTCGGGGACGCTGGACGTTGGCGACGAACCGGCTGCGGGGCTGAGGAATTCAGCTGGTCGGCCCGGCGTGACGTGCGCGGGCCGACCCTGGCGGAATCGGTTCAGGCCGGGGCGGGCAGCTGGATCGAGGCGAGTTTGGCCGGGTCGATGACGATGTGGATGCCGGTGATCCGGCCTCCTGTGACGGTGAAGGCGATGACGGAGAGAGGGGTTCCGTCGGGACGCCAGGACATGTGGCCGGGAATCCCGTTGACCAGCACGGGCCGGTGGCGGGCGACCTCGGCGGAGAACCTGCGGGCGCCTGCGGCGACCTCGGTGGCGCCGAGGGTGACGACCACGCCGTCGGGCGTGTCGACGGTCAGTTTCACGTTCGGGTCGAGGACACGCAGGAGCGCTTCGAAGTCGCCGCCGAGGGCGGCGGCGCGGAACGCCCGGACGACCTTCCGGTGCTCGCGGCCGGGGCCCGCCGGCCGGCCCTTGGTTTGGACCTTGCGGCGGGCGCGGCTGGCGATCATCTTGGTAGCGTCGGCGGATTTGCCCAGGATCTGGCCGATTTCGCGGAACGGAACCGCGAACATGTCGTGCAGGACGAACGCCAGGCGCTCGCTCGGGGTGAGTGAGTCGAGCACGACGAGCAGGGCGAGGCCGACTGACTCGGCCAGCGCCACCTGCTCGTCGGGCGCGGGGTCGTCGGCGGGCGTCACCACGAGGTCCGTGGACTCTTGCCCGAAGACGGTTTCGGGGTGGGCCCGGCGGGATCTCAGGAGGTCCAGGCTGATGCGGCCGACCACGGTGGTCAGCCAGCCCGCGAGGTTGCCGATGGTCGCCTCGTCCTGGCGGACGAGGCGCATCCAGGCTTCCTGGACCACGTCCTCGGCGTCGGCGTGCGAGCCCAGCACGCGGTACGCGACAGCGCGCAGCCGATCGCGCTGGGCTTCGAACGCCTCGGTCAGGAGGCCGGACGGGTGAGCGGTCACGGCTTTCGCTGCTGACGGAGCGAGACCCGGTTGCCGTCCGGGTCCACCGCCTCGATGCGGACCCCGAACGGATAGTCCTCGGGCTCGGACTGTTCGAAGACGACGCCGCGCTGGCGCAGGATCTCGAAATCCTTCCGCAAATCGTCGGACTCGAGGATCAGCGGACCGGGCGCGGCATGCCGGCCCTCGTCACCCGGCTGTCCCGCCGCCGCCGCGTGCGACCACAGGACGATCTGCACCGGGCTGTCGGGAACGCCGACGGTGAGGAAACGTCCGTCGGGCCCCGGGACGTCGAGCCGCTTCACCAGGCCGAGTCCCTCGGTGTAGAAGGCCAGCGCGCGGTCCTGATCGGTGACGTAGACCGTCACGTACATGATGTTGGTCAGCATCCTGCTCTCGATTCACTCGCTGATACGACGACCGTTCGTATGCGGTCATCACACCCATGACGAGTGCCGACGGGAGAAGGTAACAGGGCCCGCTCGCCGGAGTGGTGACCGCCCGTGCGGTGTGGCTCGGAGAGGAGGCCGGGACCGAACCGGGCCTGTTCGTTCGGCGCGGCCCGAAGCAGGCGTGGATCCTGCCCGACGAGCGGCCCCTGCGAACGACCGGGAGACGCCCCTGGACGCCGGCACGCCGTCGGTGCACGTCGGCTCCGGCAGCACTCCCATGAGCACGTCCACCGGCATCGCCAGGATCACCGTCGAGGCTGCCCGCGTGCAGGGCCGCCGCGTGCTCGTTTCCCGCGCCCGGGCCGGCCTGGCCCTGGTCACGATGCGGACCACTGCTTCACCGTCGGAGACGTCAACCACCAGGCGCTGTTCCGCCGGCCGCGGCCGTCGTGCACCACGGCGGCGCGGGCACCACGACGACCGCCGCCCGGGCCGGCGCACCTCACGTGGTGGTACCCCAGTTCGTGAACCAGCCGCACTGGGCCGCCCGTGTTGCCCCGGCGTTAGGCCTGCCGCCCTGCGCCAGCCGATGGGCCTGGCCATGCTGGTGTTGAACTACCGGTTCACCAGCGCCATGGGAATCCGCGGGTGGTCGTACTGGCTCGACACGTTCAACATCGCTCATGGCCCCGTCGACCGGGATGTCTTTCTGTCGGATCCGACCGTGATCGTCGATGAACGCGGGCCAGTTCGGTAGAACGGGCGCACTGCACTCAGGCGGGTGCTCGTTCCGCGGCCTCTCACCCGGTCACGGTATCGCCGTGGCGGTGAGCCACCCGCCACACGCCGTCCTCGCGGCGATAGACCTGGGTGGACCGCAACGTGTACAAGCGCGGCTGCCCCTCGAAGGAGGTGGCAGTGTGCTCCAGGCCCGCCGTGTAGGCCATGTCCCCGACCACGTCGTCCGCCAGCAGCTCGAACGTGTACGACGTGCGTCGGAAAAGCTCTGTTCGAGACCCGTGAAGAGCACCTCGACCTCCGCCCGGCCGTGGGCGCTGCGCCACGCTCCCAGTACGCTGACCGGCTCATTGCGGGACCACAGGGCCCGGCGGGGCCCCGCATCGCCGTTGTGCAGCGCGAGCTCCGCCTCGTACAAGGCAGTCTTGACCCACGTCAGGAAATCCTCGCGCTCGCCCATATCGACCACCGCACCGGAGGGGGCGAGCTGCCCGTCCCCGGTGCGACACGATATCCGGAGGGCACGGGGACCCGAAGCCGGACCGAGCCTGCTGACGTCGTAGGTCAAGGGTGGAACTTGAGACGGTGTCAGATGGCCCGGAGCCGGGTGAGGGTCTGGTGGAGCTCGTCGCGGAGGATGTCGCCGGCGGCCCCGGAGTCCGAGGCGGCGATGGCGTCCACGAGGGCGGAGTGGCCGGCGTCGCCGTGATTAGGGTCACCGGTGCGCAGGCCCAGCAGGTCGACGAGGTCGATCAGCCCTTGGCGCAACGCCGGCACGAATTCGGTGAACAGGCTCGTCAGGACGGGGTTGCCGGCCGCCGCCACGACGGCCGCGTGCAGCGCGATGTCCGCGTCGACGAAGTCCGCCGTGCTCCCGGCCGCGGCCTGGCGGCGGCGTTCCAGGGCCGCACGGATGAGGACGAGGTCGTCGTCCGTGCGGCGCCGCGCCGCCAGGTCCGCCGCCTCCACCTCGATCAGCATCCGGACCTCGTAGATGTCGGCGATGGCCGCCTGCCGCAGCCGTGTGGGCCAGTCCTCGGCCGGCTCGGCGGCGATCACGAACACGCCCGCCCCCTGCCGGGCCTGCACCAGGCCGGCCCCGGCCAGTGCACGCAGGGCCTCGCGCACCGTGGAGCGGCCGACGCCGAGCGCTTTGGCCAATGCCGTCTCGGCCGGCAGTTTCGTGCCGACCGGCCAGTGCCCGCCCGTGATCTGGTCGCGCAGGTGCTGCGTGGCTTGTTCCACGAGCGGGCTGGGCCGGAGGGAGCTGAGGGGCATGGCGGTCACCAATCAGGTTGTCTGAGGAGCTGAGGTGTGATTAGTGTAGCGATCATGACGCTGCGCGGTCTTCTCCTCGGCTGCCGCTGCGGGGCCCGAATCTGACCGGCTCCCCGCAGCGGGGTTCGGACATGCCGGTCAACCACAGGTCGACCGAAGGAAGTTCACCAGCCGTGAGATCTCCGCGACGCACCCTGTTTCCCACCCTGCGCACCCCGTCCGGCGCCGTCCCCAACACCGCCGCGCCCTGGAACCCCCAGCGCCCGAGCGCGATGCCGCACACCCGCTACCGACCCGCGCACGAGCGTGTGCCGCTGCCCCTGCAGGACCGGAGCTGGCCGTCCCGGCAGCTCACCGGGGCTCCTCTGTGGGTGCCCGTCGACCTGCGGGACGGCAACCAGGCCCTGGCCGAACCGATGGACATCACCCGCAAGCGCCGGATGTTCGACCTGCTGTGCGCCATGGGGTTCAAGGAGATCGAGGTCGGCTACCCCTCGGCCAGCCAGACCGACTTCGACTTCGTACGCCACCTCGCGCACAGCGACGCGGTCCCGGACGACGTGACGATCTCGGTCTTCACCGCGGCCCGGCACGACCTCGTCGACCGGACCCTCGCCTCCGTCGAGGGCCTGCCCCGTACGCTCGTCCACCTCTACACCGCCACCGCGCCCACCTGGCGCGACGTCGTCCTGAGCCGCGGCCGGGACGAGGTGCACGCGATGATCCGCGAGGCCGCGACGTACCTGCTGCGGCGCGCCGAGGAACGGCCCGGCGCCGACATCCGCTTCGAGTTCTCACCCGAGGTCTTCAACCTCACCGAGCCGGACTTCGTCCTGGAGATCTGCAACGGCCTGACCGAACTGTGGGAGGCGAGTCCCGACCGCCCGGTGGTGCACAACCTTCCGGCGACGGTGGAGATCGCCACCCCCAACGTGTATGCCGACCAGATCGAGTACATGGACCGGCACCTGGCCCGCCGCGACGCGGTCATCCTCTCCGTACACCCGCACAACGACCGCGGCACCGGCGTCGCCTGCGCCGAACTGGCCGTCCTGGCCGGCGCGCAGCGGGTGGAGGGCTGTCTGTTCGGCAACGGCGAACGTACCGGCAACGTCGATCTGGTCACCCTGGCCCTGAACCTCTACGCGCAGGGAGTGAACCCGATGGTCGACTTCTCCGACATCGACGCCGTACGCGACGTGGTGCAGGAGTGCACCCGGCTGCCCGTCCACCCCCGCCACCCCTACGGCGGCGAGCTCGTCCACACCGCTTTCTCCGGCACCCACCAGGACGCCATCGCCAAGGGCATGGCCCACCACACCGAACGCGCCCGCGAGCTGGGCATACCGGTCGAGCGCGCGCCGTGGGACGTGCCGTACCTGCCCATCGACCCGAACGACATCGGCCGGACCTACGAGGAGGTCATCCGCATCAACTCACAGTCCGGCAAGGGCGGCATCGCCCACCTGCTGCACGTGCACCACGGTCTGGACCTGCCCAGAGCGATGCGCCCGGACTTCTCCGCCGCGGTGCAGCAGACCACCGATGCCAGCGGACGCGAGCTCTCCCACGAAGACCTGTGGGAACTCTTCCACCTCACCTACATAGCGCCCGCCCAGGACGGACCGCTCGCCCTCTCCGGCTGGCGGACCGGGCAGCTGGCGCCGGGCGTGCACGAGTTCGTCTGCACCCTGGTCACCGACGCGGGCGAGCACGAGCTGACGGGCACCGGAAACGGGCCGCTGTCGGCCTTCGCACACGCCTTGGCCACTGCGGGAATCAGCGTCGACATCCTCGACTACGCCGAGCACTCCACTACCACCGGCCCCGGCAGTCCCGCCGTCGCCTATGCCCAGTGCCGGGTGGACGGTGCCGTCTGCTGGGGTGCCGGCTGGGACACCTCGATCCTCTCCGCCTCGGTGGACGCCGTCCTCTCCGCCGTCAACCGCGCCAGACGGGCCGACGCGTAACCGCGCCAGACCTCCGGGATCCGGCCGGTGCGGCGGGCCTGATCCAGGGGGATGCACTCGGTCATCACCTCTGCCCTGACCCGTGCGATGGGCAGCCGGTGCTCGACGCCGTCCCTGATGCGTGCGCCGACGCGGGCACGGATGCGGGCGGAGATCTCGCCGAAGACGTGGAGCAGCATCTCGTCCTTGGTGCGGAAGCAGTGCTGCACCAGGCCCACGGACATACCCGCGGTGGCGGCGGTACGCGCGACGGTGACGGCGTCGAGCCCGCTCTCGGAAATCAACTGGCTGACGGCGTCGACGATCTGACGGCGGCGCTGTTCGTGGTCGGCGGTCCTCGGCACTTGATACCGTGCCAGGCCTTCGGCCAGGAGCCGATCCAGGCGGTGGTGGGTCCAGAGCCGAGGCGGGGCCGTGGTCGGGACAGATCCCCCGGATCGCGCACGGCCGCGCCGTCACCAGTGCGCCCACGGCGACACCCGCCGTGCCGCCCGCGCCGGAGAGGGCGACGCGGCAGAAGCGCAGGCCGATCACGGCGCGGCGTTCCAGGACGGAGATCCGTCCGGGAGGTGCCGGGACTCACCGTGTACAACCTCGGCACACAGCCGCACTGGCGTGGTGGGGCCGAGCCGACCGCGATTGACTCCTCGGTCCGCAAGATGCTCGATCACGCCGGCCGGCACGGCATCCGCACCATCGGGATGCCGAAGGTCGCCGTGGTGGGGCGTGGGGAGTACGCCGGATCCCTTTCCGGACAACCTTCCCCGTGGTGTGCGCCCCTTCGGCCGGCACGTGTCAGTCTGTGGCGACCGCAGTCGACCACCCGCAAACGAGGGGGAGTTCATGCGCAAGCTCATCGCGGCCGTCGCCGCCGCAGCTGCCGTCGGACTGGGCGTCATGGCGCCCTCCGCCGCACATGCCACGGAAACCTGCACGACGGTGAACTGGGGCAAGAACGTGGGCTTCGGCAAGGCCACCGGCTGGGCCTGTGGGAACCACGCCCACGGCTGGGTCACGGACCTGAAGGCCGACGGGTACTGCCCGTACGTGATGATCCACTGGACGAGCGGCGGCATCAGCAGCGGTCCGTGGGTCGGCCCCAAGGGCACCACCAAGGAGTTCGACTCCTACGACCCGAACGGGTGGGGCGAATTCCAGTACATGGATGTCGTGGGGGTGTCCTGTTAGGACCTGGTGCGAAGGTGCTGGTCGACGTCGTTCGTCGAAGACGGCGACCAGCACTTCCGCGCGGTTCCGTCACTCGACGATCTGGGTGCGGGCCGGTCCCGAGCCGTAGCTGTCGAGGAATTGGTGTGCCGGGAGGCCGAGCACCATCAGCCCCCGCCCCACAACGCTCGTGATGCTCGCTGGAACTGGCTCCGACCGCGATTGCGCGATGGTCGAAAGTGCGGGCGAAATGGGGTGTGCCAGAGCGAGGACCATGACCGGTTCCGAGTTTGATGACGAGCTGCCCCCATTCCTTCAGGGGGCCACTTCGGCGTCATGGTCCGTGAGAGCAGCGTCAGGCCGGAGTCTGGCAGCCGTTGCGGAGGTTCCCGAAGTAGCTGAGGTCCTCCGCCGGCTGTGGCTGGAGTCGCGACACCTTCGTGACTCAAGAGACCGCGGAGTCCCTGCTCGAACGCTGGGACGTTCTTGGTCTGCGCATGGTGCCGGCCGCTCTCGCCAGCGCGGATGACGACACTGGCGACCACCTTGATGCTGCGATCCTCACTGTCTGCTGTCAGCCGCAGGAGGACGGGGAACGGCTCGCGGCACTGTGCTCGGCGTTGACATCGGATGCGGATGGCGACGTGAGCAGTGATGCCCGCAGGATTCTCGAACCACGTCATGTGGGATGTGAAGGTCACTGAGGGCGGTCTGGATGAGGCTGGGGCGTTCGTGTCGATGCTCCATGGCCACAGTTCCTGGCTGGTTCCCGTCCAGGACATCGATCTGTACGAGACGCTGGAGCGGGAGGAATACCCGCGGGTGGTCAAGCAGGTGCTGCGCCACGCGCGGGCCGGGGAGATGCGGGTTTGCCGGGACCTGCTGACCGGATCACGGGTGGCTCTGTGCTGACCGGTGAGGCCCCGGAGGGCGCGGTGGTGGCGATCCCGATGGCCAGGATGGTGGCCTTTGCTGTCTTCATCGGCGGCGAGGTGACCTTGCTGGTCTGCCTATCGCAGCGGGCGGAATGGAGCGACCCGTGGGACGGCTCAACCGGTCGGGCCGGAGCCGCGTCCTCCTTCGCGGAGCGACGACGGCTTGGAGGGCATCATCGACACGTCCACGGACGAGCGCAGGGGACGGAACCGGCGGCCAGCTGGGGTTGTCCTGGTCCTGTTGGGCGTGGTGGCGGGTGTTCTGCTCACAGCCGTGTTCCTGACTGTGGTGTGGTGGCCGCGGACCGAGGTGACGTACCGCAGCACCGCGCCCTCCTCGATGGTCTACGCCGACGAGGCACAGCACTGCCTGGAACTGGTCCGCCGACACACCCCGTCCGGGCGGGACAGCTACCGGATCGTGGTCGGCCGGTATACCGGTGCCGCCTACGGACACTGGCTGGATGTCGACGCCACCGTGGCGGAGAAGGGCATCGAGTCCACGACATGGACGCAGGACGGAGTCCGCGTCCGGTTCACCACGGGCCACGAGACGTTCGTCCCCGCCCGCTTCTTCATGTTCGGCAGGTGAGCCGACGCGTTCGCGTACCGTCCGCGCGGTGCGCCCGACCAGGGGCGTCTTCGCGGGGGTCCGGGCACGCACAGGGCTGCTGGGTCCCGGCCTCCACGACCGGGCTGTAGTCGGAACCGAAGCTGCTGCGCGCAGGATCTTCCAGTTCTTCATCACGATCCACGGTCGGTCCACGCCGACGACAGGCCTCGGGGGCGGTTCCAGCGCGAGCAGCGGCTGGGCTGGGGCGCAGCCAGCGGACGGCACGACGGGCCGGCCGGTTCGACGGGCTCAAGGCGCGGTACGGGGCTCAGCTCCTCGCCGTCGAGCACGATGTGCGCGACACGGCGGGAGCGGCCGCGGTCGTGCAGCGGGGGCTGGAGGTGTTCGGGCGCGTTGACGTGCTCGTCAACAATGCCGGCGCCGGACAGGTCGGCGCCGCCGAAGAGATCACGGATGCCGCGCTGCGCGCCATGCTCGAGCAGCACCTGTTCGGCCCGGCCGCCTACGTGCGTGCCGTCCTGCCCCATCTGCGGGAGCGTCGCACGGGTGCGATCGTGCAGATGAGCAGCCAGGGCGGGCGGATGTCGTTCCCCGCCGTCGGCAGCTACTCAGCCGGCAAGTTCGCGCTCGAAGGCTGGTCGGAGGCGCTCGCGGGCGAGATCGCCCCGTTCGGCATCCGCGTCCTGATCGTCGAGCCCAGTCGCTTCCGTACCGCGTTCAACGCCGCCGACGTCCTCAACACGGCCCAGCCGAGCCCGATCTACGACGAGCCCACCGGTGCCGTACGCGCGAACACGGCCGAGGCCAACGGCATCCAGGAAGGCGACCCGGCACGCGCAGCCCAGGTGATCCGAGACATGCTCGGCACCCCCGACGCGCCGCTCCGGCTCCCGCTCGGTGCCGAGGCGGTTCGCAATCTCAGCCGCGTCTACCGCGATGCGCTCGACGACGTCGAGAAGTGGGCGTCTGTGAGCGAGTCGGCGGACTTCCCAGGCATGCCGCCCGCGGTGCGCGCCTTCTGACCGCCGTACGTTGTGGCCATGGCCACTGAAGCCCTGATCGAACAGATCCTCGCTGCCGGCGAAGCGTCATCCTCGTCGGCGATCGATGCGCTGCACGCGCTGCTTGACGACGCCACGACCGAGGCCTCGGCGACGCCCAGGAGCGTCGCCGAGGCCGCCCGGCTCGTCGGCCTCTCGACACACACCCTGCGGTACTACGAGCAGGAGGGGCTCGTGCGGCCCGCCCGCAACGCCTCCGGGTACCGCGAGTACTCCGCGTTCGACCTGCGCCGCCTCGTCTTCCTCACGCGGATGCGCCTGTCCGGTATGACCATGTCCGACCTCAAGCGCTGCATCCTGCTCGTCGAGCAGGGCCCGAGCACCATCCCGGAACGCCGCCGCATCATGGTCGACCAGCGAGAGCGCATCACGCGGCAGATCCGTGAGCTCGGCCTGGCGCTGGAGACCACCGAGTACAAGATCCGCGTCTACGACGGGCATCCGGAAGGCTGATGCACCTTCACCGCGCGGATCTGCGACGCGGTGGGCCGGCAGATCCGACTTGTCGGCGATCTACTTCCCGAAGTTCCCGGTACCGGCCCTGGCCGAGGACGCGGAGGGCCCCTGCCGGGGTGGTCTGCGCCCGGCCATGCCGGCGCGCCCGCCGTGCTGCTCCTCTAGGAGCCGGCGGTCAATACCTCGTACACGTACTTCGCCATGTCCAGGCCGCGTGGTCGCGCTACGGCGGGCGCGGGCGAGCCCGTGGTGGTCACCATCTCGTAGGACACCTGCACGAGTAGGTTGTCGATGCGGAACATCACGTGGGCGTACCCGTAGTCGGTGCCCGTCGGGTTGGACACGCAGAGGTCGTCCGCGAAGTCGTGCAGCCGAACGGCGTTCTTGTAGAAGGTGCCCGTGCGCTCCTTTTCGAAGGCCGCAGATCCGAAGGCGCCGGACGAGAACCGGAGAGTCTTGACGCTGACGTCGGCGGCCCAGGGGTGGTTGGACCAGGACCCTTCCGTGCTCCACCGGCAGTCGCGTGACCCCGCTATACCGGCGAAGAGGCTGGCGCCGGGCGCCGAGTCGGTCGTCTTCCCTGCCGGTGTCCATACTGGGAATGACCGCGCCGGCTCGGCTGCCCACCTTGGCGCAAATCTCGGGGATCTTGTCGTACCGCACGGTGACCGTCTGCGTCGGGCTGGGGCTCGGGCTCGGGCTGGGGCTCGGCGTGGAGCTCGCGCTGGGAGTCGGGGAGGGTGCGGCAGGGGAATTCGCCCGGCTCGGCTGCTGTCTGGCGCTTCCGCGGCCGTGCCAGAGCGCGAACGGGACAGCGGCGACCGCTGTGAGCAGGAAGAGCGCCGCGGAGGCCACGACCCTCCTGTGCTTCCAAGCCGATCCGCGCGGCGGGCCGGCCGCCTCAGGGGGCAGGTCCCTTGTCCGCGGGCCGTCCTCGGGCGGAGCGATCTCGGTCGTGGCAGCGGCGGCGCGCAGCCCCGTACCGGCGCCGGCAGCGTCCAGGCGCAGGTCGGGATCGCGCGTCAGCAGGCCCGCGATTGTCGGTGCCAGCACTCCGGCGCGCGTCATCGGCTCCGGGTCACGGGTCATGACCGCCGCGAGCGCGGTTGCCACATTATCGGCGGCGAACGCCGGCCGTCCCTCGACGGCGAAGTAGAGCGTGGCGCCCAGGGACCACAGATCCGCCGCCGACCCGGCTCGGATCCGGCCAGCCGCTCCGGGGCGACATAACCGACGGTGCCCCGCAGAGCCTTCGTCTGGGGCGCGGTGGCGTGGGTGACCGACGCGATTCCGAAGTCGGTGAGCACCGGTCGGCCCTTGTCGTCGAGCAGCACGTTCTGCGGCTTGATGGCGAGATGCAGAACACCCTGGTCGTGCGCTGCCGACAGCGCGTCGAGTGACCGCTCGCCGAATTCGGCGGTCCGCTGCGGACTCAGCGGGCCGTTGGCGGCGACCTCCTGGTCGAGCGTGCGCCCGGCGACGAAGCGCATGACGATCCACGGCTGGCCGTCCTCCTCCAGGACGTCGTGCACCGCGACGATGCCCGGGTGTTCGAGGCGGGCGATCGCCCTGGCCTCGCGCAGCGCACGCCTCCGCAGCCCGGCCCGCTCCTCGGCGTTGAGGTCACCCGGCAGGTGGAGCGCCTTGACCGCGACCGTGCGGTGCAGCTTGCGGTCGTGCCCTCGCCAGACGGAGCCCATCCCGCCCGTGCCGATCGGCTCGGTCTCCAGCACGTATCGACCGTCGGCGAGGTTCCGTCGTCCGCTCACGGCCGGATCTTATAACGACCCATGAAATCAAGTGAGTTGTGGGGAGCAAAGTGACTGTGGACCGCATGGACCGTGTCGTGGCAGGTGGCAATGGGGCCCTCCACCACAGGGCCCGAACATCGGCCCGCAGGCTCCTGCGCGCCCGTTCGAAGGGAGACGAGGCCCGACCCCCGTCCGCCCGAGGCGGCCCATTCCCGCGGACCCAGCGCGGCGGCGTGCATCGGATGGAGGGACGGCAGTGCCGAAGGCCTATCCGGTGGGCAGTGGCCGACGCCATCGCCCGGCAGGGCCAGATCCCCGAGACCAACGGTCGGAGCGGCCCTAGGGCCTGTCGTCAAACTCCCGCCTGCCCCGCGACGCCTGGCACGCGCTCTCGCCGCACCGGGCGAAAGCCCAAGTACGTCCAGTACGCGGGCTTCCGCCCGGCACGCCGAGAGCACGCACCAGACGCCGCGAGGCCGCCCTTCGGGCGAGGACGGGAGTTTGACGACAGGCCCTAGCACGCCGGTGCCGCCCGGCGCTGCGGCTTCGCCTTGTCCTCACCTGGAACGGTCAAGGTCACTTCCGTGGCCCCGGCCGGGCTGACACGCTGGCTCCGTTCATGGGCGCATCCTGCCCTGTCGAGGTGGACGGAGACAGCGGCGTGGTGACAGCCGACGGCAGCGGAAGGCCGGCCGATCGCGGGGCGGAGGCGGTCCAACTCCTCGCCGGAGTGGTGGACCTGGGGCTGGAGCAGGCCGAGGGGCTGTTACGGCGGCTGCGCGGCACCCTGGGCCGGTCCGACCTGCACGAGATGGTGGCCGACGGCCAGGAAGACCTCAGGGCCCGGGGCGAGCTGCTGCTCGGCCGCCTGGCCACCGGCTCCGAGCCCCACATGGAGTCGGTGGCCCGCCGCTCGGCGGCCTACCAGAGGGCCGCGGGCGGGTGAGGGAGGCCGGCAGCGGAGCGGCCTGGGACGGCGGCCTCAAGGTCCGCGTCGACGGCGCGCTCCACGGCTTCGTCGCCGGGGAGACCGCCCTGCTGACCGCCATCGACCCCGAACTCGAGCCGGTCGCCGAGCAGCTGACCGCCGCGGTGGCAGACGGAAAGCGGCTCCGGGCGGCCTTCGCCTACTGGGGCTGGCGAGCGGCCGGTCAGCCCGACAGCGAGGCCATGGTAAGGGCCGCCTGCGCGATGGAACTGGTGCACGCGGCGGCCGTTGTCCACGACGACCTGATCGACGAGAGCCCCGTCCGCCGGGGCCTGCCCACCGCCCACCTCGCACTTCGCGGCGCCGTGCCCGAGGGCCCCGGCCGGGAGGCCGCGGGCCGGGCTCTCGCCATGCTCGTCGGCGACCTGCTGACGGCCTGGTCCGGCCAGCTATTGGCCTCCTGCGGCCTGCCCGCCGGCTACCTGGCCCGGGCCCGCCCGCTCTGGGCCACCCTGGCCCGGGAGCTGATCGCAGGCGAATGCCTGGAGGTGCTCCGGACCCGGGCCGCTCCCTCGGAGGCCGGCTCGCTGGAGATCGTCCGCTACAAGACCGCCAAGTACACCGTCGAGCACCCGCTGCACCTCGGCGCCCTGCTGGCCGGTGCGCCCCCGGAGCTGCTCGACGCGCTCACGGCGTACGGACTGCCCCTCGGCGAGGCCTTCCAGCTCCGTGACGACCTGCTCGGCGTGTTCGGCGACCCGGCCCGCACGGGCAAGTCCAACCTGGACGACCTGGTCGGCGCCAAGCCCACCGCCCTGCTCGCACTCGCCCTGGCCCGATCCGGCCCTGCCGACCGGGCGAGACTGCACGAACTGCTGCGCCACCCCGGCCCCGGCGCCGACCGACTGGACGAGCTGCGCGCCCTGCTCACCCGCTCCGGCGCCCGGTCCCGGGTCGAGGAGCTGATCGAGGAACGCGCCGGCGCCGCCCGCAGCGCCCTGGCCCGGGCCGCTCTCCCCGCGCAGGCTGCCGCCGCTCTGGGCGACCTGGTCACCGCCGTCACCGCACGGACTTCCTGACTCCCCAGCCCCCCAACCCCCCCCAGCCCCCTCCGTCGATTGAGGACCCGATGACGTACACCCCCGAGCGGATGGATGCCCTGCGGCTGCTCGGCGACCCGATGGCCGACTCCGTGGTCGCCACGCTCTTCGAGCGCGGCGAGGTCGGCAAGTTCAACACCCTGATGCGGTGGTTCGCCCAGAGCGGCCGGCCACTGCCGGACGACGTCCCGGCCGAGGCCCGCGCGTACCTGGAGGCGACGGCGACGCCGCCCTCCTGGGTGGACTGGGACCAGATGGAGAAGGCCCGGCTCTTCTTCATCGACAACAACGTGCACATCTCCACCGCACTGTCCTTCGCCTCCATGCCCGCCTGCTACGTCGTCCCGCACATCGCCAAGCTGCTCAGCGCGACGCACTCACTGGCCTACCCGTCGAAGCGGATGGCCGAGACCGGACAGTTCACCCTCTACCTGATGCGGCCGGACGCCTTCGAGGCCGGCGGCCGCTTCCTTCCCGCAGCCCAGAAGGTCAGGCTGCTGCACGCCTCCATCCGCCACCACCTGCGGCGGGAGGGGCGCTGGGACGAGGCGGCGCTCGGCGTGCCGATCTGCCAGGAGGACATGATCGGGGGACAGATGATGTTCTCCGTGCAGGTGCTCGACGCCCTGCACCGGATGGGCATCCACATGTCCAACGAGGGCGCCGAAGCCTACTTCTACGCCTGGCGGGTGGTCGGGGCCATCCTCGGGATCGAACTGCCGGAGATGCCGGCCGACCTGGACGAGGCCCGGGAGTTCTCCGACCGCTACATGGCCCGGCACATGGGGCCCTCCGCGGAGGGCGTGCTCCTGACCAAGCAGCTCATCGACCTGTACGAGGAGGTCGTCCCCGGAACCCTCTTCGACCCGGTCGTGGCCGCCCTGATCCGCTTCCTGATCGGCGACACCAGCGCCGACTGGCTCCAGGTCCCCCGATCCGCGTGGGACCGCGCCGTCACCCTGACCCCCACGCTCCTCGGCCTCCTGGAACGCATCGAGGACGCCTCACCCCTGGGTGCCTGGGCCCTGGACCGCCTGGGCGAACTCACGACCCGCTTCGAGCTCAGCTCCCTCACCCGGGGCCGGGTCATGCAGTACGCCATCCCCGAGGAACTCAAGCCCGACTACGGCATCACCTCCGCCAAACCACGCACCGACCCGTGGTCACCGCCTCCGCTCGCCCTCTGAACCACTCGCGGCACGCGATGATTTCGCCCCGCGCCGTCGGTCGAAGGAGCGACACCGACGAATCGGGGAAGGCTCCGCCATGACCGACAGGCTCACCGCTCCCCGCCGGGTCGTTCCCCCTGCGCCCGGAAGGCGGTCCGCCCTGCGGCGGGTGCCCGCCCTGTTGCCTGGGGCTCGTCGCGGCCAAAGCCGAGGTGGCCAGCGTGGCGTTCATCGGCCGCACCCAGGTCGAGTTCTGGTCCGGACTGCTCGGCGGCGCCGGCCACGCGGAGGCGGACCGGGTCCTGGACGCGCCCACCACGGAGGCGTGGATCGGCCCCTGGGCCGACCACCTCGTCGGGCTCGGGGTCCGGTTCCTGGTGGGCCACCGGGTCACCCGGCTGCTGACGGCACACGGCGCGGTACGGGCCGCCGCCGTGCGCACCCCGTCCGGGGCCCTGCGCGAGATCGAGGCCGACTGGTTCGTCTGCGCCGTCCCGGCCGAAGCAGCGGTCCGGACCCTCGGGCCGGAGGTGTGCGAACTGGACGAGTCGCTGGCCGGCATGGACCGGCTCGAGACGGACTGGATGACCGGTGTGCAGTTCTTCCTCCGCGAGCCCACGCCGCTCGTCCGGGGCCACGTCATCCACGTGGACTCGCCGTGGGCCCTCACCTCCATCGCCCAGGCCCAGTTCTGGTCCGGCGTCGACTTCCCGGAGCGGTACGGCGACGGGACGGTGCGCGACTGCCTCTCGGTGGACGTCTCCGCGTGGGACGTGCCCGGCCCGCTGACCGGGAAGCCGGCCCGCGCGTGCACCCGCGAGGAGGCGGTCAGGGAGGTGTGGCACCAGCTGACGGACTCGCTGCGACGGGAGGGCCGGGAACTGCTGTCCCCGGACCTGGTGCACTCCTGCTTCACGGACCCGGCCATCACCTGGCCGACGGAACCGGGAGGCCTCGCCCACAACCGGGAGCCGCTGCTGATCGGCACGGCCGGCTCACGCAGGTGGCGCCCCCGCCCTGCGGGCAGGGTCCCCAACCTCTTCCAGGCCGGCGACCACGTCGATGTCGACCTCAACCTCGCGACCATGGAGGCCGCCGACCAAAGTGCCAAGGCGGCCGTCAACGTCAACGCCCTCCTCGCGACGGCCGGCGTACGGGCACCCGAGTGCGTCGTGCACGGCCGCTCCCACCCCGCGGAACTCGCCCGGCTGCACGGCCTGGACGACGAGCTGCACGCGGCGGGCCTGCCCAACGCCTTCGACCGCCCGGCCCCCTGGGCACGGGAAGGGGGCCCACGGCAGGCCCACGCGCACGGGTGATCAGTACGAGCGGCCGATGACGAAGGCGGCGAGTGCCCGCAGGTCCGCTCCCGCCTCCTCGGACGGCGGGCAGACCCGCGCGAGAGCGGCGAGCGCCTTCCGCTCGTGCGCTCGGGCGGCCGCGCCCGAGACGGCCCGGGCGCTGCTCCGGTCGAGGAGCTGCCGCACCTCGCCGGTCTGCGCCGCGGTCCACGGTCCGGACAGCGCGTACAGCTCGCGCAGCCGGCGGGGCACGGCCGTGCCGCTGCGGGCCGGGTCCGGAGCCAGGGCGACGGCCACCGGGTGGGACTTCTTGCGGGCCGTCAGGTCGGCGCCGGCCGGTTTGCCGGTGACGGCAGGGTCCCCCCAGATGCCGAGGACGTCGTCGACGATCTGGAAGGCCATGCCGAGGTGTTCCCCGAAGGCGGCCAGATCACCGGCCGTTTCGGGGGTGGCCCCCAAGGCGCAGGCACACGCGAACAGCGAACCGGTCTTGTCCGCGTGCACACGCAGGGTGGCGGCGGCATCGGGGCACGGCTCGTCCTCCAGGGCAAGGTCGAGGGCCTGCCCCTGGCCCAGGCGTACGAGCGCGTCACCGAGCAGGCCGGCGGCCCGCACGGCCGCACGCAGCCTCGGCGGACGGCTGGGGCAGGCAGCCCGTCCGGGCACTTCGGGCACGCCTGCGAACACCAGGTCGAGGGCGTGCGGGGTGAGGATGCGGACGGCCGCCTCCACGGCGTCGGGCCCGAAGACGCGCCATGCCGCCGGCCGGCCCCGGCGCACCTCGTCCTTGTCCATCACGTCGTCGTGGAGGAGGGAGAGCGCGTGGAGCAGCTCCACTGCCGCCGCCCCCTCGGCCAACAACGCTTCCTCGTCGGTGTCGTGACGGCCGGCGGCACGAGCGGCGGCGAAGACGAGCGCCGCCCGCACCGCCTTCCCCCCTCCCCGTCCGCCCTCGGGCACGGCCCGCCCCTCGGAGTCCGACCAGCCCCACTGGTAGGCGAGGACGTGCGCCGAGTGCGCCTCCACCCGCTCCAGCAGGGAGGCGATCACCGCGTCCGTACGCCGCCGGGCCTCGGTGAGGAGACCGCGGACGCCGGGGGAGAGCCGGTCAGGGGCGACGAACACGAAACCGCCGGGTGCGGTGCGGCCGACGATCGCGGATCGTCCAGCCGGTCGGCAGCGGGTCCACGGTCAGCCGATGGCACGCCGGAGTGCCGACCCTACGCTCCGGACGGACCGGCACAGCACCGGGCCGGACACGAAGGCCTGCGCGATCCTCCCGGCCCCCCGGTCCATGCGCGGGAGTCCGCCCCGGGACCGGGCGGCAATGTGATCATGGGATCATGCCCGCCGCTCTTCTGTTGGCCGGTCGCCTGGTGCGGCTGGAGCCGATGTCCCCCGCCCATGTCCCGGGGCTGCTCGCAGCCGCCACCGAGGACCGCACCACGTACGGCCACACCTACGTTCCGGCGGACGCCGCCGCCGTCCACCGCTACGTCGAACGTGCCCGCCTCGACCAGGAGTCCGGTCTGGCCGTCACCTACACCCTCGTACGCGCACGGGACGGCCGGATAGCCGGCACGAGCCGGCTGCGGGACCTGGAGTACTGGCACGCCGGGGTGTGGCCCCCACGCCCCGGACACGTCAATCCCGACGGGATACCCGACGCGGGCCAGATCGGGTCCACGTGGCTCGCGCCGTGGGCGCAGCGCACGGGCATCAACGTCGAGGCGAAGGCGTTGCTGCTGTCCCTGGCCTTCGACGACTGGGACGTGCACCGGATCTCCCTGCACGCGGACGTCCGCAACGCCCGCTCGCGCGCGGCGATCGAGCGGCTCGGAGCGTCCTTCGAGGGGGTGCGGCGAGCCCACTTCCTGTCCGCGGACGGCTCGGTGCGGGACTCCGCGTTGTACTCCGTCATCCGCTCCGACTGGCCCGGCGTGAAGGAGCTCCTCGCCGCCCGCCTGGCCCGGTACGCTCCCGTGTCCTGAGGGCCCCGTCGGGGCGCCCCGGAACGAGGGTGGTTCAGGCGGCCAGGTGAGCGCGGCAGGCGTCGACGATGGCCGGGGCGACGCCCGGAAGGACATCGGTCCAGTTCGGGCAGGGGTTGACCTCGCACACCACGAAACCGTCCGGGCCGAACAGCAGGTCCACCCCGGCCACGTGCCCACCGAGCGCCTTCACGGTGCGGACGGCCAGGTCCTCCCCGTCCGGGAACCGTCCCGGGCACGGGTCGGCGGATCCGCCCAGGGCCAGGTTCGACTTGAACCCGCCCGTCGGATTGGTGCGGACCTCGGCCCCCGCCACCTCCCCGTCGACCACCACCACCCGCAGGTCGCGGCCCCTGGAGGACGGCAGGTACTCCTGGAACAGGTAGGGGACGTCCTGCCGGAGGCTGCCCGACAGGTCCGCCATGAGCTCCATGTCCGGGGCGAGGAAGACCCGGCTGCCCCGGTTCCCGCGCACCGCCTTGACCACCGTCGGCCGGTCGGGCCGCCCCCGGACGACCTCGGGGAGCGGTGCGTCGGCGTGGGTGTGCGTGTCGGGGACCGGTATCCCGGCCACTGCCAGCGACTGCAACTGCTGGTACTTGTTGGTACAGACCGCGTAGAAGCCGGCGTCGTTGAGGACCCGAACCCCCATGGCGGCCAGGTGCCGCAGGAGGGTGATCTCCCGGTCGGAGGAGATGCGGTCGGTGGCCAGCCGGGTGAAGGCGACCCGGGGCGGGGGTATCTCCCGTCCCGCCAGGTCGCGCAGGACGAGCCGCCCACCTTCCACGCCGAACAGGAGCTGCTCGGTGAGGACGGTACTGCCCAGTCCGAACACCTCGGTGAAACACCGTGACAACAGCGTGCCGATCCGGCCCCGGATCGCAGGCCCCAAGAGGACCCACACGGGGGCGGCCCCCGTCTCCCGCGCAGCGTTCGCAGACAACTCGGCCCCGTACGACATGCCCCTCCCACCCTCCATCCACCAGCCGCCGCGCCCCCCGGCAACGACATGAGTCTCCATGATCCGCCAGGCCGCTTCCGGACGGGCGGCCCGCGCCGGTACTACGGGACGGGTGACGTCGGCGCCTTCTACGCTCAGCCCCTGAAGCCGCCTGATCGGAGTCGGCCCGCCCGACCACGCCACCGGCCACGTGCGCTGTTCAGGGCCGGGAGCCGTCCAGGACGAGGTCGACGAGGCGCCGGGCCACGGCTGCGTCGAGCGGTTCGCCGGTCAGGAGGACCCGGGCGAGGAGCGGGCCCGTGACGGCTTCCACGAGGAGGTGTGGATCGGTGCCGGCGGCCAGCTCGCCGCGCTCGATGCCGCGCCGGACGAGGGTTTCGGCCCGTTCGAGGCGGGCCCGCCAGTACGCGCGCCGTCCCTCCTCCAGGGCCCCCTCCTCGCGGACCGTTCCCAGCAGGAGCAGCGCGGTGCCGACGGGTGTGGCGAAGAACCGGGTCAGGGCCGTGAACAGCTCGTAGAGGTCCTCGCGGACGGTGCCGGTGTCGGGGTCGGGCAGAGCCTGCTCGGTGTGCGTGGCGAGGGCGTCGAAGAGCAGGTTCTCGCGGGTCTTCCAGCGCCGGTACACCGAGGTCTCGTGGACGCCGGCCGCGCGCGCCACGGAGGCCACGGTGGTGGCGGCCAGCCCCTGGGAGACGAGCAGGTCCACGGTGGCGCCCATGACCGCCTGGCGCATCCGCTCCCCGCGCCGTCTCAGCGGCGGCGCCTGGGGTGCGCCCGTCTCCTCGCCCTGTTCGCTCGTCACCCGGCCAGCCTATCGCAAGGTCTCTTGCGATAGAGGACGGCTCGGCGTACGTTGGAAAGCAAGTCGACTTGCGTTAGCTCGTGGGGCACCCGCTCGCCCCCGGTCGGGCGCCCCCTGCCCCTGTCGGCCACGGCCCTGTCGGCCACCGCCCCGTCGGCGCGCCCCGGGCTCGCCGTGCCACAGCCGGAGAAGGATCACCAGCAATGGAACTCATGCGTGCCGCACGCCTCCACATCCCCTCCCGAACCCTGACCGTCGAAGAGGTCCCCGTCCCCACCCCCGGCCCCGGCCAGGTACTCGTCAAGGTCGAGGCGGCGGGCGTGTGCCTGTCCGACGTCCACCTCATCGACGGCACCCTCACCCCCGCCCACCTGCAGGGCGACACCGTCACCCTCGGACACGAGGTCGCCGGCACCATCGCCGAGTGCGGACCGGAGGTGACCGGCTGGACCCCGGGCCGCCGGGTCGTCCTCCAGGCCGGCGAGGTGCGCGGCGGCCGGGTCCTGACCCGGGGCGTCGACTACGACGGAGGCTGGGCCGGATACGCACTCGCCTCCACCGCAACCCTGGTCGCCCTGCCCGACTCGATCCCCTTCGAGCAGGGCGCGATCATCCCCGACGCCGTTTCCACCCCCTGGGGGGCCATCACGGCGACCGCGGACGTACGCCCGGCCCAGGCGGCCGGCGTCTGGGGCATCGGAGGCCTCGGCGCACACGCCGTGCAGCTGCTGCGCGCCATCGGCGCCCACCCGATCGTCGCCGTGGACCCCGCCCCGGCCGCCCGCGACCGCGCACTCGGCTTCGGCGCGGACCTGGCCCTGGACCCGGCCGACCCGAGCCTGCGCGAGAAGGCCCTGGCCGCCACGGACGGCCGCGGCCTGGCGGCCGCGTTCGACTTCGCCGGCGTCCCGGCCGTACGCGAACAGGCCCTGACCGTTCTCGCCCCCAAGGGGCGTCTGGTCCTCGTCGGCATGACCGACCAGCCGCTCACCGTCACCGACGGCACCCTCTTCAGCTACCTCCAGCACCAGATCCTCGGCCACTACGGCTCCGCGGAGGATGCCGTGCCGCAGCTGACAGGCCTGGCCCAGGGCGGCCGACTGGACCTCTCCCGCTCCATCACCGACGTACTCCTCCTCTCCGACGCCGCCAAGGCCGTCGAACGCCTGCGCACCAAAGAGGACGCCCCCGTCCGCCTCGTACTGCGCCCCTGACCCACCCCTCCCCACCGACAGCCGACCGCACGACACGAAAGGCACCCCCATGCCCGTGGACCCCTCCCTCGCGCCCCTCCTCGACCAGCTCAACGCCCACCCCGCCGCGCGCGTCCTCGACACCGATCCCGCCGTGCTGCGCGCCAGGAACCGGGAACTGAGCGTCGGCCTCCCCGGAGCCGAACCGATCAAGGTCGGATCGGTGGCGGACGCCACGGTTCCCGGCCCCGCCGGAGACATCCCCGTACGCGTCTACCGGCCGGCGGCGGCCGGTCCGGTCCCCACCGTGGTGTTCTTCCACGGCGGCGGCTGGGTCACCGGCGATCTCGACACGCACGACGACGTCACCCGCAGGCTGTGCCGCGACGTCGAGGCCGTCGTCGTCGCCGTCGACTACCGCCTGGCCCCTGAGCACCCCTTCCCCGCCGCCTACGACGACTGCCTCGCCGCGGCCCGCCACATCGCCGACCACATCGAGGACTACGGAGCCCGCCCCGACCGCCTCGCCCTGGCCGGCGACAGCGCCGGCGGCAACCTGGCCGCCGCCGTCGCCCTCGCCTTCCGCGACGAACACCGGCCCCTGGCCGCCCAGTTCCTCGCCTACCCCGCCACCGACTTCGACGGCGACCACCCCTCCCGCACCCAGAACGCCACCGGATACGGCCTGAGCCACCAAGACGTCCTCGACCTGCAGCACCTCTACGCCGGTGACGACCTGCACGTACGGTCCTCCGCCCAGGTCTCCCCGCTGCGCGCGGCCGACCACTCCGGACTCGCCCCCGCGGTCATCGCCACCGCCCAGTACGACCCCCTGCGCGACGAGGGCGACGCCTACGCCGCCGCCCTCACCCGGGCGGGCGTGGACGTCTTCACCCGCACCTACGACGGACTGGTCCACGGCTTCCTCAACCTCGCCCCCGTCTCCCCGGCAGCCGACGCGGCCGTCGCGGAGCTGCACGCCCGGCTCCGCAGCCGACTCGCCTGACCACGACCGGTGCGCAGGGCGGGTTTCAGGGTGCACGTGGCCCGAGCCCGGTCCAGGGCAGGTGCTCCCTTCAGGGGACGGGAAGTTCGGCCGGGTCGGGGTGGGCGGTGGGGTAGGCGCTGGCCATGGGGGAGGCGCCGGTGGTGAGGTAGTCGTGGATCGCCGCCAGGTAGGTGGTCCGGCCGACCGTGCCGGTGTGGTTCGTGTCGAGGGCGGTGAACGCGGCGCGGGCGCCTTCGGGGCTGTTGCCGGTGGCCGTGCGCAGCCGGGTGAACTGGTCGAGGGTGAGGTGCCCGTCGCCGTCCAGGTCGGCGAGGTCGAAGAGGGAGCCGAGGGCGGGCCGGCAGGACTCCTCGAAGGCGTCGTGTCCGGCCCAGGTGCTGTACTCCTCGAAGGTGACGGCCCCGTCGCCGTTGGCGTCCATCTGCCGGAACACCTCTTCGTGAGCCGCGCGGGCGACGGTGACGAGCGGGTGGTGCGGTGCGCGGCCGCAGGCGGCGGCCGCGCGGTCGACCCGCGTGAGGTACTCGTCGTGAGTGATCACTCCGTCGGCATCGGTGTCCAGCATCGTGAAGATGCGCCGCTTCGCCGTGTCCGACATTCCGCCACCATCCGTTCCTTGACCACACGTTGTCTCCCTGACGAACGCCTCCCGGCGGTTTTGGACACTGGAGAGAACCGGTCCGCACGCAGCTGAGACCCCCGGTCAAGGGACGAGGCGTCCATTGGGACGGTTGGTCGCGTGCGTCGGCCGGCAGACCCGGTATGCGGTGGCCGGGAGGCGGAGACTGAGCGGGGCCTGCCGCTGTCCTGAGAAGCCGGGCGGCCGAGGAGGGATGAGGCGGCGGAGGTGCCGAAGGCTCCCCGGAACGGTGAGGGCGGCGTGGACGGCGGCGATTCCGTCGAAATGGCGGGCTACCGCCAGGAGCTGAAGCCAGGTGTTCGCGATCTCGTTCTCCTTCATCTCGGTGGCGGTCGGCATCTTCGGGACGTACGACGACGTGCTGAGGACGGCCGGGCCGGTCGGCATCTGGCTGTGGCCGGCGGCAGGCGCCGGACAGGTCCTGGTAGCGCTCGTGGTCGCGCAGTCCGCAGCCCGGATCCCGCTCAGCGGCTCCTCGTACCAGTGGGCCTCGCGGCTGGCGAACCCGAAGGTCGGCTGGTGGTGTCGATCGCGCTCACCGTCGCGATCAAGGACGTTCCGCGGATCTCCGCCAGAGGCTCGCCGGTCGCGGCCATCATGAGGGATCAGCTCGGTCCGGTCATGGAGCGCGTACCGCTGGTCGCCATCACGTTCGCGTTCTTCGGCGCCGGAGTCGTGACTCGGGCAGCGTGTGCGCCTGGTCTTCGCGATGGCGCGCGACGGGCGCCGCGCTGCTGGAGCTGATCACTGCGCCGACGATCCTCCCGGCACTCATCTACGGCGCGACGATCGTCCTCTACCTGGCGGTGCGCGGCCGGCTGGGCCGTAAGAAGGGCGCGTTCGACCTGGGACGCTTCGAGCTGCCGGTCGCGATCTGCGCCCTGGTGTGGACGCTCATCGCGCTGTTCGTTCTGGTCTCACCGAGGGCGGCCCTGGTATCCGTCGTGATCGTGGCCGGTCTCCTCCCGGCGGGCGGGCTGTTCTTCCTCATCATGCTGACGGTCGACCGCCGGGCGGGCCCAGTCCCGGAACCCTGACGAATGGGGCTGGTCCGCGCGGGCGCCGACCGGGAACCCGACCTGTACTGGGTGCGACCGTTGCCCGGCGCGAGCACGACTCCGGCGGTGGAGCGGCTGAACATGCCCGGGGCGAGCCGGTCCCGGCCGATGAGTTCCCGGGTGTAGGCGGAACGGGTTACCTGCGCCGGGATCTGTCGTTAGGCAAAGCAGCCGAGGAGCCGCTACCGGGTGAACCGCTGGGTGGTGCACGGCGGTTCACGGCGGTGGCGCGCTCGGCGGGCTCCAGCTCGGTGGTGAGGAGGACGTCGGCGATCTTGCCGGGCACGACTAGCTGTGTGAGTACGGGGCGCGGCCGTGCAGGCAGGCGTCCGTGACCGGGAAAGACGTCTGGAAGGACGCGGCGTGGACTCGACGGGCGGCCACAGGATCAGGCACCCCAGGCCGCCTGGCCTGGACACCCTCCACTACACCGCGCGCAGCGGCCTCGACGCCGTCCCCGATCCCCGGCACCGCGCCATGGTCGCCCGTGTCCTGGACTCCGGCCTCGTCGACGAGATGATCGCTTTCGCCGAGCCCTTCGATCCGCCCGTCAACCTGGTTCAGGCCCGCGCCGACGCCCAGGTGCTCACCGCCGAGTTCGCGGCGTTCGGCGTCACCGTCGACCCCGCCACCACCCGCCACATCACGCTGATGCGCGCCCTCCAGGTGCCCGTCGCCGACGACGCGCTCGCCCTCGCCCTCGATCGTGTCTGGGTCTTCAGTACCCACACCGATGACGTGTGCTGCCACGACCCGGCGGAAGCCGAAGTGATTCTGCGGGCCGGCATGCTGCCCGGGCAGGGCACGTCCTCGCCGAACGCCCGCTACATCCGCCACATGTTCAACGAGATCGCGCAGTACTGCGATGCGACGTTCCTGGCCGCCTGGAAGTGTTTCTTCTACAACGCGGTCACCGGCGTCCTCATGGAGGCGGAGTTCACGCCGGAGGCGTCCGACGGGGTCGACAGTGACTTCGTCCGCGTCTTCAACGGCTTCTCCCAGTTCTGGTTCACCTCACTTCAGTTCACCGACCCCTGCCTGGGTGCCCACCGCGAGCGGGCCTTCTGGTCGGCAGCGCTGAGCTCGTGCGTCGCGTTCCTCAACGACATCAACGACGTCCTGTCCTTCTACAAGGAGGCGGTGCACGGCGAGGACTTCCTCGTCAGCCGGATCTACCGCCGCTCGGTGAGCGAGGACGTCCCGTACCTCGACGCCTACCGCCAAAGCCTCGACAGCGGCCTGGCCGCCTACCGCCGAGTCCTGGACCTGGCCACGGCCGAGCAACGCCCCCACCTCGACCGTTACATGACCGCCTTCCTCTACTGGCACTTCCACTGCCGTCGCTATCGCTGGCAGGACATCTACCCCGGGCTGGCCCAGATCGACGTCTGATCCGGGGCCGGGGCGGCCGCCCGCGCGCCCAGCCGCACAACCGCCTCCCGGACAGCCCCTGCCGGGCCGGTCAGGGAGCCCGGGTTGCCGTCCGGCCCCCGGGCGCCGACCGGGGCCGTCTGGCTGGTGGTCAGGATGGGCGGCGGCGCCGGTGGCGGGCATGCGGCTCGCAGCCGAGGGCGTCGCACAGCAGCCGTTCCTGAAGGTCTGACAGCGGTACCCGCCCCCACGGGTCTTCCACAGGGATCAAGGTCCGTACTCCGGCGTCCGGGAAGCGTTGTTGCCGGCGGACGGCGACCTCGCGGGCGTCAAGCGGCTGCAGTTCAATGCCTGCGAGGGCGACCGAGTCGCGGTGGACGCCGAGGGCGTGACGGCCACCGGGCCCCCGCCGGGCGGCCCGGTCAGGCTGGCTGCGGAGCACTGCGGATCTGCGGAGGGTGATCGGGATGGTGCTGCGGCCGCCGAGGCGCTTCCGGACGCGGCCGTGCTGCGGACGGGGGTGGTGCATGAGCACAAGCGGGAGCCACCGGTTGATCTTGTTCACCCCGGCCGGGCTGGGCGGGCGGGTGCTGCTCCAGACCCGGCGTGGGTCCCCCGCTCAGGACCGGTGGCCGGACTACGCCGAGCGCCGTGCCCGCCTTGAGGACCTGTTCGCGGAGCACGGGCTGACGGAGCCGTGGAGCTGATCGAAGGCCGGGCTGCTGTGCCCCGCATCCGTTCGGTCATCGAGCTGGACACCATCCCGTTTCCGAGAACCCGGTATCTGACGTGCGAGGGAACCCGGGGCTGTCGTACCGTGGGAACGTTGCCGCGCCGGCGCTTCCGGCGGCGACGACCGAACTTCCCGTCCGTGTTGATCTTGAGGTGACTTCCTATAGCCCAGGCCATGTAGCCGTCCGTGTTCCCCACGTGCTGAGTTGTCGCACGTGTGCGGGGGCGGGCGTCGCGCTGGTCTGAGTTGCGTCACCCTCCCCTCGCGGTCTTCCGTCTTCCCCGGGTGCAGCTCTGCCGTCTGCCCCCGGGTTCTGGTGTTCTCCACCCCTGGTGCGGTTGTCGGCAGAGCTCCCCGGTCCCTGTGGATCAGGAGCTTTCCCGTCGTGTCTTCCTCCGCGCTCGGCAACGAGTCCGAGCACATCACCCAGTCCTCGAAGGACCCGGCATCCCGGCATCCGAGAACGGCCCTGGCGGCCCGGATCGCTCTCCTGGTGCTGCTGACCGCCGAGCTCATGGACATCCTGGACCAGTCGGTCGTGCTGACCGCGCTGCCCGCGATCCAGGAGTCGACCGGCGCCGGACCGGCCCCGTTGCAGTGGCTGACCACCGGCTACTCGCTGCCGGTCGCCATCGGGCTGATCACCGGCGGGCGTCTCGGCGACCTCTACGGCCGGCGCAGGCTCCTCCTCACCGGGACCGTCGTGTTCACCACGGCCTCCCTGCTGTGCGGCCTGGCCATCGGCCCCGGCGTGCTGATCGGTGCCCGCGCCCTCCAGGGCGCGGGAGTGGCCCTGATGGTCCCGCAGATCCTGGCCACTCTCCACGTCACCTTCGAGGTCCGGAACCGCAGCAAAGCCTTCGGCCTGTACGGGGCGGTCCTCTCCATCGCCAGCGTTCTGGGCCCGGTGCTGGGCGGCCTGGTCACCGAGGCCGACCTGCTCGGACTGTCCTGGCGGCCGATCTTCCTGATCAACGTGCCCATCGGCCTCGCCGTGATCCTTCTGGGGCGCGGGTTCGTCCCCGAGTCGAGCGAGAGGAAGGCCGACCGGCCCGACCTGGCCGGCATGGCGCTGTCCGCACTGGCCATCGTGCTGATCGTCTTCCCCCTCGGTGAGGGTCACCTCCTCCACTGGCCGCTGTGGATCTCCGGCCTGCTCGCCGCCGGTCTCCTCACGCTGGTTGCGTTCCTGCGCCACCAGTGGTGCAAGCAGGACAACGCTCCCCTCCTGCCGCTGTCCCTCTTCCAGGGCAGGCAGTTCTCCGGCGGCACGGCCGCGCAGTTGATGCACGGTCTGCTGTGCGGGCTGTTCTTCATGACCTGGACCCTCTACCTCCAGCGCGGACTGGGCATGAGTCCCCTCGACGCGGCCCTGGCCTTCGTCCTGCTCTCCATCGGAGAGCTGGCCGGAGCGACGATCGCGGCGAAGAGCGCCGGACGCTTCGCCCGCCGCCTCCCACAGACCGGTGTCCTCATCACGATCGCCGCGACGGCCGGCTACGGACTCCAGATCGCCGCAGGCCAGGCGAGCCTGACCCTGCTGGGGATGAGCGCCCCCGTGGTACTGATCGGGTTCGGCCTCGGCATGGTCAGCGGCCCTCTCGCCGACATGACGCTCGCCAAGGTCCCGCACGACAACGCCGGGGCCGCCTCGGGGCTGTTCAACACCGCTTTCCACCTCGGCGTCGCCCTGGGCACCGCCCTGACCGCGCTGGTGTTCTTCGCCACCACAGGCGGCTCCCCCGACGCCGGACTCAACCGCGACGCGTTCACCACCGTACTGTGGTGGGTCGCCGGCCTCCTCGCCCTGATGTGGGCCCTGATGTTCTGCCTGCCCAAGAGGACGGACGACCAGGCCGGCTGAGCCCCTCCCCGTACCGGCCTTCCCCCGGCTGCCCGAGGAGGCCCTGACGGCGGCCGGCCCGGCTGTTGATGCCATCGTGGTGGTCTGCGTGTTCGTCGTCGAACCAGTAGTCGCCGAAGGCAAGGCATGGGAACGAGTGCGCGCTGCCCGGGCTGCTCACCCGGCCGGTGGCAACGCCCGGCGGGTGTGTGGGCGGCGTCGCGCCGGTGGGCATCCGCCCCAGGGCCCTACGGTGCGCGGACCGGCGAGAGGGAGACCCGCGTGCAGGAGCCATAGGACGGCGAGGACGGCGAGGACGGCGGCGAACGCATCGAGGTCGAGGTCGACGTCCGCGGCAGCGTCACCGTGGTCCGCGCCCACGGGGAGATGGCCATCGTCCGCGCCCCAGCCTTCCGCCAGGCCCTCCACGACGCACTCACGCCGCCGGGCACCGCCGTGAACAGCGGCTGCGAGGACCCGCACGCGGGCTGGTCGCCGTGCCGCGTGAACGACGTCAGGTCCGGCCCATGGCGTCAGACGTCCGGCCGTCGTTCGTCCGTGCCGGGGTGTAGACAACCACGTGCAGGTCGGGGTGGTCGGCAGGTGCCAGACGGTGGTGCTCGAAGTGCTGTACCCCCGCGATCGGATGGTTGAAGACGCGCAGCCGCGAGGCGAAGCCCTCGATGTGGTGGTCCTGCCAGGCCTCTCTGAAGACCTCGCTCGCCACGAGCAGGCGCTGGATGGCGGGGGAGTGAGCGAGATCGCCGAGCCGGGGCCCGGCCTCGGCCCGGAACTCGGCGAGGAAGCGACGGCTCGTCACCTCCCAGTCCGGCAGCAGATCACGGACGTAGGGATCGGTGAACACCAGCCACAGCAGGTTCCGCTCCTGCGGGGGGACGGTGGACACGTTCGGATACAGGTCGAGGTACGCCGAGTTCCAGCCGGTGATCGTCCAGTCGGGGGCGATGGCGTACGCAGGGAATCCGGCCAGTGCGTCGAGCAGCCGCTGCACATGCCCGGGCGCGGTGTGGGAAGCCGGTTCGGGGGACTTGGCGGAGGGGGCGTACCCGGCCAGGGACAGCACGTAGTCGTGCTCGGTGGGGGTCAGAAGCAGCGTGCGGGCGAGGGCGTCCAGGACGGCCCGGGACGGCTGGATGTCACGCCCCTGCTCCAGCCACGCGTACCACGTGGCGCTGACCTGGGAGAGCGTGGCGACCTCCTCGCGGCGCAGGCCGCCGCGGCGACGGGGCCCGGCCGGAGGCAGGCCGACCGCTGTCGGGTCGAGGCGGGTGCGCCGGGCGCGCAGGAAGTCGCCCAGTTCATTTCGTCGCTCCACCGCTGTTCCCATGTGCTCAGGATATGTACTGGTAGTGGGAGTGATAGCAGTCAGGGCGTCTTCGCGCCGTGCCCGTGCGCCGCCAGGATCGACGCATGCCTCACTTGAGATCCCGTACCGTCACCCATGGCCGGAACATGGCGGGGGCCCGCGCCCTGATGCGTGCCTCCGGTGTGCCCGGCGCGGACATCGGCGTCAAGCCGGTGGTCGCCGTGGCCAACAGCTTTGCCGAGTTCGTCCCCGGCCACACCCACCTCCAGCCGGTGGGCCGCATCGTCAGCGAGGCCGTCCGAGAAGCGGGCGGCATCGCACGGGAGTTCAACACCATCGCGATCGACGACGGCATCGCCATGGGCCACGCGGGGATGCTGTACTCGCTGCCCTCCAGGGAACTGATCGCCGACTCCGTTGAGTACATGGTCCAGGCGCACTGTGCGGACGCTCTGGTCTGCATCTCCAACTGCGACAAGATCACCCCGGGGATGCTGATGGCCGCACTGCGGCTGAACATCCCCACGGTGTTCGTCTCGGGCGGCCCGATGGAGGGCGGCCGGGCGGTGCTGTCGGGCGGCACGGTCCGCACCGGCCTGACCCTGGTCACCGCCATGTCCGAGGCGGTCGACCCTGACGTGTCCGATGCCGACCTGGCGGCCGTGGAGGAGTCGGCCTGCCCGACCTGCGGCTCGTGCGCCGGGATGTTCACGGCCAACTCCATGAACTGCCTCGTCGAGGCACTCGGGCTGGCCCTGCCCGGCAACGGAACCACCTTGGCAACCCACACCGCCCGCAGGGCCCTGTACGAGCGGGCCGGGCGGACGGTCGTGGAGCTGACCGAGCGGTACTACGGCAAGGACGACGCCACCGTGCTGCCCCGGGCGATCGCCTCCCGGGCGGCGTTCGACAACGCGATGGCCCTCGACCTGGCGATGGGCGGCTCCACCAACACCGTTCTGCACCTCCTCGCCGCCGCGCACGAGGCCCGGCTGGACTACGGCCTGGACGCCATGGAGGCGCGCTCGCGCGAGGTGCCGTGCCTGTGCAAGGTGGCCCCCAGCAGCGCGTACCTGATGGAGGACGTCCACCGGGCCGGCGGCATCCCCGCCCTCCTGGGCGAGCTGCACCGCGGCGGGCTGCTGCGCGAGGACGTCCACGCCGTCCACGCCGGTTCGCTCACGGAGTGGCTGTCCGACTGGGACGTCCGCGCCCCCTCCTGCTCCCCGGAGGCGACCGACCTCTTCCACGCAGCTCCGGGAGGTGCCCGCTCCGCGTCCGCCTTCTCCCAGTCGGCCCGCTGGGAATCGCTGGACCTGGACGCGGCTGCGGGCTGCATCCGCGACACCGCACACGCCTACTCGCCCGACGGCGGACTGGCCGTGCTGCGGGGCAATCTCGCTCCGGACGGGGCGGTGGTCAAGTCCGCCGGCGTCTCGGACGGCATGACCGTGTTCACGGGCGAAGCCCTGGTCACCGACTCCCAGGACGAGGCGGTGGAAGCGATCCTTTCCGGGCGGGTGACTCCGGGCAGCGTGCTGGTCATCCGCTACGAGGGCCCGCGGGGCGGTCCGGGGATGCAGGAAATGCTGTATCCGACGGCCTACCTCAAGGGCCGGGGCCTCGACCGGTCCGTGGCGGTCATCACCGACGGCCGGTACTCCGGCGGCAGTTCCGGTCTGGCCGTCGGCCACATCTCGCCCGAAGCCGCCGCCGGAGGCCCGCTGGCCCTTGTCGCCGACGGCGACCTGATCACCGTCGACATCCCGGCCCGGACGCTCCACCTCCAGGTGCCCGAGTCGGAGCTCGCCGCCCGTCGCGCCCACCGCGAGGGCGCGGGTGGCGCGGGCTACCGGCCATGCCGCCCCGAGCGACCCGTTTCGACGGCCCTGCGCGCCTACGCGGCTCTGGCCCGGTCAGCCGACACGGGCGCCGTCCGAGCCCTGCCTGCGGACTGACGCTCAACGCCCGACGGGGACCGGGGCGGACGCCGGGGTGGATGCCGGGACGGGAGTGACCTTGCGGATCTCGCGCAGGGTCCGCAGGCCGGTGATGACCGCCACGCCTACGTGCAGCTGGTCGGCGGCCCCCTGGACGGGCAGCTGCTCGACGTGACCGGCCGGGAACTGCAGGAGATCGTGGACGGGGCGCTGCTGATGTCCGCGCACGGTCGGTTCGGGCCCGGCGGCCGCTGCGACTAAGGAGGGGCGCGTGCATCTTCAGGAGGCCGTCAGCAGCGGCTCGATGCGGGCCTACTGGGGTGCCAGCCAACGGTACACATCAACCAACGATCGGATGATCTGAAGGAAACGGCCTGCCCCCCTTGCGGGTTCCCCGGCCCGCGATGTCCGCGCCTGTACGTGCGTTCGGGGGGCATGTGCGGCAGGACGGGGCGGGTGGGGCGGCCGGCTGGCTGCCGCGTCCTGCTGTCGGATCCCTCTGGATGTTGAGTCGTGACTGTCTCAACTGCGTCGGCGAGTTCCGGTCGATGGGTACGCGGGGTCGGCCATTCCGGCTCTCCGGTGCCGATTTGGCGTTCCCCAACCCGGTGCCGGCAGCCATGATCTCGCCGCCGCCGGCTGTCGGTGGTGATCCATCACCTGCCCACCACGGAGAGTTGGACATGTCCACGCGTTCCCGAAACATGCCCCGTCCTGTGCGGCACTGGCGCCGTGCCATGGCCGTCGCGGCCGTCCTGGCCGCGACCGGCACCGTGCTGGCCGCTGCCCCGCAGCCGGCGCAGGCGGCGCTGCCCCCGCAGACCATCGCCGATCCGGTGCACTACTGGAACGACGTCCTGCTGGAGGTCATACGCCGCGAGGGCGGCGGCCCCGGCCCGATGTCCAGGTCCGCGGCCATGCTGAACCTGGCGATGTATGACGCGGAGTCCTCCTACCAGCTGAAGTGGAAGGGCAAGATCACCTCCGAGCCCTACATCCACGCCGAGAAGTACGCCGGCTGGCTGGAGGGGCCGGACGAGGAGGAGCGGGTGGTCGGCCGCACCGCGTACAACGTCCTGCTCGGCCTCTACCCCGGCCAGACCCAGTACCTCGACGCGAGGTTCCGCGAACGCTTCGGCAGCGAGCCGACCGGCTTCGACATCCTGGACGCCACCGTCGTGAGCAAGATGGTGACCCAGATGCGCGATGCCCGGAACGGGGACGGCGCCGACAACGACCAGGTGTACGTCGGGGACAACAAGCCGGGGGCCTGGCGGCCCACCAGCTACCCCGACATGGCCGACCCCGGCTGCTCCCGGGACAGCCAGGCCGTGTCCCCGTTCTGGGGCCAGGTCAAGCCGTTCGCGCTGACCTCCGGTTCGCAGTTCCGGCCTCCCACACCGGGCCTGTACGGCACGTACGAGAAGCTGCTGGCCAGTGACGAGTACAAGCGGCAGGTCGAGGCGGTGCGGTCGGCCGGCGCCGACAAGCCCACCACCCGCACTCCGGTGGTCAACCGGACCGCGGACCAGGAGGCGGCCGCCTGGTTCTGGGCCAACGACGAGGACGGCACCTACAAGCCGCCGGGCCAGCTCCTGCAGGCCACACGCGAGATCGCCACCCAGCGCAAGCTCAACACGTACGAGAGCGCACGACTGTTCGCCCTGGTCTCCACCGCCATGGCGGACGCCGGCATCGCGGTCCGGGACGTGAAGTTCCTGACCCCGATCGACCTGTGGCGGCCGGTCTCCGCCATCCGCGAGGGCGGCCTCGACCCGGAATGGAAGCCGCTGCTGAAGACCCGGGCAGGAGTCAACGTCACCCCCTGCTTTCCGGCCTGGGCCTCCGGCCACGCCACCTTCGGCGCCGCCTGGGCGGGCGTGATGAAGCGCTACTTCGGCAGCGACAACATCGCCTTCACCATGACCACCGACGACCCGCAGTCCCCGGTCAAGTCTCGCTCTTTCACCAGCTTCAGCCAGGCGGCGCGCGAGGACGCCGACAGCCGGATCTGGCTGGGCGTGCACTTCCCCTGGGACGCGGAGGACGGCCTGACCCTCGGCGACAAGATCGCCAACCAGGTCTACACGACCAAGCTGCGCAGGCTCTAGCAAGGCGACGGGTCCGGCCGTCGACAGGCACGGACCGCGCGCCGAACCACCGCACCGCACGCCGGTGCGGCTTGCCCTGAAGGGTGCCGCATCGGCCTGCCTGCGTGGGCCAGGGGTCGGGGTGGAGCAAAGAGTTCACTGGAGTGCCTTGAGTGCGGTCAGGATGTCGGCTGGTTCGGCGCGGGTGGTCCATGCGGCCGGCGGCTCGCCGCCTGGACGTCCGCACGGAGGCTCGGTCAGGAGCCCGCCACGCTCACGGCCCCAGCTGTCGGCGACCGGCGAGGACCGGTCTCGGGCCGGTAGCCGCGGGCACGGGCAGGGAGGAACGCCGGGAGCGCTGCGGCGGCCGCCCAGGGGGCAGGGAGGTGACGTGCCGATGAAGATCCAGATCCTTTGAACCTTCCGGCCGCAGCACGAGGTGGAGCTGCCGGAGGTGCGGTGCGGTTGGGGCGCGGTGTGGCGGGGCCGCGGCGGTGAGCCGGTGCGCCGCCGACGCCGCCCGGTCGCTCGGGTTCAGGTGAGCCGGCGGCGCGGCCATCCGCAAGACGGACCCGGAACCCGTTCTTCCGGGGCAGGGAACGCCAGGTGGGCCGGTCGAAGAATGGAACGGGCGCACCGCGGAGTGCGCACCGAATCCCCGTCCCAGAAGGCAGGCCCCCCATGTCGAACCGCACGCGCACTATCGTCATAGCCGTCGTGGGCGTGGTGGCCGCCCTCGCCGTGGCGGTCCCCATCGGCATCAACGCGATGGAGAACGGGCTCGCGGGCCGGCACGACAAGTCCGACGCCTACGCCACGGGGCGCGAGGCGAAGGAAGCCCGCGCCTCGATGCCCCGCTGGCTGCCCGACGACGCCCGGCAGATCAAGTGGAACTGGAAGACCACCGGCTCCGAGCGGGTCCTGAAAGCGGAGCTCCCCTCGGCGGACCTTCCGAGGGGCTGCACGCCCGGCGAGCCCCGGCCGGCCCCCTCCGCCCCGGTCGTCAAGGCCGGCTGGTTCCCGGCGGACGCCCCCGCCAAGGCTGCCGCCACCTGCGAGGGCGGCTACTGGGCCTACCTCGACGGGACGGCCCTGTACGCCTGGAAGAACGACAAGTAGCGGCCGCCGGGGGACGAGGCAGCCTGCCCGGCCTCGTCCCGCACGTGCGGGACGACGCCGCGTCCACGGTTGCGTACTACAGCCACTCGTCAAGGAAGCTGATCACCGGCGCGGCGGCCGAGTGCAGGGCCGACGTGATGTTGGTGAGCAGTTTCTCGCCGCCCAGCTTCTTGATCAGCGCGGCCTGCCCGAAGGTGATGATGTGCAGGCCGGCCATGCCGAGGGCGTGCTGGAACTCGTGGCTCGTGAAGCCGTAGCCGATGCCGGTGAGCACCGCGGTGAGCTCGGAGAGCTGCACCGCGACGCCGTCGAGCACGATGGCGCCCGGTTCGAATCCGAAGACGGCGCAGCCGGCACCCGCCAGCCCGGCAGCCACGCTGCCCCACTCCGTCAGTTCGGCCAGTTCCCGCGCCGCCTCCTTGTACGCGGGGAGGGAGACGTTGTCGTTGTCGGCCGTGTCCGCCGGGTTCTTCCCGGCGGCCTTCGCCTCCTCCGCCGCCCTGGCGGCCGCGGCCACGATCTCCTGCAGCCGCTTGACCTTCTCGACGTCGTGGGCGACGCGCGCGGCCTCCGCCGCGGCGGCGACGTCGCCCCCCGTCTGCATCGCCTGGAGGTGCGAGAAGGCGGCCGCCGCCTGGGCGACGGCGACGGACTGGAACGTCTCCTGGGCGGACTGCAGGGCGCGGTTGGCCTCGTAGTTCGCGGTGCGCGCGGCGGTACGGGCCTTGGCGGCCGCCTGGTTCGCCCTGACGGCGGAGGCCCGGGCGTCACCGGCGGCCTTCTCGGCGGAGTCGGCGTACGTACCGGCCTGCTGTGCGGCGGTGGCGGCCCGCACGGCCGACTGCTTGGCCTGGTCCGCCCACTGCAGCGCCTCCGAGGCCGCGTTGCGGGCCCGGGCGGCCGCCTCCTGGGCCCGGGCGGCGTCCTCCTGCGCCTTGTGCGCGATCTTCGAGGCCGCCGCGATCGCACCCTGCACGCCGGCGATGTGGCACGCCGAGTCGAAGTCGAGCTGGGCCGTCTTGAACTGGACCCGGGCGACGAAGTTGCGGCGGGCCCACGACGGGCCCTCCAGGGCCGCCTGGGCATGGGCCTTGGTGTACGGGCCCGCGGTGTTCAGCAGCGCGGCCGTGGCCACCGCGTCGTCCTCGCGCTGCGCCGCCTCGAACCGGTCCGTGAAGAACCCGTACAGGGCGGCCGGCGTGGCGGCGTCCAGCGCCTCGTTCGCCGCCCGGGTCACCGCGCGGCCGGGGTTGGACGAGAGGAGGCGGGCGATCGCGACGCGGTACCCGGTGGCCGCGGCCTGGGCGGCGCCGGTGGTGAGGAAGTCGGTGGCCGCATGCGGGTCGCCGCTCGCCAACGCCCGGCTCGCGGCCGTCGCGACGTCCGCGCTGCTCGTACGGGCGACGTAGAGGGCCGTCTCCCGGTCGTCCTGCTGCTGGGCGATCCTGCGGTCGGCGTCGACCCAGACCCGGACGTCGGCGTCCGTGCCCGCCAGCGCGAACCGGGCGGCCTCGCGGGACCAGCTGCCCCGGGAGGTTCCCATCACGGCCACGGCCGCGCTCCGTCCGGCCGCCGCGGCCGTCGGATCCCCGCTCCTGAGGGCGGATTCGGCCCGTGTGATCAGGTCCTTCGTCCTCTGCTGGGTCTGCTGGTCCACGGTCCGGCGTCCCGCCAGCTCCGCCTTGCGCTCGTCCTCGGCCCGCGCGAGCAGGCGCATCTCCTCCACCGCCTGCAGGGTGTCGTGTTCCAGGCGCTGCCATTCGGCCTCACGGGCGGCCTTCTCGACCAGGACGGCCTGGTTGACCGCTTCGGTGGCCGTGTTCGCGGCCTTGGTGGCCTCGTCGGCGAACTCGGTGGACTTGTTGGCGTGGTCCACCGCCTGGCCGGCGCGCTGCACCGCCCAGTCGGCGGCGGCCGCGGCCTTCTCGGCGTGATCGGCGGCGCTGGCCGCCGCGGCGCGTGCGGTACGGGCCGCCAGGGCTGCGGCATCGGCAAGACGCGCCGCGTTTCCCGCGGCGTTGGTCGCGATCGCGGCCTGCGCGCCGGCGGTCTCGGCCTCCTTCCTGGCCTTCGCCGCCTCCTCGTTGGCCACCGGCAGCTGCTCGGCCGCCGCACGGGCCTCCTTCGCGGCCTCCGCCGCGTCACGTGCCGCCGTCTCCGCGTACCAGCTGGCGTTCTTGGACTGCGTCGACGCGTTCTCGGCGTGGCCCGCCGCCTCGGCGGCGGTGCGCGCCTGGGCGGCGAGGTCCCGGGCCGCCACGGCGGCGTCCTTGGCCTGCTGGACCATGGTGCTGTCGAGGGAGACGTCGATGGCCGACTTGCGGGCCCTCGCCGCGGCGCCGGCCGCGGCGGCCGCGGCCGCGCCCGCGGCGTTGGCGGCCGTGCCGGCCCGGCGGGAGGCCTGGACGGCGGCGTGGGAGGCGCCGATGGCCAGGCGCGAGGCGTCGGCGGCGTTGCGGGCGATCTGCCCGGCCTTGCGGGCCGCGGCGGCGGCCTTGGCGATGTCGCCCTCGGCCGCCCGGGCCTCCGCCGCGGCGATCCGTGCCGCCTCCTTGGCCTCGGCCGCTGCTGTCACCGCGCGGGCCGACGCCTCTTCGGCCTGCTTCGTCAGGGTGTCGGCCCGCTTGCCCTCGCGCTGGACGACCCCGACGAGTTCCTGGATCTTGGTGGCCTCCTGGTCGCGGGCCCGGGCGATGTGCTGGCCCGTGTCGAGGAACCACTCGATGTCCTCCGCGGTGCCGGATAGCGCGCGGTTGGCGTACTTCTGCACCTCGGGTCCGGCCTGGAAGGCGAGCTTGGAGACCTCGACGCGGGCGTCCTCGAGCCGTGCCGTGAACTGTCCGTCGGTGAGGAAGGAACCGAGCGCGTCCGTGGAGCCGTTGTTCAGCGCGGTGTTGCCCGCGCGATTGACGGCCTTGCCGCCCACCGCCATCACGGTGGTGGTGGCCACCCGGAGGTCCTCCAGCACGGCGGACTTGAAACCACCCCCGAGGAACGCGGCCACGGCCCCGTCCCCGGCGCCGAGCGCGGCGGTGGCGTCGCGCCGCGTGCCCTTGCCGGCCGCCGCCAACTGGGCGAGGACCGCGCCCCGGTTGTCGACGGCCGTGTCGGCGGCCAGCCGGCTGCTCAGGAAGGTGCGCACGTCGGAGTCCGTGCCGACGAGCGCGGCCTCCGCCGAGGCTCACCTGCGGGTCTCCGGGCTGCGGAGCTCGGCGGCCGGTCAGGCCGGGTGGTGGTCGGGAACGGCGTTGAGCTCGATGCCGTGTTCGAGGAGGGCCTTCATCGCGCACAGGGCGGTGGTGAACCCGCCGACCGTGTCGTTCACCCAGCGGACGGTGTCGTCCCCCGAGCCCCTGAACCCGGTCTCGGTGGCCTCGATGAAGGTGGCCCGTGGCGTGCGCTGGGTGAACTTCAGCTCTACCGTGGTCGGTTGTTCGTAGTTGCCCCACTCGAAGCGGATCAGTCGTCCCTCCTGAACCTCCAGGACCCGGACCTGGGCCGACGCCCCGTAGGTCTCCCAGTCCCAGCGGAGCTCGGCTCCTGCGGTCATGGGGCCGCTGCTCCTGCTGTACCAGAACCGGGACGTGACGGCCGGATCGGCGAAGGCCTCGAACGCCTGGGCGGCGGGACTGCGCACCACCATGCAGGCGTACGCGGCAGGGGGGTGTGTGAGGTGTCCGTTCTCCATGGGCATGATCATGCTCCTTGGCGGGGCTGTTCCCGCGGATGCGGCTCGTCGTGGTTGTTCGGGTCGGTCTGCGCTTCCCGCTCCAGCGTCTCGGCCACGTGCTTGAGGCGTGCCAGCCGGCGGTCCCACTCGGCGGCGAGCGAGGCCATCCACCGCGCTGTCGCGTCGAGCGCCGCGGGCCGCACCGTATAGCGGACCTCGCGCCCGACGCGGCCGCAGGCCACCAGCCCTGCGGAGTCCAGGACGGCGAGGTGCTTGACCACGGCCTGGCGGGAGACGGGAAGGTGACGGGCGAGCGTCGTCGCGGTGGCTTCGCCCTCGGCCGCGAGGAGTTCCAGCAGCCGGCGCCGCGTCGGGTCGGCGAGAGCCGCCAGGACGGTGTCGACCGCGCCGACACCGCCAGGCTGTTCGCCGCTCACGCGGAAGGCTGTTCGGCACGCGTCCTGAGCGCTTCGAGCTCCTGGCGCCAGCCTCCGGTGTTGTCCTCGGCCGCCTTGTCGCGCAGCTCCTGGGAGCAGGCCAGTGCCGAGAAGCCGCTCTCGACCACACGCAGTCGAGTCCGGTCGCCCTCCGGTGTCAGGAAGAACTCCACGAGAGTGCTGTTGTCCTCGCGCAGCGGCTCTCCGGGGAACGCGCTGGCCCACCGGTAGGCCAGATACGTGGGTGGTTCGGCCTTCTCCACCCGTACCGGGAAGTCCCCGTACTCCGGGTTCTTCACCACTGTCTCCTCGCCTTCCCCGGCCGGGGCGGCGGGCGGGCCCGCGTTGGCGGCCACCCAGAATCCGGGCTCGGCCACCAGCGGCCAGACCCTTTCGAGGGGCGCCTCGATCAGCGTTTCGCGTTCGATCCGGTCCTCGTTCACGAGGGGACTCCTTCGCTGTCGCCGAACCTAGTGCAACTCCAAGGTTGCACACCATGGGCGCTTTGTGCAACTGGAGAGTTGCGGTTTGATGTGGATCCGGCGCATCACCGGCCCCGTCTGAGCGCGGCGAGAACGACGCGCGGGCGCATGAGAGTGGTGGGCGGGTCGCTCAGACCCGCCACCCGGATCAGGGCGTCCGTGGCGGCGGAGTCGTGCGGTGCCGCCCCGTGCAGCCGGGTCACGTACGCGTTGCCCAGGCGGGCGGTGAGCGCGCGTACTCCCGTCCCTCCGGTGTGCTGCAGGTCTCTTGTGGTCGACAGGAACCACGGGCGGTTGACGATCTTGCCGACGTCCCTCATGAAGGCCCGCGAGTCCGGGTGGGTGCCGCGGCCGAGACGGGTGCGCAGGGCCATGACCTCCATCGCGGCCACGGTCATGCCCTGGCTGTAACTGGGGTTGAGGGTGCACACCGCGTCGCCGAGCAGGAGCAGCCGCTCGGGGAACCGGGGAAGCCGCTCGTAGCGTCTGCGTACGCTCGCCGGAATGCGGAAGGCGACGGGATCGGTCAGCGGTGTGGCGTCGCGGATCCGGTCGTACACGTCCGTGACGGGCAGGGACCTGCAGAACCGGAGGTATCCGTCCGGGTCGGCGGGCGGATGGTCCCCGAGGATGCCCGTGAGGGACAGGTAGTAGGTGTCCTCGTCGGCACGGCCGAAGACCGCCCCCCGCGGGTGGGCGGGTGAGGCGAGGCAGGTCAGGAACTGTGCGCCGTCGAGGGGCCGCGGGCTTCGGTACAGACGTGTGACGTAGGCGAGGCCGATGGCCATGCGCTCCTCGGGCGGCCGTTCGTAGCCCAACTGCTCGAGCCACACCGGTGTGCGCGACCCGCGGCCGCAGGTGTCGACGACCAGGTCGGCACCGAGGCTGAACTCGCCGGCGGCCCCTGCGGACGCTGAACGCAGTCGGACACCGGTCACCCGGCCGCGGCACGGCGTGGCCTCCAGTCCGGTCAGCTCGGTCCGTTCCAGGAAGGTGACGCCCGGCCGCGCGGCGACCCTGCCGCGGATGTGGTCCTCCAGCACGGGGCGCCGCGTGGTCACGGTCTGCAGCCCGGTCCGCGCGGCCCGGAACCGTTTGCCGTTGAAGTACCAGTGCTGCTCGCCCAGGTCTCCCATCGGAAACCGCGCCCGCCGGAGGTCGTCGAGGATGCCGGGGAACAGCTCCTCCAGGATCGTGCAGCCCCGGGCGTGGAGACCATGGGCGTGACCCGCGTGAGGGGTTCCGCGCCGTGGCTCCCGCACGCCGATGACCGCGTCGCGGTCGACGACGACGACCTCGCGGTAGAAGTCGGACAGCACCCGGGCCGCGAGCGTGCCGCTGATGCTGCCGCCGACCACGACGGCCCGGTCGCCGATCGTGCCGCCGGTCATGAGGAGCGCCCCAGGACCAGCGCGACGGCGAGGCCGGCGGAGCCGAGATCGATGGACAGCAACACCAGGAACCGGGCCGTGCGCAGTCGCCGCCGGTACACCCCGTACCAGAGCTGGACCAGGTGCAGGACGACGACCGGAGCGGAGAACACGAGCGCGCCGGGCCTCAGTGACGTCGTGCCGAACAGCATGGCCAGCAGCACCGCGTGCACCGCCACCAGCACGTGCAGTGCGACGGCGAACCACAGCGGGGGCATCATGACCGCGAGCGTCCTGCGGCCCACGGCCGCGTCGCCGGCCCGGTCGGAGGCATTGCCGTAGGACACGACCAGGAGCAGCCACAGTCCGAACAGCGCGCCCACCAGCAGCGCCTCGCGGCTGGCCGTTCCGGCGACGATCCAGTAGGGCGTGATCACGGTGCAGGCGCCGGTGACCAGGATCGAGGATTCGAGCCCCAACGGCCGGTAACTGAGCTTGATGCCGCACGAGTACTGGACGGCCAGGGCCTGTACGGCGAGTACGGCCACGATCGTCAGCGCGGGTACGCGCCAGCCCAGGATGCCGGCCCCCACCGGAATGGCGACGACACCGACGATCCCGGTGACGAGGGCGAATCCAACGGCCTGGGGCAGAGACAGCTCACCGGTGACCAGAGGCTTCCTGACCCGCGTCACCAGCGGCCTGCCCCGGTAGTTGCGCTCGTCACTGCCGTTCAGGTACCCGGTGACGTCGTCGGCGGCCGACGCGCTCCACTGCACTGCCAGGGTGGCGATCAGCACGCAGGCCAGGGCGAGCGCGTCCTGTCGGCCCGCGTCGCTGAGGAAGCCCTCCGAACGCAGCAGCAGGAGCCCCAGGAGCCAGCCGTAGACGTAGTGGTACATCCGTGCCTTGCCCAGCCTGAGGTAGCTGACGATCCTCGGCCGGGTACTGATCGGCGGGGCGACCGGTGGGGCGTACACGGGGATCACGCGACCTTCGCGCCACTGGCGCCGCTCGTGACCTCCAGCAGCTGGAACGTGACGGGAACGCCTCCCGCGTGGCGGGTCACCCGCCGTAGTTCGGTGACCCGCGCACCGGACGCCGCGACCAGCTCGTTCAGCCGGCCGGCGTCGCCGAGGCTGTTGAAACCCAGGAACATCCGGCCCGCGGACGTCAGTCGGCCCAGCCCCTCACGGAGATACCGGTCGTGCGCGGCGTAGCTGCGGTCGAAGATCGCGCGCTGTACCCGGCGGGTGTAGGCGAAGTCGTCCGGAGCGAAGACGACGTTGGAGTTCCAGAACACCAGGTCGAACTTCTCGCCCGCGGGCACGGCACCGTAGACGTCGCTGCGCAGGACCCGCATGCGATCGGCCACTCCGTGGCGGACCGCGTTGAGCGCGGTGTTGCGCACTGCTGTGGGGTTGATGTCAACCGCTGTGACCCGCGAGCACCCCCGCAGGGCGGCCATCACGGCTGTCACACCGGCACCACAGCCCACTTCCAGGAAGGTTCCCCCCACGGGAAACGGCAGCCACTCGGTGAACAAGGCCGTGGACGCCGTGTGGGTCGGGGCGAACACCTGGGGGAGGAGCTGCCACTGGAGCCCGGCCATCTCGAACTGCCGGGGCCGCGTTTCTTCGCCGTGCCGCTCCACCAGTTGCAGGCCGATCCGAAATGAATCGTCACCGGCCGCCGGCGAAACGGCGGAATCGATCAGAGAATGCGACACCAAAAATATCCTTGTCATGTGATCACGCGAAGAGGCCTGCCATAAGGGAATGGCCGTGACCTTACGCGCCCGGCGGAGGGGTGTATCCGCGGAACTGCCGCGCGGCCCGCCGGGAGCCACGCATGGCGACTTACGCCGACCGGGTGGTCCTCGACCCTTGCCGGACCCGCCGCCCGTCGGTACGGGACACGCCGCCACCCGGCCGCGCCACACTCGAACGAGTGACTCGCCCCCGCGTCGCCCCCGCGTCGCCCTCGCCATGCCCGACGGCGCGGCCCTCCGCACCCGACGGGCGCCCCATCGTCCGGAGGGTTCCGGAAAACCGATACGGCGGCAGACGTACTGCACTCCGATGCGTTCGACGTCGGCACCATTGAAATCAATTCACCCATTCGGCCTCCCAGGGTGAAGCTTCGATCTCCTATGGTGATCACCACCCCCCCCATTTCAACGATCGGAGTCCCCTTGCGTCGCCGTTATGCAATTTCTTTGGCCTGTGCCCTGCTCACGGTAAGCGCGGGCTCGTATGCCGTTGCCGCCGACGTACGGGTCGGCAGCGTCACGGGCGGGCACGTCGACTGCTTCCCCACCGAGACCATGACCGCCGTGCTCGGCGAACGGGGCATGACCGTCGAGGCCGCGGCCCCCGCCGATGCCCTTCCCGGCGGTGGCGTCCGCTTCGACGAGGTGTCCGGCTCGATGAGCTCGACCTTCCAGGGCAAGCTGGACATGCGGGGCGGCATCTCCCTGGTCGGCAAGGACGGGACCCGGCTCGACGTACTGGAGCTCTCCGGCGAGACCCCGCTGGGCGCCATGAGCGCGACACCGCGAACGACACGGCCGGGGCAGGCCCCGCAGGCGGGAGCACGGGCCGAGGTCGCGTACCCCCTGGTCCCCGGAAGCGTCAGTGGCCGGCCCACGAGCCTGACCACGTTCGAGGTCACGGTGGGATCCACGAACTTCGCGCTGAAGGAGGCCGGTGCCGCCCGGATCAACGATGCCTTCGGCACCACCCTCGCCAAGGACGCCACGTTCATGAAGTGCACGGCCACCCTTCAGGGCAGCCTGGGCTGACGCGGGAGCCGGTGAGAGGGCCCGGAGCGGGATTCGTCCACCCACGATGACACCCGCCCGGGCGCCGACCGCCGGACGCACGCTCCCGAGGCTCCCACGGCGCGCCGCCGCTCCTCTTCACCGGACGCCCGAGCGCCGACGGAGCGGTGGCGCGCCGAACGCCGTACGGGCGCGGACGCCGGCGGCCGGGGCGCGGGACGCCCCCCGGCAACTCCCGTGCTCCGCAGCCCTCCTCCACTGCCTTCACCGCCTCCGACAGCAGAACCAGTCGCCACTCCTTCGCCCGGGACAGAGGCCCCCCATGTGCCCCGCCAGCTTGCCCACCTTGCCGGAATCCTGCCGCGGCGCGCACGTGCCGCACCCGGACACCGACAGCGCCGCAGCAGTGGAAGCCGTCCTGACCACCTGGCTCTACGGCCGGCTGGCCGACGCGGAATCCCTCGACCCGGTGTTCTGCGACGAGGTCGCCCGTCCCCTGGCCGCCTTCGTACTGCGCGGCGGCAAACGGCTGAGGGCCTCCTTCGCCTGGTGGGGATGGCGTGCCGCGGGCCGCCCCGCGGAAGGCCCGGACGCCCGGGCCGCCCTGGAGGTCGCCGCCTCCTTGGAACTGCTCCAGGCAGCCGCCCTCGTCCACGACGACGTGATGGACCGCTCGGAACTCCGGCGAGGAGCCGCGGCGGTCCACGTCGACTTCGCCGCCCGCCACCGCTCCGAAGGAATGCGCGGCGATGCGGGCCACTTCGGCCTCGCCGGGGCGGTACTCGCCGGCGATCTCGCGCTGGTATGGGCCGAGGACCTGCTCGCCGAGGCCCGGCTCGACCATGACGCACGGAAGAGGATCCAGCCGCTGTGGCGGGCCATGCGCACCGAGATGGTCGCCGGCCAGTACCTTGACCTGCGCACCCAGGCGACCGCGCGCTTCTCCCCCGGACAGGCCCTGCGCGTGGCCACCCTCAAGACCGCCGCCTACACCGTGCAGCGCCCGCTGGGCATCGGTGCCGCACTGGCCGACGCCGATGAGGACACCCGGCGGCACGTGGAGGGAGCCGCTCGCAGCGCCGGAATCGCCTTCCAGCTCCGGGACGACCTCGCAGGTGTGTTCGGCGACCCGGCCCAGACCGGCAAACCGGCCGGGGAAGACGTCCGCGAGGGCAAACCCACCTACCTCGCCGCGATCGCCCTGCAACTCGCCGAGCACACCGGGAACCACCGGGCACTGCACGTCCTGCGACGTGCGCTCGGCGACCCGCACCTCACCCCGGACGGGCTGGAGGAGTACCGCCGGGCGGTGATCGGCGTCGGCGCACGCGACGCGGTGACCGAGTACATCGAAACGCTGGTGACGCACAGCGTCATCGACCTTTCCCGGGCACGACTGGACCCCCGCTCCGAAGACCGGCTCGCTCTCCTCTTCCGCGACGGCCAGGACACCGTGCGGTCGATGTCCCGGCCGCTCACGTAGTCACCCCCGGCCGCGGTCGGGGGTCGGCTCGCCGCTGTACCGGTACAGCGAGCACTCCGGAGGGCACGGTCTGTGGGACGCCGGCGGCCTGGGCTGCGAACCGGCCGCCTTCGTTCCCGCCCACGAGGCTCACCTGGCCGGACGCCGTACACGCTCCCGGACGGGACGCCCCGAGCGTGCCTGACGGTCAGGTCGTCCCGGTGCCCGCCTCCGGACTCACCCTGACCGAGCCCTCGATCGAGTGACCTTGACGGGTTCGAGGACTGGCTGGTCACCCGCGGCGGGGACTCGGTTCTGGTCGGTCCCGGCGCCGCGGGCTTCGCGTCGCCACCCCCACGACGACAAAGGCGGAGCATGAGCGGCGGCAGCACGGTCAAAACTGCAGAAGGCGGCTTGAGCGTCAGCCTTCCCGCCATCTCGGACAGGGTGAGCATCTTCCGCACGTATTACGTCGCCGCGTATGTCGACCGAAGCGGAGTCACCACCTCAGGAGAGAGGCAGGTCACCGGTACCACCCTCAAGAACGGTACGAGCGTGCTGGTCCCCGGATCTTTCAAGACAGGCGATGCCGTCTACCTGCAAGTCCATGTCAGCGAGAGCGACTCCGGCGAGGTTCTCTTCCACGAGCGCAGGCGCGAATGCAAGGTCGGCCCGGCGTCGACTTGAGCCGCACGGTGGACAGCGGGTCAGGCCGGCTGGGCCGGAGTGAGGCCGGTCGGCACCTGCCACTGGTAGCGACGGCCCCTGTTGGTCAGGAGCAGACCGCTCTTGAAGAGGGCGAGGCCGAGTTCGTTGGACGCCTTGGCGAGGAGGGGCACGGTGTCGCCGGCCTTGCCGTAGCCCAGGCTCAGTGGGGTCTGGGCGGCGAGGGCGAGCCGGGTGAGGTCGGCCGGGGGGACGGAGACGACGTCGGCGGCCTTGTCCCCGATGAGGTGGCGTACGAGGGCGGGGCCGATGCCGGCCGGCAGCGGGGCGGGCAGGACTTCACGGATGAACTTCAGCAGGTCCCTCGTCATCGCGGTGCCCGCTTCGGAGGGGCGCTGTCCGCGGCGCAGGATCGTGTCGGCCAGGGTGGAACCCTCCTCGTAGGAGGCGGGGTTGACGCTCTCCGCGACGCCGAGGACGTGGCCGATGATCCGCCACAGGTGGAAGAAGGCCTCTCTGTCCGGGGCGGGCAGCTCGACGCCGAGCAGCGCCAGCCCCCTGGGGATCGCGACGGAGAAACCCATCAGGGTGCCGGCGAGATCCTCCTGGTTGACGGGGAGGCCCCAGGAGGTGTCCCAGTCCTGGCTGCGGGAGAGGTGGTAGCGCATGGTGGCGTGCAGCAGCCGGATCTTCTGGGCCGAGCGCAGTCCCCGCGCGCCGGGGCCGAGGCTGCCGGGCTCCAGGACGTCGACCACGAACTGCGTGGTCTCCATGAGCCTTCGGAACACGCCCTGGGTCAGCCGGGTCGAGCGGTAGAGGACTTGTACGCCGTCGGCACAGCCGTAGCAGATGGGCAGGGTCCCGCACAGCAGGGTGGTGGCGATGTGCCCCTGGTACCGGCCGAGCAGTCCCTGCCCCCGGGCGACGAGCTCCGGGTCGGCCCAGTCGGGCAGGACCGAACTCATGGCGAAGTACTCCGCCAGCCTCGGGGGCACGTCACGCGGTACGGCCTCGCCGTTGCGGTCCAGCGCGAGCAGGGCGTCGCGGACCTGGTCCTGCCGGCCGAGGGCGTAGATCTCCTCGATCGCAGCGTCGGCCGGCCGGTCGCCGGCCTTCCGCAGCGGGTCCAGCAGGTCATCGGTCCACTGCATGACGGACACACGCGCCTCCTTCAGGTCGGCCGGCCGAGGGAGAGGCGAAGGGCCACGCCGCCGGCCGCCGTGCGATCACCGCCGGACACCCGTCCCCCTCGATCGCCCCTGTTCTAACGCCCTGAGGCCGCCCTGCCCAGCCCCGCCCACCCGAAGGACCGCGAGGTATCGATCCGCCCTCATCCGTACGCAGCAGCCGCACCGCCGCCGGATCAGCTGCGGTCGGCGGTGATGAGGAGGTAGTGGAAGCTGCCTTCCTTGTAGGCGGTCAGGAAGGCCTCCTCGATGCCGGTGGCGAGGTGTGACTGGGCGCGCAGTTCCCAGTAGGGGATGGTCAGCGCGGTGAGGTCGGTGACGGCGATGGGGACGAGCCCGTTGGCCGCGAGGGCCTTGAAGTAGTGGCTGCGGGGGTGGATGTTGCAGGTGTAGTGGCTGTCGATCCGGCTGACAGCGCTGGAGCGCAGCCCGGTGAGGTCGTTGGAGCAGCCGGTGACGCACACGTACCGGCCACCGACGGCCAAGACGCGGGCGAACTCGGCGAACACCTGCTCCAGGTCGACGTACATGGTGGTCTCGTTGGTCCACACCGCCTGCCGGGACGCGGTTTCCAGGCCGGTGTCGAGCATGTTGCGGAAGTGGAAGCGGACCTTCTCGCCCAGGCCGTGCTGCCGGGCCTGGGCGTTGGCGAAGTCGACCTGGTAGCGGGAGATGGACACCCCGTCGACCTCGCACCCGAAGCGGCGGTGGGCCATGAACGAGGTCCCGCCGCGGCCTGAACCCGCGTCGAGCAGGCGGTCCGCGGCGGTGAGCGGGCCGAGGTGGTCGAGCAGCAGGTCGGCCTGGGCGCTCTCCAGCCGGTGCAGTTCGCGTACGGTCCGTTCCTCGCGGTCAGTCCCGGTGGCGTCGAGGACGGCGGGGTCGTAGTCGCCTATGCCGTAGTGGTGGTGGTACAGCTCGTCGACTTCGCCGAGGGCCAGGTTGACGGCGTCGTGGACGTGGGTGTCCCAGTAGGCGGCGACCGCGCGCTGGTAGTCGGTGCGCAGCACGTCGGGCAGGGGCGCGGGGCGGGTCTGGGCGGTCATGGTCTCTCCTGGTGGTGTGTGGGAGGAGGGGGAGGGGCGGATCAGCCGGTGTTCCGCCGCTGGTAGCGGGGGGTGGTCCGGTGCCAGGTGAGGCTGCCGGCGCACCAGTCGAGTACGTCGCCGAGGAAGCGGCGGAGCTCGTTCCCGCCGTGGTGGGCGAGCCCTTCGCACTGTCGGCGGAACCGGAGCATGAGCTCGTCGTGGAGTTCCGCGCTGACGCGCAGCGCTTCCTGCGGGCCGCAGTTGCGTTCTGTGAGGACGGCAGCCGGGAGGTTGAAGTCACCTCCCGGGCTGCGGGATTCGACGTCCGCGGAACAGATGTCGTTGGCGATGCAGGCCGCGAGTGACGCGGTTCCGACCGCGTCCCGCACGTCGGGGTGGGCCCATACCTCGGCGGGGAGGTGGTAGCCGCCCAGGGCGTCGAGGACGGTCATGCAGGGCAGGAAGCCGTTGGCCTGCCTGTTCACCATGTACTCCCACACGTGGGGGCGGTGCCCCGTCGCCCGCCACGTGGCTTCCTGGGCGACGCCCGAGAAGAACGTCCGCAGGCTGTGGAGGGTCCGGTCGAGCTGGTCGGGAGTAGTGACGTGCCGGAGGTGGCCGACGGCGGAGCGCAGGCCCGCCAGTACGGGATCGCCCCGCATGGCGGCTTCGAAGGCGGCTTCGTGACGGTCCGGCAGCCGGACGCGGCCCAGCACGGCCGAGGCGTTCGCGAGCCGGGAACCCAGCAGGTGCGGCGCCGCCCCGAGTCGCGGGTCGTCGCAGTAGTGGTCGTCCATGGCCCAGATGGCCAGCGCGCAGCGGGCGGGGACCATCAGGAGGTCTTCGTCGTCGGCGCTGGGGTAGCACAGGGCGGCCAGCCGCCCGAAGCCGGCGTCCCGGAGCTGGTCCATCCGGCCGTGGTAGAGGCCGAGACCCTCGGCCCACTCCTGGACCCGGGCGTCGAGCCGGACGGCGAGCGCCAGATCGTCCCGCCGCGGGGGCGGGCAGTCGAGCCGGAGCCCGCCGAGGCCGTCCGGACCCGTGCCGGGGTCTGCGCGCGGGGCGAACCGGTGTGCCGCGGACGTACCGGGGCCGGTGGGGCCGGAGAGCGGGCTCACGACAGCTCCGGCGGCTTGTTGTAGTGGCCCACCTCGACGTTCTCCAGCACGCCCAGCGCACTGGGCAGGAGGGAGGCGACGGAGTAGTAGTTGCTGACGAGGTACGAGAGCACGGCCCGGTCGTCGATGCCCATGAAGCGTACGGACAGCCCCGGCTCGTACTCGTCCGCGATCCCCCGCTGGTACAGGCCGACCACCCCGCCACAGTCCTCCCCGGTGCGCAGCGCGATGACCGAACTGGTGAGGTCCTGCGAGATGGGGATCTTGTTGCAGGGCAGGAACGGAATCCCGCGCCACGCCACCACGTGGTGCCCGTTGAACTCCGTCCCGGGCGGGCAGATCCCGGCCCGGGTGCATTCGCGGGCGAAGGCGGCGATGGTGCGGCGGTGCGCGAGCAGGAACCTCGTCTGGCGCCGCATCGAGATCAGTTCGTCGAGGTCGTCCGGGGTCGGCGGGCCATACCGCGTCGATATGCGCTGCTGCGGGTCCGCGTTGTGCAGCAGACCGAACTCGGGGTGGTTGACCAGTTCGTGTTCCTGGCGCTCGCGCAGCGCCTCGACGGTCAGCCGTAGTTGCTGTTCGGTCTGGTCCTGGGGGCCGTTGTACAGGTCGCCGACACGTGTGTGGATCCGCAGGACTGTCTGGGCCACGCTCAGCGGGTACTCCCGCGGGCTCGTCTCGTAGTCGGCGAACGCCGTCGGCAGCGGTGTCTCCCCGCGGTGCCCGGAGGCGATGGCGATGTCGGCCTCCCCGCGACGGGTCATGGCGGGCCGGGGACGGGCCGCGTACGCCTCCAGGTGGGCGGCGAGCTCCGGAGAGCGGTCGCGTACGCCCTTGAAGGCACGGCGCGTCAGCACCAGGACGGTGCAGCCGGTGACCGCCCGGTAGGTGAACTCCCACCTTCCCTTGCCGCCCGTCAGGCACGAGTCGCCGAAGTACGAGCCCTCGGCGAGCAGTCCGTGGGAGACCGTCTCGGTGAAGGCGCCCGGCGTGACACGGTCCACCTTCCCGTGGGCGACCAGCACCAGGCGGTCGGTCTTCTCCCGGGCCCGCGCCAGTACGGCTCCCGGCTCCACTTCGTGCTGCTCGAAGGCGCCGGCCAGCGCGCTGAGCACCTCCTCGTCCGCCAGACCCCGCAACGCCGCCATCTCGTACAGCGTTCGGGGTACGACCCGCACCCGCGGGCCCGCACGGTCGAAGGACACCCGGCCGTCCCCGACGGTGAAGGCGAGGCGCCGGTTGACGCGGTAGGTGCCGCCCGGGACGTCCACCCAGGGCAGGATCCGCAGCAGCCAGCGGCTGGAAATCCCCTGCATCTGGGGAACGGTCTTGGCGGTGTGGGTGAGGTTCCGGGCGGCGTCGACGCCGAGCGCCGACGGATCGGGCGGGGCATCCGGCTGTTGCACCGGGGAGGATTCGGGCACGGCAGACTCCCTTCCTGGGAGCGGAGGTTGCAGGGCGGGCGAACGGGCCGAAGACGCGCCCCTCGGGCGCCGCGCCGCCGTCATGAGCCCGCGCGGCGCGGCGTCCGTGATGCGCCGTGAGGTGCCGGGGGTGAGGCCAAGTCAAGTGCGACACGCCGCAACCGGCAACGGGGGATGGGCTGTTCGGGCGATCCTGCGGCCGGGCGAGGGGTGGGGCACCCCACGAAGAAACGATTCTCCTCACTGTTTCCGGCGCCACGCCCAGGTCCCGCCGTTCTCCGCCGCCGAATCCACCTGGCATGCGAGATCGGGGACGGCATGGTTCGGTGGACCCACGGCCGCCCCAACCGTCCACCGGCGTCCGCAGACAGCGGGTCCGACGGTCAGGCCGATGAGGTGAGGGAGGGCGGTGGCGGGCCGAGGAGCCAGTTGCCGGGGGCTGCGGGATCGGTGCTGGTGAAGTACTCGAGAGCCGCTTCGTGGACCTCGTTGTGCTCCAGGAAGCCGCTGCCGTCGCAGTCGAGTTTGCGGTGGGCGCATTGCAGGTCCCGCTCGAAGGTCAGCCCGAAGGCGGTCCGGAGCAGGACACGGTACTCGCGCTCGCCGATCCGGTCGTCGCCGTCGGTGTCGGTGAGGTCCACCAGGGCGCAGCACAGCACGTCGAGGGAAGAGAGGAAGATGCGACGCCGGGTCGCCAGGGTGTCGAGGAGCCGGTCGGGGAAGGTGTCGCACCGCAGGACCGGCGCGTTGGCGCCGCCGTGCAGGTCCCAGAGCCTTAGGTAGTGGGTACGCAGCCGACGGTGTTCGCGGCCGTCGGGCCGGTGGTGGAAGACGTGCGCGAGGCGCAGCGCGCGGTGCTCTCGTCTGCCGTCCGGTCCAACGACCTGCGGGCACCGGACGGAGGCTGGGGCGGGTGGATGCTTTGTGGTGGGACCGGAGGGTGTACGGGGCGGGGCCGGACGAGCCGGAGCGTGGCCCGCTGCCGGGCCGCGACCACGTCGAGTTGGTCGGAGGCCCGCTGGACGGGCAGCTGCTCGACGTCACCGGGTGGGAGCCGCAGGAGATCGTGGACGGGGCGCTGCTGATATCGGAGGGCGGCGCGTTCGGGCCCGGCGGCCGGTCCGACTACGAGCCGGCCGAAGCCGGTGACGGCGGGGACGTCGCCCGGTTCGTGTGGCGGGGCGACGTCCCGTAGCCGCGGGCGGGCAGGCGGCCGTGGCCGGTTAGGGTGCGGGTGGCTCGTGCCGGTGGCTCGTGCCGGTATGGCGTGCGCGGGCGAGGCCCGGTGCCCCGAATTTTGTGAAGCAGTACCGCCGGGCCGCCCTACACCTCCACCACGCGCTCCAGGGCGGCGCGCATGACGTTGCCGGTCGTCGTGATGTGGGCTGCGGTGCGCACGCGTTCGGCGAGCGCCCCGGCGTAGCCGGTCTGCCTTTCCGTATAGATACTTCAGCCCTCTTCGGGGCGGGCGGCGCGGGTCCGGCGGCTGCTGGTCGAGTGGGGGTTGGGTTGTTACGTGGCCAGACCAGTGACTAGCCGGGCAGAGTGCCGTTGGTTGGGTAACACTGACCCCTTCGCTGGAGGCGCCACATGCGCAAGATCGCCGCGACCACTGCCCTGGTTTTGGTCGCGGGCCTGGCGGCCGCTGCCCCCGCAGCCGCAGCGAGCCCGACCATGGCCGGCCGCACCACCGCAGCCTCGGGAACTCCCGTCAGCCAGATGGACCTCGACTCTGTTGCCGATTGCCCTGGCTGCTCGCTGATCGATGACTTCAGCGAGAGCGCCTCAATCTATGGCTGATGGGCAGCCGGTTAAAGAGCGTTTTGTCCCGGGGAAGGTGTTTGGAATCTGGGGGCGATACGAGGGTGTGGCTGTCCTGAAGGTTCAATATGGGCATGGACGATGCGTTGTGGAGCAGACTGTCGCCTGAGGTGCGAGTAGAGCTGGATGAACTGATCAATTCTGGTCGCTTTCTGCAAGCCGTCAAGGTGGTGCGTGAGCACATCGGCCCAACGAGGCTGGCTCTCTGGGACGGCGTCGAGGCCGTGCAGGAGCGCGCCGATGTCCTGGAGGTGTCGGGGCCGATCAGGAGTCGCGCCAGTTCGGAGTGATTTCGCGGGTGAGGCGACGGCTCATCAGGTCGACCATCGCCAGCTTGATCATGGCTTCAGAGCGGTGTGGGTGGGTTTCGTAGTCGCGGGCGAGGCGTCGGTGGTGCATGAGCCAGCCGAACGTCCTCTCCACGATCCAGCGGCGTGGGATGACCTTGAAGCCTTTCTGGGAGGGGTCGCGGTGGACGACTTCGACGTGGATGCCGAGGCTGGCGCCGTGTTCGATGGCCTTGGTGCGGTAGCCGGTGTCGGCCCAGGCTTTGGTGACGCGTGGGTTGGCCTTCGCGATGTGTGAAAGCACCTGGATTCCGCCGGCGTTGTCGCAGACGCTGGCTGCGGTGACGAGGACGGCCATGAGGAGGCCGAGGGTGTCGACGCCGATGTGGCGCTTGCGACCTGCGATCTTCTTTCCTGCATCGATGCCCTGGCTGGTTGCGGGCACGTTGGCGGAGGTCTTGACGCTCTGGGCGTCCAGGACGCACGCGGTGCTTCGGCGTGGCGGCCCTCAGCCTTACGTACCAGGCGGCGGAGCAGCCCGTTGAGCTGGTCGAAGACGCCGTCCTTCTGCCAGGCGGCGAAGTATCCGTAGACCGTCTCCCATGGTGCGAAGTCGTGAGGGAGGTAGCGCCAGGGGATGCCTGTGCGGTCGACGTAGAGGACCGCGTCCATGATCCGCCGCAGGTCGTGCTCGGGCGGCCGGCCGATATCAAGGCCCTTCCCTCTCCGCTCGGCCCGCCAGGCCGACAAAATGGGCTCCATCAACTTCCACCGGGCATCGGACAGGTCACTTTTCGGTAGTACCGGCGATAGCCCCTCGACCACAGGTCGCAAACAGGGGTGAGTGGGGGCGCCTTGGGATCAGACAGGAGCGAAGGGACCGAAACGGACCCTCGACCGTCGTCACCCGCCCCAGATGTCACGAAAGCGACCGCCAGGCTCAACCGTTGCAGGTAGATCGGTCACCCAAGAAGCCTCCAAACACCCCTGCTGGGACGAAACGCTCCTTTACTGCCTGTTTCTGATCCATGCCCGCAGGTTCATGAGGGTGCTGGGCAGAGGGGAGCGCGGCGGCTGCCACGGTCGGATGTCGGACGGTGGTGTCAGCAGTTCTGACGGTCTCCTCTAACAGCTCAAGCAGAAACGACACCCCACCACCCACTCAGGCCCAAGGCCCGCCCGGCGGACGCGCCGCTCACTGGTTCCGCGCAACACTGGCTGGGTGGGAACCCCACACCCCCACTCCCTAGGAGACCCTGCCATGGGCACAGACTGGTACGGCAAGTTCCGCGAAGAGATCGACCAGGTGTCGACCCCCGAACAAGAACGGGAACGTGAAGAGTACGGCCGAAGGGTCCGCGAGGAGCAGATCAAGGCCGCTGCTGAGTGGGCCAAGCTCACCCCGGAGGAGCAAAAGAAGCGCTCGGAGGACGCCATGAGGAACGCCATCCCCCTGGTCAACCCCTTGAGCGTGCTCTTGGGCGACTTGCTCAAGCAGTCGTCCCAGTAGGGCCCGTCAGGGGCCCCGCCCGCTCCAGCACCCCTGCGGAGGGACAAGTTGGTCCATCCCTCCGCCCTGCCGGAGCGGGCCTGGGCGGACCGTGTGCAAAGGTGCGGTGCTGCCGTTGTGCAGGAGGGGTTCTGGGGGCTAGGCCGTTTCCTTCAGATCATCGGATCGTTGGTTGATGTGTGTCGTTGACTGACGCCCAGTGGGCCCGCATTGAGCCGCTGCTGCCAGACCGGACGCCTCGGCGGGGTGGGCGATGGCGTGATCACCGGCAGGTGATCGACGCGATCGCTTTCAAATACCGCACCGGGACACCCTGGATGGACTTGCCCGAGCACTTCGGGTCGTGGAAGGGCGCCCACAACCCGCTTCGGATGTGGGCCGCGGACGGGACCTGGGAGAGGGTCTTCACGGCCCTGCTCGCGCAGGCCGACGCCGAAGGCGACCTCGACTGGGTCGTCGCGGTCGATTCCACGATCGTCCGGGCCAACCAGCACGCCGCCGGGGCCCGTCAAAAGGGGCCCCGGCCGGCGAGCCGTCCGACCATGCCCTAGGACGCTCCCGCGGCGGACTGACCACGAAAATCCACCTCGCCGCGGACGGCCGCTGCCGGCCACTGGCCTTCGTCATCACGCCGGGCCAGGCCGGTGACGCACCAGCGTTCCCGCAGGTCATGGCCCGCTTACGGGTGCCCAGGCGGATCGGCCGTCCCAAAGTCACGCCGGACGTGGTCCTGGCCGACAAGGCGTACTCGTCCCGCGCGATCCGCCAGCACCTGCGGCAGCGCGGGATCCGGGCTGTGATCCCACAACCGGCCGACCAGGCAGCCAACCGCAAGCGGCTGGGCCGTCGCGGCGGCCGCCCACCGGCCTTCGACCGCGAGACCTACAAGCAGCGGAACACCGTCGAACGCTGCATCAACAAGCTCAAGCAGTGGCGCGGCCTGGGTGAGGTCGACTCGGGGCGCCCTGCTGGTGTTTCCACCAGTGGGTTTCCCCGAGCCGCCTCCCGAACCCGGCGTGCCCGTCTCCGGGCACCGGG
>NZ_JBWKEZ010000045.1:0-8755 GCF_056434525.1 Streptomyces sp. NPDC044002
GGCCCTCTCTTTCGTGGCTCCCCTTATTTGGTCCCCCCCCTCCCGTCACCTTTCTTGCTTGCCTCGTTGTTGTTCCCCCTCGCGGGCCTGGCAACGCCCCCCCCCCCTCCGCGGGCCCCCGGGCCGCGGCCGCCGTGCGGCCTTGTTCAGCTGGCGTGGTTGTCGTTCATGAAAGCCCCCCGGCTCCTCGTCCTCGCGGCGGCGCCCCCGCGCCTCCGCGTCCTCCATGTCGGTCTGCGAGACGGCATGGATCCCCCCAGGCCCCCTGCGTTTTCGGTTGGTTTCCCGCTCCGTCAGAGCAGTGGCACCGGCTCGGGCGAGCCGGGCTGCCAGGCCGTCAGCGGGTTGAAGCCGCGGTGGCCGCACTCCCCGAAGACCGTGACGGGCCCGCCGCCCGAGAGGGCGGCCAGCCGCCACAGCCCGGACCGCGAACGGCCCTGAGGCAGCGCCACCGGCAGTGCGGACGTCCCCTGCGCGTCCGCCAGCTGCCAGGCCGCCCCGTCCCCTTCGCCCGGTACCGGGACCACGGGTCCGAGGACCACCGGCCAGGACTCCAGCCACGGGTCCTCCCGGAGCGCGGCCCCGTAGGCCTCCAGGGCCTCGCCGGTGCCCACCCCGGGCGGAGCGGCGGCGGCCGGCACCGCGGCCGCGGTACGGTCCCCCAGCTCCGCCCGCAGCCCCGCCGACCCGGGCCGGAAGCGGGCCTCCGCCTCCAGTACCAGCCCGACGGGCAGTGCCAGCCCCGGCGGCCGTCCGGGCGGACCGAAGTCCAGGACCAGCGCCGGGCGTCCGCCCTCCAGCCCGCGCAGCCATATCCGGCGGGTGGTGAGCCGGCCGTCCGGGGACACCGAGTCGTACTGGGCCAGTACGAGCCAGCGGTCCCGGACGGTCTCCCCCTCCGCCGGAGACGGCAGCCCCACCCGGCTCCGGACGGTCGCGGCCAGCGGCTCCGGAAGCCCGGACACCCCCAGCCAGGCCCTGCCCAGCAGGTGCAGCAGCGCGAACTCCTCAAGCATCCGGGCGGGCCAGCCGGGCCCGCAACCGGGTATTGCCCCCAACTCCCTTGCCCGCGCGGCCAGTCCGGGCGCCTGGGCGTCGACCATGCGGGCCGCGACCTCCTCCCACGGTGCGTAGCCGGCCTGCTGCTGCCCGGCTATGCCGCCGCGCAGCAGGTCCAGCAGCCGCTGCTCCAGCTCGGTGACGCCCGCGCCGATCCGCCCGGCCCGCCGCTCCGCCCGCTTGCGGGCCGCCTCCGCGTCCACCGGGCCGGCCGCAGGACCGGCCGCCGGCCGCGCCGCCTTCGCGGCGCGCCCCGCGAGCCATTCCCCCGCCCAGTCCGGCGGCTCGGCCGGATCGCCGAACCCCTCCGCGGCCCAGAGCAGCAGCAGCCCCAGCGCGTGCTTGCACGGGAACTTCCGGCTCGGGCAGGAGCACTTGTACGCGGGGCCCGTCAGATCGACGACCGTCCGGTACGGCGTACTGCCGCTGCCCTTGCACGAACCCCACACCGCACCGGAAGCGGAACCTCCGGTCTGTGACCACGGACCCGCCGCGCCCAGCCTGCCCCCCGCCTTGCGCGACGCCTCGTCAGGAGCCAGAGCCAGTACCTGTTCCGCCGTCCAGCGGACCCCCTGCTCAGTCATGTCAACCACCGTAGAGACCCCCACTGACAATCGCCCTGACCTGCAACAACGCCCGGAACAAGGGGCGTTGTCAGTGGCATGGTGCACCGTGGTTCCAGCGGCCGGGAGCGGCTGCCGAGCATTGGAGGGGGACCATGAGCACGCCCGAGAGCAGCACCGGAACCGAGGCCCTGCGACCGCACGCCGAGGACGCCTTCGCGCACGAACTGAAAGCCCTTGAGGCGCAGGACGACCGGCCCCGCCCGGCCCGCTGGAAGCTCTCCCCCTGGGCCGTGGCCACCTACCTCCAGGGCGGCACCCTCGCCGACGGCACCGTCATCACCCCCAAGTACGTCGGGCCGCGCCGGATCGTCGAGGTCGCCGTCACCACCCTCGCCACCGACCGCGCCCTCCTCCTGCTCGGCGTCCCCGGCACCGCCAAGACCTGGGTGTCCGAGCACCTCGCCGCCGCCGTCAGCGGGGACTCCACCCTCCTCGTCCAGGGCACCGCCGGCACCCCCGAGGAAGCCATCCGCTACGGCTGGAACTACGCCCGCCTCCTCGCCCACGGCCCGAGCCGCGAAGCCCTCGTCCCCAGCCCCGTCATGCGGGCCATGGCCGAGGGCATGACCGCCCGCGTCGAGGAACTCACCCGCATCCCGGCCGACGTCCAGGACACGCTCATCACCGTCCTGTCCGAGAAGACCCTCCCCATACCGGAGCTCGGCCAGGAGGTGCAGGCCGTCCGCGGCTTCAACCTCATCGCCACCGCCAACGACCGCGACCGCGGGGTCAACGAGCTCTCCAGCGCGCTCCGCCGCCGCTTCAACACCGTGGTCCTCCCGCTGCCCGCCACCGCCGACGCCGAGGTCGACATCGTCGCCCGCCGCGTCGACCAGATGGGCCGCGCCCTGGACCTGCCCGCCGCGCCCGAAGGACTGGAGGAGATCCGCCGGGTCGTCACCGTCTTCCGGGAGCTCCGCGAGGGCGTCACCGACGACGGCCGCACCAAGGTCAAGACGCCCAGCGGCACCCTGTCCACCGCCGAGGCCATCTCCGTCGTCACCGGCGGCCTCGCCCTCGCCGCGCACTTCGGCGACGGCGTCCTGCGCCCCTCCGACGTGGCCGCCGGCATCCTCGGGGCCGTCGTCCGCGACCCGGCGGCAGACCGCGTCGTCTGGCAGGAGTACCTGGAAGCGGTCGTCCGCGAGCGGGACGGCTGGAAGGACTTCTACCGCGCCTGCCGGGAGGTGACGGCATGAGCCCGGCGGCCGCCGGACCGCTGCTGCTGGGCGTCCGCCACCACGGCCCCGGCTCCGCCCGCGCGGTCCGGGCCGCCCTCGACCGGGCGCAGCCGAGGGCCGTGCTCATCGAGGGCCCGCCCGAGGGGGACGCCCTGCTCGCGCTGGCCGCCGACCCCGGGATGCGCCCGCCCGTCGCCCTCCTCGCGCACGCCGCGGACGACCCCGCCCGGGCCGCGTTCTGGCCGCTGGCCGCCTTCTCCCCGGAGTGGGTCGCCATCCGCTGGGCACAGGCCCGGGACGTGCCGGTGCGCTTCATCGACCTGCCCGCCGCCCATGCGCTGGCCGCGCGGGAGGAGGAGCCGGACGCCCGCGAGGCCGGCGCCGTCCGGGTCGATCCGCTCGCCGTGTTCGCGGAGACCGCCGGGTACGAGGACCCCGAGCACTGGTGGGAGGACGTGGTCGAGCACCGGGGCACGGGGGAGGCGCGGGACCCGCTGGCCGTCTTCGAGGCCCTGGGCGAGGCCATGGGCGCCCTGCGCGAGACCTACGGCGACGGCGGCCACGGCCGCGACCTCGTCCGCGAGGCGCACATGCGGCAGCGGATGCGGGCGGCCCGCAGGGAGTTCGGGGACGACTACGCCGTGGTGTGCGGGGCCTGGCACGTCCCGGCGCTGCGGGCCGGGACCACGGTCGCGGCGGACCGGGCGCTGCTCACCGGGCTGCCCAAGGTCAAGGTGGAGACCACCTGGGTGCCGTGGAGCCACCGCAGGCTCGCCCGGGCCGGCGGATACGGCGCGGGCGTCACCTCGCCCGGCTGGTACGCGCACCTGTTCGCGGCCCGCGACCGGCCCGTCGAGCGCTGGCTGACCAAGGTCGCCGGGCTGCTGCGGGAGGAGGACCGGCAGGTGTCCTCGGCCCATGTGATCGAAGCGGTCCGGCTGGCGCAGACGCTGGCCGCCGTGCGCGGCCGCCCGCTGCCCGGCCTCACGGAGACCCTGGAAGCGGTCCGGGCCGTGATGTGCGACGGCTCCGACGTACCGCTCGCGCTGGTCGAGGACCGGCTCGTCGTCGGGGACGTGCTCGGCGAGGTCCCCGACGCGGCGCCGGTCGTACCGCTCCAGCGGGACCTGACCCGCCGGCAGCGCACGCTGCGGCTCAAGGCCGAGGCGCAGCGGCGCGACCTGGAGCTGGACCTGCGCAAGGAGTCCGACGCGGCCAAGTCCCTGCTGCTGCACCGGCTGCGGCTGCTCGGGATCGACTGGGGGACCCCGACGGCCTCCCGGAGCGGCACGGGCACCTTCCGGGAGACCTGGCGGCTGTGCTGGGAGCCGGAGCTGTCGGTGCGGGTCGCCGAGGCCGGCATCTGGGGCACCACCGTGCCGGGGGCCGCCACCGCCAAGGCGGAGGCCGACGCGGCGGCCGCCGGGGAGCTGGGGGAGGTCACCGCGCTGGCCGAGCGGTGCCTGCTGGCGGGGCTGTCGGAGGCCCTGCCCGCGGTGCTGCGGGCGCTCGCCGACCGGGCGGCGCTGGACACGGACGTGGCCCGGCTGGCCAGGGCGCTGCCCGCGCTGGCCCGCGCGCTGCGGTACGGGGACGTGCGCGGCACGGACGCGGCGGCGCTCGGCACGGTCGCGGCCGGGATCGCGGAGCGGATCTGCGTGGCCCTGCCGCCGGCTTGCGCGGCCGGACTCGACGCCGACGGGGCGGCCGAGCTGCGGGGCCACATCGACGGGGTGCACGGGGCGGTCGGCCTGCTGGCCGACACGGCCCCGGGCCTGAGGGAGCGCTGGTCGGCGGTGCTGCGGACGCTGGCCGGACGGGAGACCGCACCCGGGGGCATACGCGGGCGGGCCGCGCGGCTGCTGCTGGACGACGGCCGGCTCCCGGCCGGTGAGACGGCACGGCTGATGGGCCTCGCCCTGTCCCCGGCGGGGTCCCCGGCCGACGCTGCGGGCTGGATCGAGGGGTTCGCCGGGGGCGCCGGCGGCGGGACCCTGCTGGTCCACGACGAGCGGCTGCTGGGGCTGATCGACGCCTGGCTGGTGTCGGTGCCGGAGGGCGCCTTCATCGACGTACTGCCACTGCTGCGGCGCACGTTCGGGGCGTACGAGCCGGGCGTGAAGCGGACCCTGGGCGAGCTGGCCCGGCGCGTCCCGGGCGCCCGCACGGCGTCCACCGCAGCCCCGGCGGGCTTCGCCCCGGACCTGGACCCGGTCCGCGCGGACGCGGTGGCGGACCTGGCCCGGCTGCTCCTGGGGGCGGCGGCGGTACACGCGGAACGAGAAGGGATCGGGAGATGACGGAGAGCGGCACGGCAACCGCCGGAGACGAGCGGCTGCGGCGCTGGCGGCTGGTGCTCGGCGCGGAGGACGACGGGACGGGCCGCGCCCTCGGCGGGCGGGACGCGGCGATGGACGGGGCGCTCGGCGCGCTCTACGGCGGCGGCGGAGGGGGCGGCCGGGCGCAGGGGGAGCGGTCCGCCGGGCTCGGGGGCTCCGCCCCGCGCGTCGCGCGCTGGCTCGGGGACATCCGTACGTACTTCCCGAGCCCGGTGGTCCAGGTCATGCAGCGGGACGCCATCGAGCGGCTCGGCCTGTCCACGCTCCTGCTGGAGCCGGAGATGCTGGAGGCGGTCGAGCCGGACGTCCACCTCGTCGGCACCCTGCTGTCGCTGAACAAGGCCATGCCCGACACCACCAGGGAGACGGCGCGGGCGGTGGTCCGCAAGGTGGTCGAGCAGCTGGAGAAGCGGCTCGCGGCCCGCACCCGGGCCACCCTGACGGGCGCGCTGGACCGTTCCGCGCGGGTCAGCCGTCCCCGCCACCACGACATCGACTGGGACCGGACCATCCGGGCGAACCTGAAGAACTACCTCCCGGAGCACCGGACCGTCGTCCCCGAGCGGCTCGTCGGCTACGGCCGGGCCTCGCGGGCGGTGAAGAAGGAGGTGGTCCTCTGCATCGACCAGTCTGGCTCGATGGCGGCCTCGGTCGTCTACGCCTCCGTCTTCGGGGCGGTCCTCGCCTCCATGCGCTCGATCGCCACCCGTCTGGTCGTCTTCGACACGGCCGTGGTCGACCTGACCGACCAGCTGGACGACCCGGTGGACGTCCTCTTCGGCACCCAGCTGGGCGGCGGCACCGACATCAACCGCGCCCTCGCCTACTGCCAGTCCAAGATCACCCGACCGGCCGACACGGTCGTCGTCCTGATCAGCGATCTCTACGAGGGCGGGATACGCGACGAGATGCTGGGCCGGGTGGCGGCTATGAAGGCGGCCGGCGTGGAGTTCGTGACCCTGCTGGCCCTGTCCGACGAGGGGGCTCCCGCCTACGACCGCGAGCACGCCGCGGCCCTGGCCGCACTGGGTTCGCCCGCCTTCGCCTGCACCCCCGACCTGTTCCCGGAGGTGATGGCGGCCGCGCTGGAGAAGCGCCCCCTGCCGGTCCCCTGACGGGTGCGCCATCGGCGGATCACACGAAGACGCAGTTCAACCGTGAGGCGATCTGTGACAGGTATCACCGCTCAGGTGTGATCTGCGATTTAGGGACCCACGGCCCACGGGGATAACCTGCGAGACGGACATGCCGCGTCCACGGTCACCGTGTGCGCCTTCCTAGTGACAGCGCCGTCACGTTGCCCTCCGCGGCACGCCCACGCAGATAGCAGACAACCGCGAATCACTGCGAATCTTTGAAGACAAGGGACGGACGCGCGTGGACCTGTTCGAGTACCAGGCGAGGGACCTCTTCGCCAAGCACGGTGTACCGGTGCTGGCCGGTGAAGTCATCGACACGCCTGAGGCGGCTCGCGAGGCCACCGAGAAGCTGGGCGGCAAGTCGGTCGTCAAGGCTCAGGTGAAGGTCGGCGGCCGCGGCAAGGCCGGTGGCGTGAAGCTCGCCGCCACCCCGGACGAGGCCGTCGCCCGCGCGACGGACATCCTCGGCATGGACATCAAGGGCCACACGGTCCACAAGGTGATGATCGCCGAGACCGCGCCGGAGATCCTGGAGGAGTACTACGTCTCCTACCTCCTGGACCGCACCAACCGCACCTTCCTGGCCATGGCCTCTGTCGCCGGCGGCATGGACATCGAGCAGGTCGCCGAGGAGACCCCGGAGAAGCTCGCCAAGGTCCCGGTGAACGCCAACGAGGGCGTGACCATCGAGAAGGCCCGCGAGATCGTCGCCCTGGCGAAGTTCCCGGCCGAGGTCGCCGAGCAGGTCGCCGAGGTCCTCGTGACCCTGTGGAAGACCTTCATCGCCGAGGACGCGCTCCTCGTCGAGGTCAACCCGCTCGCGAAGGTCGCCTCCGGTGACGTCATCGCGCTCGACGGCAAGGTCTCGCTCGACGAGAACGCCGAGTTCCGCCAGCCGGGCCACGAGGAGTTCGTGGACCACGCCGCCGCGAACCCGCTCGAGGCCGCTGCCAAGGAGAAGGGCCTCAACTACGTCAAGCTCGACGGCGAGGTCGGCATCATCGGCAACGGCGCGGGTCTCGTCATGAGCACCCTGGACGTCGTCGCGTACGCCGGTGAGAACCACGGTGGCGTCAAGCCCGCCAACTTCCTCGACATCGGCGGTGGCGCCTCCGCCGCCGTCATGGCCAACGGCCTCGAGATCATCCTGGGCGACGCGGACGTCAAGTCCGTGTTCGTCAACGTCTTCGGTGGCATCACCGCGTGTGACGAGGTCGCCAACGGCATCGTCCAGGCGCTGCAGCTGCTCGAGGACCGCGGCGAGGCGGTCACCAAGCCGCTCGTCGTCCGCCTCGACGGCAACAACGCCGAGCTGGGTCGCAAGATCCTCTCGGACGCCAACCACCCGCTGGTGCAGCGCGTGGACACCATGGACGGTGCGGCCGACAAGGCCGCCGAGCTCGCGGCTGCGAAGTAAGGGCAGAGGTCACAGACTCACATGGCTATCTTCCTCAACAAGGACAGCAAGGTCATCGTCCAGGGCATGACCGGTGCCACGGGCATGAAGCACACCAAGCTGATGCTGGCTGACGGCACGAACATCGTCGGCGGCGTGAACCCGCGCAAGGCCGGCACGTCCGTCGACTTCGACGGCACCGAGGTCCCGGTCTTCGGTTCCGTCGCCGAGGCGATGGAGAAGACGGGCGCCAACGTCTCCGTCCTCTTCGTCCCGCCGGCCTTCGCCAAGGCCGCCGTCGTCGAGGCCATCGACGCCGAGATCCCGCTGGCCGTCGTCATCACCGAGGGCATCGCGGTGCACGACTCCGCCGCCTTCTGGGCGTACGCGACCGCCAAGGGCAACAAGACCCGCATCATCGGCCCGAACTGCCCGGGTCTGATCACCCCCGGCCAGTCCAACGCCGGCATCATCCCGGGCGACATCACCAAGCCCGGCAAGATCGGTCTCGTGTCCAAGTCCGGCACGCTGACCTACCAGATGATGTACGAGCTGCGCGACATCGGCTTCACCTCCGCCGTCGGCATCGGTGGCGACCCGGTCATCGGCACCACGCACATCGACGCCCTGGAGGCCTTCGAGGCCGACCCGGAGACCGAGCTCATCGTCATGATCGGCGAGATCGGCGGCGACGCCGAGGAGCGTGCGGCGGACTTCATCGCGAAGAACGTCACCAAGCCGGTCGTCGGCTACGTCGCGGGCTTCACCGCCCCCGAGGGCAAGACCATGGGCCACGCGGGCGCCATCGTCTCCGGCTCTTCTGGCACCGCACAGGCCAAGAAGGAGGCCCTCGAGGCCGCCGGCGTCAAGGTCGGCAAGACGCCGACCGAGACGGCCAAGCTGGCGCGCGAGATCCTCGAAGGCGCCAAGTAAGCGCCGGCAGGACTGTCGTACGGGCGTGGGGGGGGGGGGGGGGGGGGGGGGGGGGGGGGGGGGGGGGGGGGGGGGGGAGGGT
>NZ_JBWKEZ010000045.1:8765-73419 GCF_056434525.1 Streptomyces sp. NPDC044002
GGTGAGAGAAAACGCCGGAGAGGGAGAACGAGTGGGCGTGAGGCCTCTGCGAAGGCACGAAGGACGCGGGGGGGGGTCGGCAGGAGGGGGGGCCCCCACCCCTGTGGGGGGCCGTCCCACGCCCTTTTGCTATTCGAGCTCCGGGTGGAGCCGGTGGGGGCCGGCGGCCGGGTCGGCGCGGAGCTTGTCCTGGAGGTACCGGCTCGTCTCGGTGAGCCTCGGGGGGCCGCTCAGCGGCGGGACGCCGGAGACGCTGGCGCCGGGGGCGACCGGGGGCTCGTAATGGTCCGGGGCGGTGACGGTGGTGTACCCCGTCGAGGCGGCGATGACCGCGGTCAGGACGAGCGCGGCCCGCGCCAGCCGCCGGGCCCGGTGTTCGCTGACCGCGCGGACGGTTGCCGCGGGGCGCGGCTCCAGGGACACGGCGGGCCGCACCGCGCCGAGCCGCTCGCGCAGCATGGCCGACCGCCGTTCGGGCGTCACCCCGGCCAGCAGGGGGATCCGGCGGGCGAGTTCGGCGTGCGCGCGCAGCAGGCGGTGCCCGGTGGCCGGGGTGCTGGCCTCGGTCTCGGCGGCGGTGTCGGGCAGGTCGAGGCCGACGCCGTCGTAGAGCAGCACCGTCCGGCGGTGTACGGGCGGCAGCGCGAGGAGGGCCTCCAGCAGGATCCGGTCGGCGGTGTCGGCCGGGGGCTTGTCGGGGCGGCGGTGGGCCCGGCGGAACCGGTGCCAGGGGGAGAGGGCGTACTCGTGCGAGGCCGAGCGCACCCAGCCGACGGGGTCCCGGTCGGTGGCCACCTCGGGCCAGCGGCCCCAGGCCTGGCGGAACGCCACCTCGACGGAGTGCAGGGCGAGGGAACGGCGGCCGGTGAGCAGGTAGGCCTGGCGGACGAGCGCGGCCGCGGCGTGGGCGTAGAGGGCGTCGAAGGCTTCGACGGCGTCCCGCGGGGGTCTCGGACGGGGCCCGTACGGCCGTCCCGGCGGGGCGGCGGGCTCCTCCGTCGGGGCAGGGGGGTGCGCCGCGGCCTGCCGAAACGGTTCATCGGGGCTGGCTGCGGGGTGCCCGTCGGGGGCCGGAGCGGCCTGAAGAAACGGTTCCTCATGGGCGGGGTCGAGGGCGGGGGCCTGGGCGGCGGGGGTTCCGCCGGGGTCCGCGGGCGTGTCGGGGGTCGGCTCGGGCTCCGTCCGGGCGGGATCCGGGGCGGCGGGCCCGGTGGCGCGGGGTGCGGGGGTTTCGCCGGGGTCCTCGGGGGCGGTGGCCGGGGAGGCCGGGGCTTCGGTGTCGCGGCCGGGGGCCGGGTGGGGGCGGCCGGGGGGTTCGCCGTGGGCGGTGGCGTCCGTGACGGGCCGCCCGGCCGCCCGGACCGTGGTGGCGCCGTCGCCCGGCGCCGGACCGGCGGGGGCGCCCGGGCGGAACGGGTCGCCCGGGAGCCGCCTGCCCGGGGCCGGGCCGTCCGGGGCGGAGTTGCCCGGGGCCGGGTCGCCCGCGGCGGTGGCGGGTGCCGCGGCGGGGGAGGCGTGGAGGGGGGCCGGCTCGGCCGGGGGCGGGGGTGCCGGTTTCGCGGAGCGCTTGGCGGTGGTCCGGGGTCGGTGGGTGGGCGGGCCCGCCGCCACTGGCCGTACCGGCGCGGCGGACCCGGCGGCCGCGAGCCGGTCCAGCAGTGCCGCGTACGCCTCGCGCGTGCGCCCGCGGGGCTCGGTGCGGCCGCACTCCCAGGAGCGGACGGTGGTCGCGGTCACGCCGACCTCCGCCGCGACCTCCTCGTACGTCAGCCCGCCCGACTCGCGCAGCCACCGGCGCTCCTTGGGGGACGGGAGGCCCAGCTCCGAACCGGAGGACGCTTCGACGTCTTGTGTCATGCCACTCTCCCCGCGACACGGCTGCTCTGGGCAATAAAGTACATAAACGTATCTTGGACGACACAGCGGATAATCGGTCGTTACCGGGACATAGCGCGTGTCGAGGGCACCATGGCCACGTGACCCAAGTGACCGAACGCGGGACGCCGTTGCAGGACTCCCCGCGGCACGCGGCCCCGCGGCGCCGTTCACCGGCGGCCGCCGCCTGCGTGCTGGGCGGCGCCGTCGCCGCCGGACTGGGGCTCGGCTTCCTCGCCGTGCTCGTGATCGTGCTGTGGATCAGTTCCCCCTACCCCGACAGCGGACCCGGCGGCGCGCTGCACCTCGCCGCCGGGCTGTGGCTGATGGCCCACGGCACCGAACTCGTCCGCTACGAGACCCTCTCCGGGGTGCCCGCCCCCGTCGGCCTGGTCCCGCTGCTGCTCGTGGCGCTGCCCGTGCTGCTCATGCGGCGCGCGGCCCGGCTGGGCAGTGCCTCGGGGGACGCCGCCGGGGCCGAGGGGGACGAGGTGCTGCCGGCCGGCGCCGTGTTCTCCGCAGTGACCTGCGGCTACCTGACGGTCGGCGCGTTCGCCACCGTGTACGCGGCCGGCGGGCCGATGCCGGCGGACCCGCTCAGCGCGGCCTGGCACGTGCCGCTGGTGGCCGTGCTCGCCGCCGCCGGCGGGGTGTGGGCGGCCAAGGGCAAGCAGTCGGGGCCTCTGCCGGAGTGGGTTCCGGGGAGCGTACGCCGGGCCGTGGCCCGCCCCCGTTACGCGCTGGCGCTGCGCTCCGGCGCGGCCGGGGTGCTCGTCCTGCTGGGCGGCGGAGCCCTGCTCGTCGGGATCTCGCTGGCCTGGCACGGGCCGGAGGTGCAGAACTCCTTCCTGGCGCTGACCGGGGTGTGGTCGGGGCGGTTCGCGGTGCTGCTCCTCGCGCTGGCGCTGATCCCGAACGCCATGGTGTGGGGTGCGGCGTACGGGCTCGGCCCCGGGTTCGTGCTCGGCGCCGGGGCGGTGGCCACCCCGCTCGGGCTGGAGGGGCACGCGGCGCTGCCGAGGTTCCCGCTGCTGGCGGCGCTGCCGGCGCCGGGGCCGGGGAGCCCGCTGACGTGGGCGGCGCTGGGGCTGCCGGTGGCGGCGGGGCTGGTGGTGGGGTGGTTCGCGGTGCGGCGGGCGCGGGAGGTCTCGTACGGGGAGACCGCGCTGACGGCGGCACTGGGCGCGCTGGTGTGCGGGCTGGCGATGGCCGGCCTCGCGGCGGCTTCGGCGGGGCCGCTGGGGTCGCGGATGCTGGCGGGCGTCGGGCCGGTGTGGTGGGCGGTGGGTGCTGCGGCGGCGGGGTGGACGCTGGTGCTGGCGGTGCCGTTGGCGGTGGGGGTGCAGGTGTGGCGGACCCGGCCGGTCCGCTCCGCGGCGGGCGGGGTGGAGGGGGACGCGTGGCACGACTCGGGGGTGCGGGAGCTTCGGTGGGAGGCGTTGCGGAGGGCGGCCGAGCCGTTGGTTGCTCCCGCGGTGGAGGTGCCGGTGGCTCCGCCGGTGGTTGTTGCTCCGGTGGAGCCGGTGCCGGTGCTGCCCGTGGCGGTGGTGGGGGCCCGGGTGCTCGCGCGGCGGCGTCCGGAGTCCTGACGGGGGCGCCGCTGCGCGGGGCGGGTCCCCTACCCGCCCTTCACCCGTTCTCGCCTCAAAGGCCGGCGGGGCTGAAAGAGCCGGGCGCTGCGCGCCCGGTGCGCTCAAACGCCGCGCGGGCTGGATGTATCCAGCCTCGCCGGCGTTTGAGGCGCGGGGGTCTGGGGGCGGAGCCCCCAGGGGGTCCGGGGCAGCGCCCCGGGGAACGGGCGAAGGGTGGGGCGGGGAGTAGCCCGCGCAGCGGTCGGCCGCGCCCCCCCGGGAGGGGTCAGCGTTGGACTCGGAGGATCTTGCCGATCGTGTTGTCCGGGAGGAGGGTGTTGCACTTCAGTTCCGCCGTGCGGGTCAGCGCGTCGTCGCGGCAGACGTAGAAGTCCTTGTACGCCAGCTGCAGCGCGTACGACCCCGCCGCCAGCATCAGCGCCAGCGTGGCCGTGACCAGGCCGCCCACCGCCGCCGCGCGCTGGGGGCGGGCCGCCGGGCCGAGGGCGGACAGGCCGCCGGGGTCCGCGCCGGACGCCGGGCGGCCGCGGAGGGCGCTGATGCCCCAGTACATGGCCAGCGCGCCCAGCAGCAGCCCGACCGACGGGATGCCGAAGATGCCGAAGAAGAAGCCCCACATGCCCGAGAGGAGCGCGTAGCGGGCGCGCCGCTGGACCGGGTCCATGGGGTCCCAGCGGGCCGGGCCGCCCTCGCCGGGGTCGCCCGGGCCGCCGCCCGGGCCGCCCGAACCGCCGCCGTCCTGCGGCCGCTGCGGCTGCCGGGGCTGCCACGGCTGGTCGGGCCGGTCCTCCGGCGGTGCCGCGAAGGGGTTGTCGTCGGTCGAGGGGTCGGGCTGGCGGCGGTCCGGCATCGAGTGTGTGACTTCCCCTGTGTCGTGCGCGGGCGCGCCCCGCGTACGAGGGCGCGTTCCGCGGCGTTCGCGGCTTGTACGCCAGACGCTACCGCCCGGCCGTCCCCCCGTCCCTCGGGGGCGGTCCGGTGTGCCGGTATCGTTGCAGGCGGTCGGTGGCTTCGTATGGTTCCCCGTATATCGGTACCCCGAAGTTTCGTATGACCGCACAAGACGAATGTCGCAAATCCTGTGAGAAAGGGCCTCCCATGGCCGCCTCCCGCCTGGTCGTGCTGGTTTCCGGCTCCGGCACCAACCTCCAGGCCCTGCTCGACGCCATCGAGGCCCACCCCGGCGGAGCCGAGGGTTTCGGGGCCGAGGTCGTCGCCGTCGGCGCCGACCGCGACAACATCGCCGGTCTGGAGCGGGCGGAGAAGGCGGGGATCCCCACCTTCGTGTGTCCGGTGAAGGCCTACGCCAGCCGTGAGGAGTGGGACGCCGCGCTCACCGAGGCGACCGATGCCCACGCGCCGGACCTGGTGGTCTCCGCCGGCTTCATGAAGATCGTCGGGAAGAGCTTCATCGACCGCTTCGGCGGCCGGTTCGTCAACACCCACCCCGCCCTCCTCCCGGCCTTCCCCGGAGCGCACGGGGTGCGCGACGCCCTCGCGTACGGGGCGAAGGTCACCGGCTGCACGGTCCACTTCGTGGACAGCGGCGTGGACACCGGTCCGATCATCGCCCAGGGTGTCGTGGAGATCCGGGACGGGGAGGACGAAGCCGCGCTCCATGAGCGCATCAAGGAAGTCGAGCGCCAGCTGCTCGTCGACGTCGTGGGGCGCCTGGCCCGGCACGGCTACCGCATTGAGGGACGAAAGGTAACAATCCAGTGACCGCCAACGAAACGACGACGGCTACGACCCAGCGGCCGATCCGCCGCGCGCTCGTGAGTGTCTACGACAAGACGGGACTGGAAGAGCTGGCCCGCGGCCTGCACGAGGCGGGCGTCGCGCTCGTCTCGACGGGCTCCACCGCCTCGAAGATCGCCGCCGCCGGGGTCCCCGTCACCAAGGTCGAGGAGCTCACCGGCTTCCCCGAGTGCCTCGACGGCCGCGTCAAGACCCTCCACCCCCGCGTGCACGCCGGCATCCTCGCCGACCTGCGCCTGGAGGACCACCGCAACCAGCTCGCCGAGCTGGGCGTGGAGCCCTTCGACCTGGTGATCGTCAACCTGTACCCGTTCCGGGAGACCGTCGCCTCCGGCGCCACCCCCGACGAGTGCGTCGAGCAGATCGACATCGGCGGTCCCTCGATGGTCCGCGCCGCCGCCAAGAACCACCCCTCGGTCGCGGTCGTCACCAGCCCGGCCCGCTACGCCGACGTCCTCGCGGCCGCCCAGGGCGGCGGCTTCGACCTGGCCGCCCGCAAGCGGCTCGCGGCCGAGGCCTTCCAGCACACCGCCGCCTACGACGTGGCCGTGGCCTCCTGGTTCGCCGACGACTACGCCGCCGCGGACGACTCCGGCTTCCCCGACTTCCTGGGCGCCACGTACGCGCGGAAGAACGTGCTGCGCTACGGCGAGAACCCGCACCAGGGCGCGGCGCTCTACGTCGACGGCACCGGAGGCCTGGCCGAGGCGGAGCAGCTGCACGGCAAGGAGATGTCGTACAACAACTTCACGGACACCGACGCCGCGCGCCGGGCCGCGTACGACCACGCCGACCCCTGCGTCGCGATCATCAAGCACGCCAACCCGTGCGGCATCGCGACCGGTGCCGACGTCGCCGAGGCGCACCGCAAGGCGCACGCCTGCGACCCGCTCTCCGCGTTCGGCGGCGTCATCGCCGTCAACCGCCCGGTGACGGTGGAGCTGGCCGAGCAGGTCGCGGAGATCTTCACCGAGGTCATCGTGGCCCCGGCGTACGAGGACGGCGCCGTCGAGGTGCTGGCCCGCAAGAAGAACATCCGCGTGCTGCGCGCCGAGGGCGCCCCGGCCAACCCGGTCGAGGTCAAGCCGATCGACGGCGGTGCGCTGCTCCAGGTCACCGACCGCCTCCAGGCCGAGGGCGACGACCCGGCGAACTGGACGCTGGCCACCGGCGAGGCGCTGTCCGCCGGGGAGCTCGCCGAGCTCGCCTTCGCGTGGAAGGCCTGCCGCGCCGTCAAGTCCAACGCGATCCTCCTCGCGAAGGACGGCGCCTCGGTCGGCGTCGGCATGGGCCAGGTCAACCGCGTCGACTCGGCGAAGCTCGCCGTCGAGCGGGCGGGCGCCGAGCGCGCGCAGGGCTCGTACGCGGCCTCGGACGCCTTCTTCCCCTTCCCCGACGGGCTGGAGATCCTGACCGCCGCCGGTGTCAAGGCCGTGGTCCAGCCGGGCGGTTCGGTCCGCGACGAGCAGGTCGTCGAGGCGGCGAAGAAGGCCGGCGTGACGATGTACTTCACCGGTACCCGCCACTTCTTCCACTGAGCCGTAGGGCAGCAACGGCGAAGGCCGCGTCCCGCAGTGCGGGACGCGGCCTTCGCCGTGAGCGGTGTGTACTGCCTGCTGCTTACTTCTTGACGACGATCGTGCCGGCGGCACGGTCGTGCCAGCCCTGGAGCTTGCCCGAGTTGTCGAAGAAGGGGGAGAGGTAGACCAGGAGCTGGCCGATGCCGCAGAGGACGGAGCCGACCATCGGGATGATCCAGCGGATGAAGCCGCCGCCGATGCCGGGGACCTGGCCCGTGTTCTCCTTGACGACCTTCAGGCCGAGGGCCATCTTGCCGACGGTGGCGCCGACGAAGGCGATCATCAGCCATTCGTAGAGCAGGGTGGCGAGGCCGAGGATCAGCAGACCGCCGAAGAAGGCCGCGAAGATGCCGCCCGCGGCCTCGCCGGCCTGGGCCGACGCCTCGTTGAGGCAGGTGCTGTACTCGGGGGACAGCGGGTCGATGCCCGAGCAGTCCTTGATGTCGCTGGCCGCACCGAAGGCGCCCGCGAACACGACGGAGCTCAGGATGAAGTACAGGACACCGATGATCAGACCGTCGATCACGCGGGCGCCGAAGCGGCGGCCCATCGTGGCGACCTGGACGGTGCCGAGGCCCGCGACGTTGATGTAGCCGTTGTTGGCCTGGAGGGTACCCGGCGCCTGGGGCGGGACACCGTAGGGCTGCTGGCCCTGCTGCGGGTAGCCGTAACCGGGCTGGCCCTGCGGCGGGACGCCCTGCGGGGCCTGCTGCGGGTAGCCGTAGCCGGGCTGGCCCTGCGGCGGCTGCTGAGGCTGCTGCCCGTAGGGGTTGTTCGGGTCGCCGAAGCTCATCTGGGTCTTTCCTCCGTGAAGTGCGGGGACGCACGGCACGCTGGAGGACACTTGCTTCTGCGGTACGCCCCCCGGCACTGCCCGCGGCACTCTTTCCGATCGTCTTGCTGCCCGTCATCGTGGTGGGCCCGTACCGGGCTTGTCCAGCCAGTTGCCGGGGCGGGCCAGACTTGTTGTGCAAGTGCAATCAAGAGCGCGATCCGGCCGAGGTCCGATTGGAACCCGGGTCGCCCCATCCGGGAGGATGCCCCCATGACCGCCCAGATTCTCGATGGCAAGGCCACCGCGGCCGCGATCAAATCCGAACTGAAGGCCCGCGTGGAGCAGCTGAAGGCCCGGGGCGTCACCCCCGGCCTCGGCACCCTCCTGGTCGGTGACGACCCGGGCAGCCGCTGGTACGTCAACGGCAAGCACAAGGACTGCGCCGAGGTCGGCATCACCTCCATCCGCCGCGAACTGCCCGCCACGGCCTCCCAGGAGGACATCGAGGCGGTCGTGCGCGAGCTGAACGAGGACCCCGACTGCACGGGCTACATCGTCCAACTCCCGCTCCCCAAGGGAATCGACACCAACCGCGTCCTGGAGCTGATGGATCCGGCCAAGGACGCCGACGGCCTGCACCCGATGTCGCTGGGCCGGCTGGTCCTGAACGAGCAGGGCCCGCTGCCCTGTACCCCGTACGGGATCGTCGAGCTGCTGCGCCACCACGGGGTCGAGATCAACGGCGCGCACGTCGTCGTACTCGGACGGGGCATCACCGTCGGCCGCTCCATCGGGCTGCTGCTCACCCGCAAGTCCGAGAACGCCACCGTGACGCTGTGCCACACCGGTACGCGCGACCTGGCCGGGCTGCTGCGCCAGGCGGACGTCGTCGTCGCGGCGGCGGGCGTCCCGCACCTGGTGAAGCCGGAGGACGTCAAGCCGGGCGCGGCGGTGCTCGACGTCGGCGTCAGCCGCGACGAGGACGGCAAGATCGTCGGGGACGTCCACCCGGGCGTCGCCGAGGTGGCGGGCTGGCTCTCCCCGAACCCGGGCGGTGTCGGCCCGATGACGCGGGCGCAGCTGCTGGTGAACGTCGTCGAGGCGGCGGAGCGGACCACCAGTGCGGGCTGAGCACGACGTGAGCGGTACGGGCGGGGCACCCGGCGAGGCGCCCCGCCCGCAGGACGGGGCTCCGGGCTCCGGCGCGGCGTCGGGTGCCGGCGAGAAGCCCGGTCCCGGCGAGGCGTCGGGCCCCGGTAAGGCCGCCGGTCCCGGGCAGGCGGCGGCGGAGCGGCCCGCGGCGCCGGCGGTCGCGCGGTCGCGGCGGTTCCCCACCGTCACCCAGGACACGGCCCGCCCCGAGGGCGGCGGCCGCGCGATCCCGGGGGCGGTGTCCACGCCGGCCCGTCAGTGGCCGATGCTCAGCGTCCTCGCCGCCACCGCGGTGGGGCTGCTGACCACGGCGATGGGACAGGCGCGGGTCGGCTGCCTGGTGATCGGCGTCGCGCTGATCGCGGCGGCGGTGATGCGGCGCGTCCTGCCCTCGGTGGGCATGCTCGCGGTGCGCTCCCGCTTCACGGACATGATCACGTACGGGGTGCTGGGCGTGGCCATCACGCTGCTCGCGCTGGTCATGGAACCCTCGCCGTGGCTGAAGATCCCGTTCCTGGAGAGCGCCGTCCGCTTCACCGTCCGCTGACGACCTCCCGCAGGGCGCCCAGGGCCGCGGCGACCGCCGGCCGGGTCTCCGTGCCGGCCCGGACCAGCGCCTGGAGGATCCGCCCCCGGCCCGGCAGCTCCACCACCGCCGTGCCGGGCGGCGGCGCGTCGCACAGCAGCTTCGGCAGCACCGACGCGGCCCGCCCGGCGGCGACCAGCCACAGCCCGGCCCGCAGGTCGGAGCACTCGTGCGCGATGCGCGGGGTGAACCCGGCGTTGCGGCAGGTGTGCACGAGCATCTCCCGGCAGCTGCTCGGGGCGGGCGCCGAGACCCAGTCGGCCTCGCGCAGCGCCGCCGGCCCCTCCCGCTCGTAGGCCGGCAGCAGCGCCTCGGGCAGCGCCAGGCACAGCGAGTCGTCGAACAGGGGGACGGCGGTGGTCCCGCTCGCGGGCGCGGCGCCGAGCAGCGGGTACGCGTACGTCACCGCGAGGTCCAGGCGCCGCCCGCGCAGCTGCGGCACGGCCTCCTCGGGGTCGGCCTGGACCACGCGCGGCCGCAGCCCGGGATGGCGCCGGGCCAGCAGGGCGACGAGCGGCGCGGCCACCGTCGCCAGGGCGCTCGGGGCGCAGCCGACGTACAGCTCGCCGGCCGGGCCGGTGTCCAGGGCCCGTACCGCCCCCTCGGCCCGCTCCAGGGCGGCCAGCACCGGTTCGCAGGCGGCCGCCAGGGCCGCACCGGCCGGGGTGAGCCGCAGGCCGCGCCCCTCCCGCTCGACGAGGGCGGCCCCGGCCTCGGCCTCCAGGGCGCGCAGCTGCTGGGAGACCGCGGAGGGGGTCACCCGGTGCAGCTCGGCGACCGCGGTCACCCTCCCGTGCTCGGCGAGGTCCCGCAGGATGACCATCCGCTTCACATCAAGCATGAGCTCAGCTTAACGATGGGTGTAGCCGAAGTAGCTGGACTTCACGATGGGGCGCGGCGGATGCTCCTCGTATGAACGCTCCCCTGAAGGTGCTCCTGGTCGGAGCCAACGGAACCCTCGGCAGCGCGGTCCGCACGGCCCTGCGCGAGCGCGGCCACGAGGTGGTCACCGCCTCCCGCAAGGGCGCGGACGTGTACGTGGACATCACCGACCCCGAGTCCATCCGGGCGATGTACGACGCGGCCGGCCCCGTCGACGCGGTGGCGAGCGCCGCCGGCAGCGTCCCGTGGCGCCCGCTGTCCGAGCTGAGCACCGCCGACGTCCGCGAGGGCCTGGAGGGCAAGGCCGTCAGCCAGGTCGAACTGGTCCGCCAGGGCGCCCCCCGGCTCCCCGCGCACGCCTCCTTCACCCTGGTCACCGGCATCCTCGCGCGTGAACCTCTGCTCACCGGCTCGGTCGCCGCCCTCGCCAACGGCGCAGTCGAGGCCTTCGTACGGGCCGCCGCCATCGAACTCCCCGGCCGCCAGCGGATCAACGCCGTCAGCCCGACCGTCTTCACCGAGTCCCTCGACGCGTACGGGGACGCCTTCGCCGGATTCGACCCGGTACCGGTCGCCCGCGCCGCGAACGCCTACGTCAAGTCCGTCGAGGGACACCGGACGGGCGAGGTCTTCCGGGTGGAGTGACGGCCGGGAACGGGGGCGTACACCCGTCCGGACCTTCGAAACCTCCGCACCCGGGTACCCGTGTGCCGTGGACCACAGGGTCCGGGGGATTGGGGGCCCCGCGGGTCGGATAGCCTGACCGCGGATGTCTCTTCACGTCAAGATTCACAGGACAGGGAAGCGGCGTCCTCCCCAGTCATTGGGGTCCAGCACATGGGGCGGGGACGCCCCACCGCCAGCTGTCTAACGGAGAAGGCCATGACCCGCACTCCCGTGAATGTCACTGTCACCGGCGCCGCCGGCCAGATCGGCTACGCGCTGCTCTTCCGCATCGCGTCCGGCCACCTGCTCGGCGCGGACGTGCCGGTCAAGCTCCGCCTCCTGGAGATCCCCCAGGGCATGAAGGCCGCCGAGGGCACCGCCATGGAGCTCGACGACTGCGCCTTCCCGCTGCTCAAGGGCATCGACATCTTCGACGACCCGAACAAGGGCTTCGAGGGCGCCAACGTCGCGCTGCTCGTGGGCGCCCGCCCGCGCACGGCCGGCATGGAGCGCGGTGACCTGCTCTCCGCCAACGGCGGCATCTTCAAGCCGCAGGGCAAGGCCATCAACGACCACGCCGCGGACGACATCAAGGTCCTGGTCGTGGGCAACCCGGCCAACACCAACGCGCTCATCGCGCAGGCCGCCGCCCCGGACGTACCGGCCGAGCGCTTCACCGCGATGACCCGCCTGGACCACAACCGCGCGCTCACGCAGCTGGCCAAGAAGACCGGCTCGGACGTCACCGACATCAAGCGCCTCACCATCTGGGGCAACCACTCGGCGACCCAGTACCCGGACATCTTCCACGCGGAGATCGCCGGCAAGAACGCCGCCGAGGTCGTCAACGACGAGGTGTGGCTCGCCGACACCTTCATCCCGACCGTCGCCAAGCGCGGCGCCGCGATCATCGACGCCCGTGGCGCCTCCTCGGCCGCCTCGGCCGCCAACGCCGCCATCGACCACGTGCACACCTGGGTCAACGGCACCGCCGCGGGCGACTGGGCCTCGATGGGCATCCCGTCGGACGGCTCCTACGGCGTCCCGGAGGGCATCATCTCCTCCTTCCCCGTCACCACCAAGGACGGCAAGTACGAGATCGTCCAGGGCCTGGACATCAACGAGTTCTCCCGTGCGCGCATCGACGCGTCCGTGAAGGAGCTCGTCGAGGAGCGCGACGCCGTCCGCGCCCTCGGCCTGATCTGATCCACCCGTCCTGAGCAGGCCCTTCACCCGAAGGCCTGACCGGTACGAATTCCGAAGCGCCCCGTCCAAACCCGGCCGGGGCGCTTTGGCGTGAAAGCACCTGTCCAACCATGTAGGTGGAAAATAAGGTCGCCCGGTGACCGACCACCTGATTCCCCCTCAGTCCGGCGGCGGTGACGCCGGAGCGGACCCGCACGGCGGCCGTCCGCCGGTACACCCCTCCGTCAGCGAAGCCGGCCGCCTCCTGTGCGCCGGGACCTACCTCGACTCCGCGTACCGCGATCGGGTGATCGACGAGCTCTTCGTCCACGAGGAGCGCATCGCCGCCCCCTCCTACGGCTTCGACGCCTCCCGCGTCCTCGCCCACGCGCTGCGCGCCCGCCGCATCGAGCTCGCCTGGGCCGCCGGGGTCATCGGCGCCTGGTTCGTCGGATCCCTGCTGACCGGCTGGCAGCTCACCCTGCTGCTCATCCCCTTCCTCCAGCTGAGCCTCGCCAACTGGCTGGGCGCCCGGCGCAACCGGGTGGTCCGCTTCCTGGGCCTGGTCCTGCGCATCTACACCTGGGTGTGGCTGGTCTTCATCGTCCTGGCGGTCTGGACGGCCATGACCGGCAGCTTCACCGCGCTCGCCGCGCTCCTCGACGTCTTCTCCTTCTTCTCCGACGCCGCCGCCTACGCCGCCGCCGACCTGTCGAGGCCCGGCACGAGCGGTTCCCTGAGGGCGTGGCTGATGCCGCTCGTCTTCGCGGCCCTCGTCACCGTCGTCGGCCTCCAGCGCGGCCACGCCGCCCGCATCGTCCTGCGGGAACTCTCCCCGTCCCGGTACGCCGACCACGCGGGCGACCCCGCCGAGTCCTCGCAGAGCCCCCGCTTCGCCCGGGTCCGCGCCCGGATCCGGCGCGAACAGCACGCCCCGCTGGTCATGTACGGCATCAACGCCCCGTTCACCGGGGCGGGCGAGGCCTTCCGGCCCTGGCAGCTCTCCGTGGAACTGCGCCCCCGCGACGACCTCGGCCCCGGCCGCAAGCCGCAGCCCGTCACCAACGCGCACATCGTCGGACGCATCACCCCGCTGCTGCACGCCCTGCGCGTGCCCTCCCCGCACGGCTCCCGGGAGGCCCAGGAAGCCGTACTGGACCGGCTGCGCGAGCTGGCCGTCGACGAGTGCGTGTTCCTGCCCGCCGTCGGCCTCCCGCACCGCGACGCGGCCCCGCTCTCCCCCGAGCAGTTCGCCGGGCACCGCCTCGGAGCCGTGGAGGAGGGCGGCGAGCGGCGCCGGCACTTCCTGCGCATCCGGGTCGGCGGCTGGGACGAGAACCTCGTCGTCACCGTCTTCGTACGGGTCCACACCCAGGGCGGCATGCTGATGCTGGAAGTGGCCCCGCACGTGCTGCTCCCCGTACGCGCCGGGTTCCAGAACGCCGACGCGGCCGCCCAGCGGCTGCTGAACAACAACTGGCTCGGCAAGGCCGCCGACGCGCTCACCGCGACCCCCGGCTCGTTCGCCGCGTCCGTCGCCACCCTGGGCCGCGGATACCTCAGCTGGAGCCGGATCGCCACCGGCGGCCACGGCGGCGCCCGCCCCGAGGGGCCGGGGCTGTCGGTGCGGGAACTCGCATCGATGGACGACGGCTCCCTCTTCCACCTCATGGACCTCGACCGGTATCTGAAAACGATTCAGGACAGGGTGGTCGGCGGGGTTACCGTCGCCCTGCACGAAGCGGGCTGGCACACCGAGGAGTTCGCACGGCGCGCGGTCACCGTCGCCGAGGGCGGGGTCTACATCCAGTCGATGAACAACAGCGCGGCCAGCTTCGGCGGCAACAACAACACCAACACCATCGGTACGAGCGGCAAGGGGAGCAGCGGTGGCAAGTAACGACGACGCGCGCGGGATCCGGATCGGCGACGTCCACGGCAGCGCCTTCAGCATCGGCGGCAGCAACAACACCAACACCGTCCACAACGGAGGCGGTGCGCAGGACCGGGCGCCCAGCGCCGAGGAGCTGCTGGAAGGCGTACGCGAACTGCGCGCCGCCCTCGTACGGCTGCCCCGCAGCCCCGAGCGCGCGCAGCTCGACGCCGAACTCGACGAGGCGGCCGGGGAGCTGGAGGAGGCCGAGGAGATCCGGCCCGGCCTGCCCGCGCGGCTGCGCGGGGCACTGGAGCGGTGGGCGCCGCTGGTGGAGACGCTGAGCGCGGCCACCGCGCTGGGCGGGCTGCTCGCCTCGCTGGGAGGCTGACCGGTGTCCTCGTCCGACGGCGCCCGCTGGGACCCGCAGTCGCAGCGGTGGGAGTGGGGGCCGGCTCCGGCGCGGGGGGCGGGGCAGCCGTCCCCGCCGCCCGCGCAGCCCCCGGCCTCCCCGCCCCCGGCCTCCCCGCAGCCGCCGACCGCGCCGCCGACCGCGGCGTCCCCGCTGCCCGCGACGCCCCCGCCGACCGCCCCCGGGTACCACGAGCCCTGGCCCCCGATGCCGTCCGCGCCCCTGCCCCCGCCTCCGCCGCCACCCCCGTCGGGCGGCGGGCAGCAGTGGCGTACCCCGGTGCTGGTCGGGCTGGCGGCGGCCGTCGTGGGCGGCGCCGCCGTCGCGGCGTGGATGCTGCTCGGCGCCGAGGACGGTACGGGCGGGGACGCACGGCCGCCCGCGTCCCCCTCGGGGCAGCAGACGGCCCCGGAGCCCGGCCCCTCCTCGCCCGGGCCGACGAGCCCGTCGCCGACGCCGACGACGCCGAGCCCGTCGCCGAGCACCGGCGGCGACCACACCGTGGTGCACAACGAGAAGGGCTTCTCCGTCGCGGTCCCCAAGGGCTGGGAGCCCAGCACCGACGAGACGGGCAGCGGCTCCTTCTACCGCCGGCCCGGGGACCGCAGCGCCCTGCTCCAGATCTTCCGGGTCACGGAGAGCAGCTCCATGGGCTCGTGCACCCTGCTCCAGCTCTCCTCGGACCAGCTGAAGGCGAACCCCGGCTACCGCCAGGTCTCCATCGACCCGACCGCGGGGACCGGCTGCGAGCTGGTCTACGAGTACGACAGCTCGGAGTCCAACGGCCGCCGCCGGGGCATCGAGCGGATCGTCACCACCCCGGGCGGCGGGCGCTGGGCGCTGCTGGCGGCCGGACCGGCCGCCGACGCCGCGACGACCCGCGCGAACCTGACGGCGGCCCTGGAGTCCTTCCGGCCGGACTGATCAGGCCTTCTTGGCCGTCGGCGGGGTGTAGTGGCCCGGGACCATGCGGGTGGTGACGCCGATCCGGTTCCAGACGTTGATCGTCGCGATGACGGCGATCAGCTGGGCCAGCTCGGCCTCCTCGAAGTGCTTCGCGGCCCGCGCGTACACCTCGTCCGGCACGAAGCCGTCCGTAAGGACGGTGACGGCCTCGGTCAGCTCGATCGCGGCGAGCTCCTTCTCGGTGTAGAAGTGCCGCGACTCCTCCCAGGCGCCCAGCAGCAGGATCCGCTCGACGCTCTCACCGGCGGCGAGCGCGTCCTTGCTGTGCATGTCCATGCAGAAGGCGCAGTGGTTGAGCTGCGAGGCGCGGAGCTTGACGAGTTCGACGAGGCTCGGGTCCAGGCCCTTCTTCGCCGCGATCTCCAGCCCGATGACGGCCTTGTAGACCTCGGGGGCGACCTTGGCGTACTGCATGCGGGGCGCGTGCTCGGCGGCGAGTTCGGCGGTGTGGGCGTGGGTGCCGGTCTGGTTGCTCATGTGTCCAACGTAGGGGCGGGGCGGCCCGCCGGTATGGTCCATTTGCATGACCGGTTCGTGGGCCACTTTCGGAGCCGACCTGCACGTGGACCTCGCCGCGGCGGCGGGCGGCCGGGGCCTGCGGGCCGCGCTGACGGAGGCGCTGCGGGAGGCCGCGCGCAGCGGGCGGCTCGCGCCCGGGACCCGGCTGCCGTCCTCGCGGTCCTTCGCCGCCGACCTGGGGATCGCCCGCAACACCGTCGCGGAGGCGTACGCGGAGCTCGTCGCCGAGGGCTGGCTGACGGCCCGGCAGGGCTCGGGCACCCGGGTCGCGGAGCGGGCCGCGGTACGCCGGGCCGCGGGTGCCCCGCCGGTACGCCGCCCCGCGCGCCGGGGGCCCGCGTACAGCCTGGTCCCCGGCACCCCTGACCTGGGCGGCTTCCCGCGCGGGGCGTGGCTGGCGGCGGCCCGCCGGGCCCTGACCGCCGCCCCGAACGAGGCCTTCGGGTACGCGGTGGACGTGCGCGGCCGGGTGGAGCTGCGGGAGGCGCTCGCCGGGTACCTGGCGCGGGCCCGCGGGGTGTACGCGGACCCGGACCGGATCGTGCTGTGCGCCGGCTTCGCGCACGCGCTCCAGCTCCTCGGGCGGGTGCTGAAGGAGCGCCGCGTGCGGGAGGTGGCGGTGGAGGGATACAGCCTCGACGTGCACCGGGACCTGCTGGCCGGGGCCGGGCTGACCACCCGCCCGCTGTGGGTGGACGGGGCCGGGGCCCGCACCCCGGACCTGGCCGGGCTGGGCCCCCGCACGGGTGCGGTGCTGCTGACGCCGGCGCACCAGTTCCCGACGGGCGCGGCCCTCACCCCCGAGCGGCGGGCGGCGGCCGTGGACTGGGCGCGGAGCACGGGCGGGCTGATCCTGGAGGACGACTACGACGGGGAGTTCCGCTACGACCGCCAGCCGGTCGGGGCGCTCCAGGGGCTGGACCCGGACCGGGTGGTGTACGTGGGCACCGCCAGCAAGTCCCTGGCCCCGGGGCTGCGGATGGGCTGGATGGTGCTCCCGCCGGACCTGCTGGAGGAGGTCCTGGCGGCGAAGGGCGAGGTCGACTGGACGTCCAGCGCGCTGGACCAGCTGACCCTGGCGGAGTTCATCACCTCCGGGGCGTACGACCGCCACGTGCGCGGCATGCGCCTGCGGTACCGGCGCCGCCGGGACGAGCTGGTCGCCGCGGTGGCGGGACGCGTCCCGGTGTCCGGCATCGCGGCCGGGCTGCACGCCGTACTGGACCTCCCGCCGGGCACGGAGCGGTCCATCGTCCAGGCCGCCGCCTGGCAGGACCTCGCCCTGGAGGGCCTGGCCCGCTTCCGCCACCCGGACTCGGAGATGCCGCCGCGCGAAGCCCTGGTCGTCGGCTACGGCACCCCGCCGAGCGGCGCCTGGACCCCCGCCCTGGCGGCGCTCACGGCCGCCCTGCCGTAGCGGCCGCCGGCCGCCGCCGCTTGGCCACCTCGGCCCAGACGGTCTTGCCGACCACCCGCCCGGTGACGCCCCAGGCGTCGCAGAGCTCGTCGACGATCCGCAGCCCGTAGCCGTGGCCGTCCCCGGCGGGTCGGAGGTCGGGCCGCTTCCCGGCGTGCGCGTCGGACACCTCCACCCGCAGCACCCCGTCCAGCTCCCGCAGCCGCAGCTCGAAGTCCCGCCCCGGCACGCAGCCGTGGGTCACGGCGTTGGCCGCCAGCTCGGCGACGACCTGCGCGACCCGCCCGGACTCCTCCCCGCCGAGCGGGAAGTCCCACCGGCACAGCTCGAGCTCGGCCAGATGCCGGGCGAGGCGGGCGCCCCGTCGGGTGCTGCTGAACCGCTGCCGCCATTCGTTTCCCGCGTTGGGCATGACACCGCTCCGCTCCGTAACCGTTCCGCTACTGGGGAGGTTCAGGGTGACCGCTGGCAGGGAAGCATTCAACGTGCCAGGGGAGGACAGGAAGTTGGTGGGAGCCCTGTGAACATCAAGGAGCTGAACCCGGAGAGTTCGCCGCAGGCCGCGTTCGGTGCGCGCTTGCGCAGCTTGCGGGTGACGCGCGGCTGGCGGCAGGACGAGCTGGGCGAGCGGATGGGGTATTCGAGCACCCATGTATCGGGCGTGGAAACTGGTCGCAAAGTGCCGACCTTGCCGTTCGCGCGTAACGCGGACAGGGCGCTCGGCACCGGAGACGTGTTCGAGCGGGAGTGGCGGGAAATGCGGCAGGGGAGCCTGCTGGAGGGGTTCCCGGAGTTCGTGGAGTACGAGAGTCGGGCGGCGGAGATCCGGTTGTACGAGGTCGGAGTCATCCCGGGGCTGTTGCAGACGCCGGAGTACGCGACGGTCCTCGCCGAATCGGCCGTCCGGCGTGGTGCGATCACGCCGGACCAGGCGGCCGAGCGGATCGCGCTGGTGGCGGAACGGCAGTCCTCCCTCGTGCGGCGCCTGCTGCCCCTGGTCTTCGTGGTGCTGGACGAGAGCTGCCTGCGCAGGCCGATCGGCGGATCCGCCGTCATGGACGCGCAGTTGGAGCGGCTGACCGAGTTCGCGGACCTGCCGAACACCGTGCTCCAGGTCGCGCCGTTCGACATGGGGGAGCGGCGGCCGTTTGACCTGCCGGTGACCGTCCTCACCCAGCCGGACCGCACGCTTATGTCGTATGCCGAGTCCGCCCAACGGGGCTATCTTGAGCGGGAAAGCACTGCGGTGCTGCCGATCTTGACGGCCTATCATCAGCTCCAGGCAGAGGCGCTGTCCCAGGCGGCTTCCGTGGCCATGATCAGCACGTTGCGAAAGGGCACCCCGTGACGACCTCGACCGAATCCCCTCGTTGGTTCACGTCCTCCTACAGCAACAACGGCGGCCAGTGCGTGGAAGTCGCCCTCAACCTGCCCGGCACCGTCCCCGTCCGGGACTCGAAGACCCCCGGCGGCCCGGTGCTGAACTTCCAGGCCCCGGCATTCGCCACGTTCGTGGCGGGTATCAAGGCACCGTGACGACCTCCAACGACGCACCCCGCTGGCGCAAGTCCTCCTACAGCGCCAACGGCGGTGACTGCGTCGAGGTCGCCACCAACCTGCCTGGCATCGTCCCCGTCCGGGACTCGAAGACCCCCGGCGGCCCGGTACTGGAGCTCAGCGCCCCGGCGTTCGCGGCGTTCCTGGACGGGGTCAAGGCGGCCGGCTAGGCCTCCGGTTCGCCAAAGCGGGACAGGGCCAGGGAGCCGGCCACCGCCACCGCGAAGCCGGCCACCGCCAGCCAGGTCAGGCCCTCGCGGGTGCGGTCGCCGAGCCAGGCCACGCCCACCGCCGCCGGGCCGATCGTCTCGCCCAGGACCAGGCCCGCCGTCGCCGCCGTCACCGAGCCGCGCTGCAGGGCGGAGGTGAGCAGCAGGAACGCCGCCGCCCCGCCCAGCAGTAGCGCGTACAGCGCCGGGTTGCGCAGCTCCCTCAGCGAGACGGAGTCGACGAGGCGGACGGCCACCTCCACCACCCCGAAGCCCGTCCCCGCCGCCAGCCCCAGCACCAGCGCGCGCGAGCCGTCCGGCAGCCGCCCCGCCGCCGCGCCGACGAGCAGCACCAACCCCACCACCGCGAGCAGACCCCACGCCAGCGCGAGCGACCCGGTTCCCGAGCCCTCCTCGCCGGAGGCCAGCCCGAGCATCAGCAGCCCCGCGCACACCACCCCCACCGCACCCCATTCCAGCCGCGACAGCCGCACCCGCAGCAGCCGGGCGGCGACCACCGCCGTCACCGCCAGGCTCGCGGCCAGCGCGGCCCCCACCACGTAGATCGGGACGTGCCGCAGGGCGATGATCTGGAGCACGAAACCGACCGCGTCCAGCCCGAGCCCCGCCAGGTACCGCCACTGCCGCACCGCCCTCAGGAACAGCGCCGCGTCCACCCCCGAAGCATCGCCCGGCCCCGCCGCGGCCCGGGCCGCCACGGCCTGGAGCACGGTCGCCGTACCGAAACAGACCGCCGCACCCAGCGCGCAAACCATCCCAATCAGCACGAAGCGACTGTAAGTCACCCGTCGTGACAAGGGTGTGACGACGGCCGGATTCCATCCCCCCGCGCCCCCGCTCTAGGGTGCAGGCCATGGATACCGGCAACACGACCAGACGACGCATGCGCTCCGGCGCGGTCGCCCTCGGCGGCATGGGCCTGCTCGCCGCCACCCTGGTGGCGTGCGGGAGCAGCGACGAGCCCGACAAGCGCTGCGCCTCCCGCTCGACGCTGGACCACCTGAACATGAAGGAGTGCAAGAGCGGCGGCACCGGCTCGTACTACTACGGCGGCAGGGTCAGCAACGGCAAGGTGACCGGCGGCAGCTTCGACAAGTCGGCCGTCACCCGCGGCGGCATCGGCGGCCACAGCAGCTCCGGCTCCTCCGGCGGCTGAGCGCACATGCAGCGGCACACCATCGAACCGCGCCCCGACTGGCAGAAGACCGTCGAGGAGCAGGGGCTGATCTACCCCCTCACCCGCTACCCCGACGACTCCCTGCGCCCCTACTGGGACGAGAGCGCGTACTACTCCTTCTCGCTCCCCGAGGTCGAGGCGCTGGAGGAGGTCGTCGAGGAGCTGCACGCCATGTGCCTGGCCGCGGCCGCGCACATCGTCGACAACGACCGCTTCGAGGACCTCGGCATCACCGACGCGAAGCTGGCCGCGCGGATCGCCGAGTCCTGGCGCCGGCGCGCCGAACAGCCCTCCCTCTACGGCCGGTTCGACCTGCGCTACGACGGCGCCGGCGAGCCCGCCAAGCTGCTGGAGTACAACGCCGACACGCCCACCTCCCTGGTGGAGGCCGCGAGCCCGCAGTGGTTCTGGATGGAGGAACGCTTCCCCGGCGCCGACCAGTGGAACTCCCTCCACGAGCGGCTCGTCGAGGCCTGGCGCCGCCAGGCCGAGCTGCTGCCGCCCGGCCCGGTGCACTTCGCGCACTCCGAGACCGACGAGCTCGGCGAGGACCTGATGACGGTCGCCTACCTCCAGGAGACCGCCGAGCAGGCCGGACTGGAGACGCACGCGCTGTCGGTGGAGACGATCGGCTGGGACAGCCTCTCGGGCCGGTTCGTGGACGAGAAGCTCCGCTTCATCCGCAGCTGCTTCAAGCTCTACCCGTGGGAGTGGCTGGCCACCGACGAGTTCGGCCCGCAGGTGCTGGGCACCTACGACCACGGCGGCGGCTCGGGCACCACCGCCTGGATCGAGCCGCTGTGGAAGATGCTCCTCGCGAACAAGGCGCTGCTGGCGATCCTGTGGGAGCTCTTCCCCGAGCACCCCAACCTGCTGCCCGCCTACCTCGACGGTCCCCGCGAGCTGGCCGACACCGGCGGGTACGTGGCCAAGCCGCTGCTGGGCCGCGAGGGCGCCGGGGTCACGCTGCACGAGGCGGGCGAGGGCGGCGAGCCCTTCGTCCCGGCCGAGGGGGAGACGTACGTCTTCCAGGCGCTGGCCCCGCTGCCCGACTTCGACGGCAACCGCGTGGTGCTCGGGGCATGGGTCGTCGAGGAGGAGGCGGCGGGGCTGGGCATCCGGGAGTCGGCGGGGCCGGTCACGGACGAGTACGCCCGCTTCCTGCCCCACGTCATCCTGTAGAGCCGAGCGGTCCGCCGTCGGAGCCGACCGGGCCGCCGTCCGAGCTGTCGTAGCACCACTTGTCGAAGGCGGCCTGGGCGCCGGCCGTCCAGCCGTTCCAGTAGGACTCGGAGCGCTGCTTGCTCTTGTCCGGCTGGGCCGGTTCGTCGCAGTCCGTGCGGGCCGCCTTGCGGCCGGCCCACAGGCCCTCCCGGTAACCCTTGTCGTAGTCCTTCTTGTTGACGCCGGTCCCGGGCTTCTGGCCGGTCGCGTCCGTGCAGTTCTTGAAGGGGAAGTTCTGGCCCTCCTTGGCCGCCAGGACGACGTAGTCGGCGTTCTTCGGCCGTTCCACCCGGAACGTGCCGTCGGCGTTGATGGTCAGGGGCACGGTGGTCTGGCCGTCGTTGAGGTTGCGCGGGGCGGTGAAGCCCTCGCCGGTGATGACGACCCCCTCGCCCGTCGGGTTCTTGGTGACGGTGCAGCTGGTGGCGGGCACCGCCGTCGGCGCGGCCGCCGCGGCCGGTACGGCGAGGGCGGCGCCGCCGAGGGCGACGGAGGACGCCAGGGCGGCGCACAGCAGGGTGTGTCGGTTGCGTCGGTGCATGGGGGGACTCCCATCGGAGGGTCGGCCCGGGAAGACCGGGGACGCGCACCCGTACGGGTCCTCCCATCGTCCGGCGGCCCCCTCCCCGTGTCCACCGCAGCGGCGGGCACGGCCGGGAAGCGGCCGCACCCGCCTCCGGGACCGCTACGCGGAGAGGACCGACCGCAGCTGGTCGAGCCCCCAGTCCAGGTCCTCCTTGGAGATCACCAGCGGCGGCGCGATCCGGATCGTCGACCCGTGGGTGTCCTTCACCAGGACGCCGAGCTCCATCAGCTTCTCGGAGACCTCGCGGCCCGTCCCGAGCGCCGGGGCGACGTCCACGCCCGCCCACAGCCCGCGCCCGCGCACGGCGGTCACCGCGCCGCCGCCGACCAGCAGGTTCAGCTCCCGGTGCAGGTGGTCGCCGAGTTCCGCGGCCCGCTGCTGGTACTCGCCGGTGCGCAGCATCGCGATCACCTCCAGCGCGACGGCGCAGGCGAGCGGGTTCCCGCCGAAGGTGGAGCCGTGCTCGCCGGGGCGGAACACCCCGAGCACGTCCCGGTCGGCGACCACGGCCGACACGGGCACGACCCCGCCGCCGAGCGCCTTGCCGAGGATGTACACGTCGGGCACGACGCCCTCGTGCTCGCACGCGAAGGTCCGGCCGGTGCGGCCCAGGCCCGACTGGATCTCGTCCGCCATGAACAGCACGTTCCGCCGGCGCGTCAGTTCCCGTACGCCCGCCAGGTATCCGGCCGGCGGGACGAGCACCCCGGCCTCTCCCTGGACGGGCTCCAGCAGCACGGCCACGGTGTTGGCGGTGACGGCGGCGTCGAGGGCGGTCAGGTCCCCGTACGGGACGATCTCGAAGCCGGGCGTGTAGGGGCCGTAGTGGTCGCGGGCCTCGTGGTCGGTGGAGAAGGACACGATGGTCGTCGTACGGCCGTGGAAGTTGTTCGCGGCGACGACGATCTTGGCCTGGCCGTCCGGGACGCCCTTGACCTCGTACCCCCACTTGCGGGCCGTCTTGACCGCCGTCTCCACCGCCTCCGCGCCCGTGTTCATGGGCAGCACCATCTCCTTGCCGCACAGCGCCGCGAGTTCGGTGCAGAAGTCGGCGAAGCGGTCGTGGTGGAAGGCGCGGGAGGTGAGGGTGACCCGCTCCAGCTGCGCGCGTGCGGCGTCGATCAGCCTGCGGTTGCCGTGGCCGAAGTTGAGCGCCGAGTACCCGGCGAGCATGTCGAGGTACCGGCGGCCCTCCACGTCGGTCATCCACGCCCCTTCCGCCGACGCGACGACGACCGGCAGGGGGTGGTAGTTGTGCGCGCTGTGTTCGTCGGCGGAGCGGATGGCATCAGCAGTTCTCGACACGGGGTCTCCGATCGTCCGTCTGGCTGGTGGCGCGGGTGACGTGGGTGACGTCATTTGTATCGTCGCTCGGATCGTGGAACCGGAAACCTCCCCGGTGCCGCGCCCGCTATGGTGTTCGGTACGCACGGCGACTGGCGTACGGAGAACCAACTCCGGGGGAGTCGTGCGCGCACGACCGCACACAGGGCCGCTCGCCTGGGCCTCGCGGGGACGAGATCCGATCATCGACCCCGGAGGAGCCGCGATGACCGCGCACCACCGCCAGCCCGCCCTGTACGCCACCGACCCCGAGCTCGCCTCGCTCGTGACCGCCGAGGAGACCCTCCAGGCGGAGACCCTGCGGCTGATCCCCAGCGAGAACTACGTCTCCGCGGCCGTGCTGGAGGCCTCCGGCACCGTCCTGCAGAACAAGTACAGCGAGGGCTACCCGGGCCGCCGCTACTACGAGGGCCAGCAGAACATCGACCGCGTCGAGGCCCTCGCGATCGAGCGGGCCAAGGGCCTGTTCGGGGTGGACCACGCCAACGTCCAGCCGTACTCCGGCTCCCCGGCCAACCTGGCCGTCTACCTGGCCTTCGCCAAGCCCGGCGACACGGTGATGGGCATGGCCCTGCCGATGGGCGGGCACCTGACGCACGGCTGGGGCGTCTCGGCCACGGGCTCCTGGTTCCGCGGCGTCCAGTACGGGGTCCAGCCCGACACCGGCCTCATCGACTACGACGCGGTGCGGGCGCTGGCCCTGGCCGAACGCCCGAAGATCATCTTCTGTGGCGGCACGGCCCTGCCCCGCACCATCGACTTCGAGGCCTTCGCCTCCATCGCCGAGGAGGCCGGCTCGGTCCTCGTCGCGGACGTGGCCCACATCGCCGGCCTGATCGCGGGCGGGGCCCACCCCTCCCCGGCGGGCCACGTGGACGTGATCTCCACGACCACCCACAAGACCCTGCGCGGCCCGCGCGGCGCGATGCTGATGTGCAAGGAGGAGCACGCGAAGGCCATCGACAAGGCGGTCTTCCCGGGCCTCCAGGGCGGCCCGCACAACCAGACGACGGCGGGCATCGCGGTGGCCCTCCACGAGGCCGCGCAGCCGTCCTTCGTCTCGTACGCGCACGCGGTCGTGGCCAACGCGAAGGCGCTGGCCGCGGCGCTGCTGGAGCGGGGCTTCGACCTGGTCTCGGGCGGCACGGACAACCACCTGATCCTGATGGACCTCACCTCGCGGGACGTCCCGGGCAAGGTCGCGGCGAAGGCGCTGGACCGGGCGGGGATCGTGGTCAACTACAACACGGTGCCGTTCGACCCGCGCAAGCCGTTCGACCCGTCGGGGATCCGCATCGGCACGCCGTCGCTGACCTCGCGCGGGCTGGGCGTCGCCCACATGCCGGTGGTCGCGGACTGGATCTCCCGCGCGGTGGACGCCGCCGCCAAGGCCGACGAGGCGGCCCTCGCCGTGATCCGCTCCGAGGTCGCGGACCTGATGGCCGCCTTCCCCGCGCCGGGGCTCCCGCTGGCCTGACGGACCCCGTCCGGCGGGGCCGGTGGGTCGGGTGCGGGTGGGTGGGCCGCTGCGCGGTGCGGGTCCCCTACCCGCCCTTCCACCGTTCCCAGGGGCTCCGCCCCTGACCCCGTTGCGCTCAAACGCCGCGCGGGCTGGAATTTCGCTGCGCGAAATCCAGCCCCGCCGGCGTTCGGCAACTCCAGCCCCGTCGGCGTTTGAGGCGCGGGGGTCTGGGGGCGGAGCCCCCAGGAAGGGGTCCGGGGCGGAGCCCCGGGTGGGGGCACCTCCCAGCGGTAGCTGGGGGAGGGCGAAGGGTGGGGCGGGGAGCGGGCCACGCAGGTGGAAGAATGGGGGCATGGCTTCTGACCGTCCTCGCGCGCTCTCCGGCATCCAGCCCACCTCCGGCTCGTTCCACCTCGGGAACTACCTCGGAGCGATCCGCCAGTACGTCGCCCTCCAGGAGACGCACGACGCCTTCTACATGGTCGTCGACCTCCACGCGATCACCATGCCGCAGGATCCGAAGGACCTCCGCGCGAACACCCGGCTGTCCGCCGCGCAGCTCCTCGCCGCCGGCCTGGACCCCGAGCGGTGCACGCTCTTCATCCAGAGCCACGTCCCGGAGCACGCGCAGCTCGGCTGGGTCATGAACTGCATCACCGGCTTCGGCGAGGCCAGCCGGATGACCCAGTTCAAGGACAAGTCCGCCAAGGGCGGGGTCAACAGCGCCAGCGTCGGCCTGTTCACGTACCCGATCCTCCAGGTCGCCGACATCCTCCTCTACCAGGCGAACGCCGTCCCGGTCGGCGAGGACCAGCGCCAGCACATCGAGCTGACCCGCGACCTGGCCGAGCGCTTCAACCAGCGCTTCGGCCAGACCTTCACCCTTCCCGCCGCGCACATCGTCAAGGAGGTCGCGAAGATCTACGACCTCCAGGACCCGGCGATCAAGATGTCGAAGTCCGCGTCGTCCCCCAAGGGCCTGATCAACCTCCTCGACGAGCCCAAGGTCACCGAGAAGAAGATCAAGAGCGCGGTCACCGACACGGACACCGTGATCCGCTTCGACACCGAGAACAAGCCCGGCGTCAGCAATCTGCTCACCATCCTGTCCACCCTCACGGGCGAGTCGATCACCGCTCTGGAGGCCTCGTACGAGGGCAAGGGCTACGGTGCGCTCAAGACCGACCTCGCCGGCGTGATGGTCGATTTCGTCACACCCTTCCGGCAGCGCACCCAGGAGTTCCTGGACGACCCGGAGACCCTGGACTCCCTGCTGGCCAAGGGCGCGGAGAAGGCCCGGGCGGTCGCCGCCGAGACCCTGGCACAGGCCTACGACCACCTCGGTTTCCTGCCCGCCAAGCACTGACGGACCTCAGGCCCCTGGCGGCAGAGGGGGTGCTGCCGCCACACTGAGCGGCAGCACCTCGTACACACACCAAGGAGACACACGTGGGGACCGTAACGCTCGGCGTTTCGATCGCGGTCCCGGAGCCGTACGGCCGCCAGCTCCAGGAGCTGCGCGCCGGCTTCGGGGACGCCGCCGCGCACGGCATCCCCACGCACGTCACCCTCGTACCGCCCACCGAGGTGGAGACGGACCGGCTGCCCGCGATCCGCGCCCACCTGGCCGAGGTCGCGCGGGCCTTCCCGGCCTTCCCGATGCGGCTGGAGGGGACGGGTACCTTCCGGCCCCTCTCGCCGGTCGTCTTCGTCCGGCTCGCCGAGGGCGCCCCGGGCTGCACCCGCCTCCAGGGGGAGGTGCGCGACCCGGAGGGGCCGCTCGCCCGCGAGCTGGCCTTCCCGTACCACCCGCACGTCACGGTCGCCCACGGGATCTCCGAGGAGGCGATGGACCGGGCCTACACCGAGCTCGCCGACTACGCCGCCGGCTGGCTGTGCGAGGGCTTCGCGCTCTACGAGCAGGGCTCGGACGGGGTCTGGCGCAAGCTGCGCGAGTACCCCTTCGGCACCGGCGCCGTCGGCGTCCCCGCACAGCCCGCTCCGCCGGCCGACGCGGCCGTGCCGCGCCCCTGACGCAGCAGCCGCGGGGCGGCCCGGCGCACGCGGAAGCGGAAACCCCGCAGCAGCAGGGCATGGAACGGGTGGGCCTGGGGACGATCCGTAGGGCGAAAAGTCACAATCGACGACCGTAGCGCCCGAAACCGGCAATCCCCGCTATTTCGCGCGGCTCATTTACGGTGGCCCCCATGGACTGGCTGAAGAAACTCCCGGTGGTCGGACCGGCGGCCTCCGCCGTCATGCGGACCCACGCCTGGCGTTCGTACGAGCGCCTCGACCGCGTGCACTGGAACCGGCTGGCCGCCGCGATCACCTTCATCAGCTTCCTCGCGCTCTTCCCGCTGATCACCGTCGCGGCCGCCGTCGGTGCCGCCCTGCTCAGCCAGGAGCAGCTGGACAAGCTGCAGAAGAACCTCGCCGAACAGGTCCCCGGCATCTCCGACCAGCTCGACCTGGAAGGGCTCGTCGCCAACGCCGGCACCGTCGGCCTCGTCGCGGGCGCCGTCCTCCTCTTCACCGGCATCGGCTGGATCGGATCGATGCGCGACTGTCTGCGCGCCGTCTGGGAGAAGGACGACGAGGACGAGGGCAACCCCGTCCTGCGCAAGGGCAAGGACGGCCTGGTCCTCCTCGGCCTCGGCGGCGCGGCCCTCGCCTCGGCCGCCGCCTCGGTCGTCGGGGCCAGCGCGGTCGGCAAGTCCGCCGAGCTCCTGGGCATCCCGCGCGACGGCGCGGGCGGGGCGCTGCTGCGCGCCGCGGCCTTCGGCGTCGGCGTGGTGGCGGCCTTCCTGCTGCTGCTGTACCTGCTGACCCTGCTGCCCGGGGTCGAGCCGCCGCGCGGCCGCCTGGTCCAGGCGGCGCTCATCGGCGCGGCGGGCTTCGAACTGCTGAAGCTGCTGCTCAGCGGCTATATGCGGGAGGTGGCCGGCAAGAGCATGTACGGGGCCTTCGGCGTGCCGATCGCCCTGCTGCTGTGGATCAGCTTCTCGGCGAAGCTGCTGCTCTTCTGCGCGGCCTGGACGGCGACCCGCGACGACGAGGAGCAGGAGCAGGAGCAGGAGCAGGAGGAGGAGGTCTAGGCGTCGGCGCCGCCGCCCGGGCCGCGGCGGCCGTGCGGCCAGCGGCGGTTGACCACGAAGGCCCCGCCGGCCAGGAGCACCAGCGCCCCGCCCGCGACGCCGAGCGCGGTCCCGAGCCCGCCACCGCCGCCGGAGGCCTCGCCGCCCGCCGCGGGCCCGCCCTTCTCGTGCGAGGTGGCGGGGGAGCCGAGCGGGGTGGCGTCCGCGCTCTTCGGGGGCACGAGCTCGCCCACCGGCTTGACCTTCCCGGCCGCCGCGAAGCCCCAGTCGAAGAGCTCGGCCGTCTCCTCGTAGACCGAGTTGAGCCCGCCGTTGTCCGGGTTCATCACGGTCACCAGCAGCTTCTTGTCGCCGCGCTGGGCGGCGCCGGTGAAGGTCGAGCCGGCCATGGTGGTGTTGCCGTTCTTCACCCCGGCGATGCCCTTGTACGGGGTGATGCCCCCGGCGCCGGTCATCAGCCGGTTGGTGTTCTGGATCTCGAAGTACTCGCGCGGCCTGCCCGCCTCCTGCCTGCCGGGGAACTTGGCCTCCACCGTCCCGCAGTACTCGCGGAAGTCCTGCTTCTGCAGCCCGGAGCGGGCGATGAGGGTGAGGTCGTACGCGCTCGACACCTGCTCGGGGGCGTCGTAGCCGTCCGGGGACACCACGTGGGTGTCCAGTGCCTGGAGCTCCTCGGCGTGGGCCTGCATGTCCTTGACGGTCTTGTCGATGCCGCCGTTCATGGCCGAGAGCACGTGCACCGCGTCGTTCCCGGAGCGCAGGAACACGCCGAGCCACAGGTCGTGGACGGAGTAGTCGTGGTCCTCCTTGACCCCCACCAGGCTGCTGCCGGGGCCGACGCCGTCCATGTCCTGGTCGGTGACGTGGTGCACCTGGTCCTTGGGGAGGCCGGGCAGGACGGTGTCGGCGAAGAGCATCTTCATGGTGGAGGCCGGGGGCAGCCGCCAGTGGGCGTTGTGCGCGGCGAGCACCTCGCCGGTCTCGGCGTCCGCCACGATCCAGGACCGCCCGCTGAGGTTGGCGGGCAGGGCGGGCGCGCCGGGCAGCGGGTTGACCTGGGTCCCGGGCTGCCCGAGGCGGGCGCCGCCGACGGTGGACATCGAGGGGGGTGGCGCGGGGGCGTTCGGTGCCTTCGGGGGCTGCCCCTTCCCGTCGGCCGCCGGGGGCGGCGTGGGCGCGGCGTGTACAGGCGCGCTCGCGGATGCCATGAGCACGGCTGGAGCCAGCAGCGCGGCGGAAAGGACCGTCAGCGCGGTCTTCTTGGCAGACACGCAGGTGAACGTACATCCCGATGGACTGCCCGACGTCCGGGACCGGCCAACGGGGCCCAACCACCCCCGGTACGGCCCACCCCGGCGCGTCCGTACTGGGGACGAATCCGATACTGGGGACATGAAACTCAGCCGCACCGCGTCCTGGTTCCTCGCAGCGTTCGGAGCTTGGTCCTGGGTGATCTGGTCCACGTTCGTCAAGAACCTCTTCAATGACGCCAGCGGTCTGGCATTCGATGACGGTCAGCCCACGGCCTACTTCTGGGTCCACCTTCTCCTGGCGGTCACGTCCTTTCTCCTGGGGACCGCCGTTGGTGTGATCGGGTTGCGCAGCGTCCTGGTTCTGCGGCGGGAAGCGCGATGACCGTGTTTATGGCGATTGTGGCGATTGTGGCGGTGGTCGCGGTACTGGCGCTGCTTGCGTTGGTCCACCGGTGGCTGTGGGTCCGGCTGGTCCGCGACACGACGCGCGCGGGCGGGGCGGCCCGGAGGGCGGGCACGGTCCTGGCCTTCGCGCTGCCGCTGCTCGCGCTGGCCGCGCTGACGGCGGGGCGGGCGGGCGCGCCGTTCTGGCTGGAGCGGCTGGTGGCGTGGCCGGGGTACATGTGGCTCGCGGTGCTGCTGTATCTCACGATGGCGATGGCGGTGGCGGAACCGATCCGCCGCCTGTGGCTCCGCCGGCTCCCCGCACCCCCGGCCCCTCAATCGCCGGAGGGGCTTGATCTGGTGCCGACCGTCCCCGGCGGGGCGCAGCCCCGGACCCCGGCGGAGCCGGGTGGGGTGGTCGGGGCCGAGCCGGCTGCGCCGGGCGGTGTGGCCGCGGGCCCCGCTCCTCAATCGCCGGAGGGGCTTGATTTGGTGCCCGCCGTGCCCGGAGGGGCGCAGGCCCAGACCCCGGTGGCCTCTGGTGGTGACCCGGTTGCGGTGTCCGCCGCGGGCGGGGTGGTCGGGGTCGAGCCGGCTGTGCCGGGTGGTGTGGCTGCGGGCCCCGCACCTCAATCGCCGGAGGGGCTTGATTTGGTGCCCGCCGCTTCCGGGGCGGAGCCGGGTGGGGCATCCGGGGCGGAGCCCCGGGCGGGGGCTGGGGCGGAGCCCCAGTTGCGGGAAGGGGCGGGTAGGGGAACGGTCCCGCAGGGCCCGGACACCGCCGACCGGCCGATCGACGTCCCCGCCCCCACCGCGGCCGGTACGGCCGCCGGCGGTGCCACCCCGGCCGGGACGGCCGCCGCTGAGGCCCCCCAGCCCCCCGCCGGGGTCGGGCGGCGGGTGTTCGTGGCGCGGGTGCTCGGTGGGGCGGCTGCGGTCGCCGCAGCCGGGGTCGTCGGCAACGGGACGTACGGCGTGCTCCGCGGCCCCCGCGTGAAGCGCGTGCAGGTGCCGCTCGCCCGGCTGCCCCGCGCCGCGCACGGGTTCCGGATCGCCGTCGTGAGCGACGTCCACCTCGGGCCGGTGCTCGGCCGCGCCCACACCCGCCGCATCGTCGACACCGTCAACCGCACCCAGCCCGACCTCATCGCCATCGTCGGCGACCTTGTGGACGGCGACGTCCGCGACCTCGGCCCCGCCGCCGAGCCGCTGCGCGAACTCCGCGCCCGCCTCGGCAGCTTCTTCGTCACCGGCAACCACGAGTACTTCTCCGGCGCCCAGCAGTGGGTGGACCACGTCCGCGAGCTCGGCCTCACCCCCCTGGAGAACGCCCGCCGCGAGCTGCCCCACTTCGACCTCGCCGGGGTCAACGACGTCCAGGGGGAGAAGGAGGGCAAGGGCCCCGACTTCCAGGCGGCCCTCGGGGACCGCGACCGGGCCCGTGCCTCCGTGCTCCTCGCCCACCAGCCGATCGTGATCGACGAAGCCGTGCGCCACGGCGTGGACCTCCAGCTCTCCGGGCACACCCACGGCGGCCAGCTGTGGCCCGGCAAGTACCTGGCCGACCTGGCGAACCCGACCGTCGCGGGCCTGGAGCGCTACGGCGACACCCAGCTGTACGTGTCCCGCGGCGCGGGTGCGTGGGGGCCGCCGGTGCGGGTCGGGGCGCCGTCCGACATCACTGTCGTCGAACTCGCCTCATACCAGGCCTGACCTGCTTTCGCGGGAGGCTGTCACCGGCTCCCGGGCTCAACTGGCCGTAGGGGGCGTGAGGGTGTCCCCGTGCGCGAGCAGCAGGGTGCGCAGGGGGCCGGCCAGCGCGTCGCAGGTCGCCCGGTCCAGCGGGGCCAGCAGGCGTGCGTAGTGCCCCAGGTGTTCCTCCATGACCGTGTCGGCCAGGGTGGCGCCCGCCTCGGTCAGCCGGATGCGTACCGAGCGGCGGTCGGCCCCGTCGCGGACCCGCTCGACCAGGCCCTTGGCCTCCATCCGGTCGATCCGGTTGGTGATGGCGCCCGAGGTGACCATGGCTGCCGGGATCAGCGCGCCGGCGGTCAGCGCGTACGGGGGGCCTGACCGGCGCAGGCTGACCAGTACGTCGAACTCGCCCACCTCCAGGCCGTGTTCGGCGGTGAAGGTCTTGAGGTACTTGTCGATGATCCGGTTCATGCGCTGGATCCGGGCCAGGACGTCGACGGGCCAGAGCGCCTCCGCGAGGTCGGGGCGCTCCGTCCGCCACTCGCCGACGATCGTGGCCACGACGTCCTGGTCGTCGCCGTCCCTCTGTGTGCCGTCCGTCTCCATGTCCGTCTCCATGCCCGAAGAATACCTCAACGTTAAGACACTTGACGTTGAGGGAGTCTCTCTGTTTTTATCTCAACGTTGAGATTGTCAAGGTTGAGATGTGAAGGGGAGTGGGTCACCCATGACGGTCACCACCACCACCGGCAGGAGCGAGGCGCCGGCAGCCGGCGCCACCCGGGCGCCCGTCCCGGTCTTCTGGCTCGCCCTGCTGGCCACCCCCATCGCCGCCGGGGCCAACGCGCCGGTGCTGATCCTCCCGGACATGGCCCGCTCGCTCGGCGTCGCCGACGCCACCGCCGCCTGGCTGCTCACCGCCTTCGGCTGGGCCATGGCCACCGGCACCCCGCTGATGGCCGGACTCCTGCGCCGCCGGGGCCTGGCCGCGGTGCTCCGCCTGGCCCCCGCCCTCGTCCTGGGCGGCACCCTGCTGGTCGCCGCCTCCCCCTGGCTCCCGCTCACCCTCCTCGGCCGCTGCGCCCAGGCCGCCGGCGGCGCCGGGCTGGTGGCGGCGGCGATGAGCCTCGCCGGCACCGCCCGCCGGATGGGCGTCATCAGCGCCGGCTTCGGCATGCTCGGCGCGGCCGGGCCGCTGCTCGGCCGGACCCTCGCGGACGGCGCCTCCTGGCGGCTCGCCCTCGCCGTGCAGGCCCTCGCGCTGCTGGCGGTGCCCGCGGTGCTGCGGCACGCCGGGCGCGGGGCGGCTCCCGCCCCCGCGGGCCGCTTCGACGGGCGCGGCGCCGCCCTGCTGACCGCTCTCGCCACCGCCCTGGTGCTGCTGCCGACCCAGCCCCTCGCCGCCGTCGCCGGTGCCCTCGTCGCCGCCGTCCTGCTCGCCTGGCACGTGCGCCGCCGCCCCGACGGGTTCGTGCCCGCCGTGCTGCTGGGCCGGCCCGTGTTCGTGGTCTCGGCACTGCTCGCGCTGGTGCTGTCGACCTCCTACTTCACCCTGCTCTTCTCGGTGCCCCGGCTGCTCGCCGACCGGGCCGGCTGGGACGCGGCCTCCGCCGGGACCGGGCAGCTCTTCGCGCTGCTGGCCGGGGCGGCCCTGTCCTGGCTGCTCGCCGCCGCCTCGGCCCGGATGGGCCGCGGGGCCGTCCGCGCGGTGCTCGTCACGGCCGGTGCCGCCGCCGCGCTCATCGGGGTCTTCGCCGGCTCCGGCCCGCTGCTGGTCCTCGCCACCGGGGTCGGCGTGTTCACCGCCAGCGCCGCGAACGCGGTCCTGTCGACCCACGCCGTGTCCGCCGCCCCCGGCGAGGCCCACCGGCCCAGCGCCATCGGCCTGTTCACCCTCTGCTACCAGCTCGGCGGCGCCTTCGGTCCGGCGCTGGCCACCCTGCTCGTCCTGGGCTGAGCCGGCCCCGCCTCCCGGACCCTCACTCCTCGCCGGGGTGGGGGTCCGAGGCGCGCTTCCCGCCCCGCGCGGCCGCCGTCTGGGCCATGCCCGGCAGGAAGTCCGCGAAGAGCTCGTGCACCTCGCGCACCAGCGGCCGCAGCACCCGGAACCGGGCCAGGACGATGCCCCGCGTGGTCAGCTGCGCACCGCGGTCGGCGAGCCGCCGCGTCTTCTCGCTGCCGGGCGAGCGGTCGAAGACCCAGTACAGGACCAGGCCCATCTGCGAGAGCCACATCAGCTCCGGCAGTACGTCGGCCAGTTCGGCCGGCACCTTGGTCTTCGCCCCGGCCAGCACCTCGCGGTGGATGTCGATGGCCGCCTTGCGCGCCGGCTCCGACTCCGCCGAGAAGGGGCTGAGCGGACTCTCCGGATCCGCCGCGTTCTTGAAGAACTGCGAGGCGAACTCGTGGTAGGGCTCCGCGATGTCCAGCCAGCTCGTCAGCACGCCGGCGAGCCGCTTCTGGAGATCGGTCTCCTGGTCCAGGATCGGCCGCACCGCCGCCTGGTGGGCCGCCCCGATCCGGTCGTAGAAGCCCTGGACGAGGTGCTCCTTCGACTCGAAGTAGTAGTACGCGTTGCCGACCGAGACCCCCGCCTCCTTGGCGATGCCCCGCATGGTCGTCTTGTCGAACCCGCGCTCCTGGAAGAGCCGGAGCGCGGTTTCGAGGATGAGCGTGCGGGTCTGCTCGCTCTTGGGCGCCTTCTGATCTGTCACGGTGTCCGACCTTATCGGGGCGCGGAGCAGTGCTCGTCACAGGCCGGTTCTCCGGACTCCGCTTCGGAATTGGTCCGTACCGCGTGCCGGACGGCGGCGGCCGTGTTCATGGCCGCCCGGGCGAACGGGCGGCCCGCCGGGGTGGCGAGCCATTCGGCCTTCGAGCGGTGCTCCGCCAGCGCCCACAGGCAGACGACGAAGGCGTCCGTCCCCCGCCACACCTGGCCCGCGTCCCCGACGACGGTGATCTCGCGCAGCGTCTCGGCGTGCGCCAGCCGCGGGAACAGCCGCCAGGCCTCGGCGGAGGCGGCCGGCACCAGCCGCAGCGGGACCAGCTGCCGTTGCCCGGTCAGCCAGTTCCGGATGCGGGTGCACACGGGACAGTCGGCGTCGTAGAGGACGGTCAGGTACCGGACGCCGGGCCCGGCGTCCCGCGCCACTGGTCAGGCTCCGGCCGGCGCGGTCCACCCCTGGGGGGCGACCGGCGGCACGGGCGGCAGCTGCGCGGCCTGCCGCTCCATGATCCCGCGGCGGCGCATCCGGCTCAGCACCCACACGTTGCCGAGGTGCATGACGCCGAGGACCAGCAGGACGACGCCGAGCTTGACCGACAGCGCCTCGAAGAGGCCGCGGGCTTCGAGGATCGTCTCGCCCGAGCGCAGGTACAGGGTCACGAAGCCGACGTTGACGAGGTAGAAGCCGACCACCAGGAGGTGGTTGACGGCGTCCGCGAGCTTCTCGTTCCCCTGGAGGACGTCGGCGATGAAGATGCGGCCGTTGCGGCTGAGCGTACGGGCGACCCAGACGGTCAGCCCGATGCTGATGAGCAGGTAGATGACGTACGCGACCACCGTGAGGTCCATCGCCCCAACCCCCTTGAACGTGTTCAACTCTCTGGCAGGGTCGACTGTAGACCTGTTTTTGAACAGGTTCAAGCCTTCTTTCCGGGTCGCTCAGCAGGGCGGCCGGAAGCCCCCGGGGGTGGCGGGCGGCCGGTCCGCCGCGACGAGGGCCGCCTCCGGCCGGGGCATCGGCGAGCCGTCCGACAGCAGGTAGGGGCCCGGCTCCAGGACGGTGCCGACATCGGCGCCCAGCCGGGCCGCGTTCGCCGCCGTCACCCGGTTCAGGGGTGCGGGAGCGAGCGTCTGCCGCTCCCGCACGTACGCGACGAAGCTCTCGAAGTCGCGCTGGTGGCGGTACGGGGCCTGGAAGCCGCGCAGCGCGCCGAAGCCGTCGTACGCCAGGAACGTGTACGAGGGGGCCGCGAGCCGGTAGCTCCGGGCCGGGTCGAGCGGGACGCCGTCGACGAACACGTCCGCCGGGCTGACCCGGTCGCCGACCGGGCCCCGGGCGTCGAACGTGTAGCGGACGTTCCCGGAGACGGCCAGCGGCGCGAACAGCAGCTCGCCGCTCGCCGCCGTCGTCCACTGCTGCTCCAGGGCGTCGTGGATCTGCTGCCCCGTCACCGTCGCGCTGACGACCGGGTCGCCGAAGCCCACGGCCCGCCACGCCCGGCCGAAGGTGACGGCCCCGCCCGAGGCCGCGTCGCGCGGCAGGTCGCCCGCGATGACGGCCTGCCCCACCCGGGGCGCGGCGGCGACCAGCGCGAGCTGGGCCGGCACGTTGGGGTGGACGTTGGCGTCGTTCTCCGGGTCGGCAGGCCTGCGGCCCGCCCACAGCGCCCAGTCGGCGACCAGGTCGCCCATGGTGGACTCGCCCGCAGTGTTGCGCGTACGCGAGAACGAGCCGGTCTGCCGGCCGATCCGGGCGGCGTTGCGCGCGGAGGCCTGCCCGGCCCAGTAGTCGACGACCTCCTTGAGGGCCGGATCGGGGGCGATGTCACGGGTGTTGGGATGGTTGACGGACACGGTCAGCTCCCGGACCACCCTGCCGGTCGCCGGGTCGAGGCGGAGGCTGATCTCGTTGATCAGCTGGCCGTGGCAGCCCGCCTCGACGAAGGGGCGGGGCACGCCGTCGGGGTCGGGGACCATCATGTTGAACCGGGTGTGCCAGTGCCCGGTGACGATGGCGTCGATGTCGGGGGAGACCCGCAGCGCCAGGTCCAGGGCCGGGCCGGAGGGGTCGGCTCCGCTGTTGAAGTCGGCCCCGGCCACCGCCCCGTCGTGGACGCTGAGCACGATGGCGCCCACGCCCTGGGCCTTGAGCAGGGCCGCGTACCGGTCGGCCGTGGCGACCTCGTCGAGGGTGGCCAGACCCGGCTGGTAGGAGCCGGGCATCAGCTCCGTGCCGAGGGCGGTCAGGTGGATGAAGCCGATCCGCAGCTCCTGGCCGGCGGCGGTGCGGACCGTCTCGACGTTGTACGCGGGCAGCACCGTGCGCCCGTCGGAGCCCCAGACCAGGTTGGCGCTGTGGTAGCGGAAGTCGGCGCCGTGGAAGCGGGCCCCGGAGGAGTCGGTGAAGGAGGCGTCCCGGCCCTCGACGGGGAACGGCACGCCCTGCTCCATGTGCCGCCGCAGCATGGCCGGGGACTTGTCGAGCTCGTGGTTCCCGGCGGTCGCGAAGTCGAGCCCCATCCGGTTGAGGGCCTCGATGGTGGGCTCGTCGGCGAACGCGGCGGCGTCGAACTCCCAGCCGGCGAAGGCGTCCCCGGGGGTGAAGAAGAACGAGTTGGCCCGCCCGTCCCGCAGCCGGGCCAGGTGGGCCGCCATGTACGCGACCCCGCCGACGGTGTACGTACGGCCGCCGTTGCCGCTGATCACGGCGTTGCCGCCGGGGGCGGCCTGGAGGTAGCCGTGCAGGTCGGTGATGTTGAGGAGCTGCACGTCCACGTACTCGGCGGCGGTGGCGGCGTCCCGCGCGTGCCCGGTGGCGTGGGCGGGGATCCCGGTGGCGTAGGTGGCGGCGACGGTCCCCAGCGCGGTGAGGAACGTCCGCCGCCCGAGGTGGTGTGAACTCCGGTCCGGACATGCGGTCTTGGCGAGCCTCGTCACATCCGCCCATGCTCCCGCGCCGGGCCTCCCGTGTCGATGCGCCGTGGCGCGGCTTCACTCCTCCGGGGAGGACTCCTCCGTGGCGGGCTCCTGCTCCTGCGGGGCGGCCTTCTTCGGCTGGGGCCGGCCGGCGGCCAGGATCTCCTCCACGTCGAGCGTGACCTTGGCGCCGAGGCTGTCGGGCAGGGTGGCCAGCTCGCCCGGCGCGTAGACGCGGTGGCTCGTGTACTCGCCGTCGGAGGGGTCGGTGAGGACGTGCAGTCGCTGGTGCCTGCGGTCGACGATCACGTAGACGGGAATCCCGGCGATGCCGTAGGCGGTGACCTTGCCGCGCGGGTCGTTCTCGTAGTTGCTCGACGTCACTTCGAGGACGAGCCGGAAGACGGATGCCTCGTAGCAGTTGTTCTCGACGAGGTGATCGTCTGCGTCGGCATCGATGATGCACAGGTCGGGGATGGCGAAGTCCGAGGGGCCGGAAGGCAGCCAGAGTCCGATGCCCTGGTGCACCTCGGACTCGCCCTCGTCCAGACCTGCGGCCAGGAAAGGGCGGTCGAGCTTCTTGATGGCCCTGGAATGGGGCAGGTCCGCCGGCGGAGTCACGACGATCACGCCTCCGATGATCTCGACGCGGCAGTCTGGGTTCCGCTCCATGAGGCGGTTGGCCTCATCGAGCAGAGACCGGTCGCCATGAGGGTGCTCAGCGGGTGCTGTGGACATCACGTGCCTCCCGTGGGCTGCTGTCGAGAGCATCATCGTAGGACGGCGCGGCCCGCCGGTTCGGTAGCCCGGCGGTTCACCGGAACGGGTGCGGCGGGCCGGGGGATCAGAAGGCCGCGGCGGCGATCTTCTTGATGTGGGCCAGCTCCGTCAGGCCGTCCTCCGGCTTCTGGGGGCGGCGGTTCGTCGGGTTGAGGGAGTAGACCAGGACCCGGCTGCGGTCTTCGTTGACGAAGACGCCGCTGGTGTAGCCGTTGTACGAGCCGGTCTTGCCCCAGACCCAGGTGTCCGGGCCGAGCTCGATGTGCTGGAGGCCGCCCCGGCTGTAGGTGCCGTTCCCCTCGGAGCCCGGGACCGGCTCGGTGAGCAGCTTCTGCTGTGCGGGCGGCAGCAGCCGGCCGTTCATCAGGGCGGTGAAGAACCGGTCCAGCTCGGGGGCGTTGGAGATCATCCCGCCCTCCGCCCAGGCCCAGGGGCTCTGCCGGGAGTTGTCGACGAGCTCGCCCGTGCCGGTCCCGGAGGCGTCCCACAGGGCCCGGGTGTGCGGGGCCGGGAGGGAGTGGTCGTCGGCGGCGGGGACGTAGGTGTGGCGCAGCCCCAGCGGCCTGGCGATGCGGCGCTGCACCTCCTCGGCGTACGTACGGCCGGTCGTCTTCTCGATCACCATGCCGAGCAGGAAGTGGTTCAGGCCGTTGTACTGCTGCCGGGAGCCCGGTACGGGCTTCGGGGCGCCCGCCTCGGCGGCGGCCCGCACCGCGTCGGCGACGGCCGAGGCGGGGGTGGTGCCGGGGACGGGCGGCTGCGGCTTGGGCAGGTCGCTGGTGTGGCTCAGCAGCTGCCCGATCGTCATCGGGGCCCAGTCGGCGGGCAGGGTGCCCGGCAGGACCTGCTGGACGGGGGTGTCCAGCGTCAGGCGGCCCTCCGCGACCAGCTGGAGCGTCACCGTCGAGGTGAACACCTTGGTGACGCTGCCGATCCGGAAGTTCGCGTCGGCCGACGGCACCGTGGGCCCGGCCGCGCCGCTCCAGCGGCCGTCCCGGCCGCTCACCCGGGCCAGTGCGCCGTTCACGGCCACGTCCGGGAGCCCGTCGAGGGAGGCCTGGAGGGCGGCGCGGTCCAGCGGCTCGCGGGTGTGCACGATCCCGGTGACCGCGGCGGCCGGCCGCTCGGCGGCGGAGGCCACGGCGGGCAGGGTACCGGCGCCGATGGCGGCGAGGGCCACGCCGGCGGCGATCGTGGTCGCCCAACGGGCCTTGCGGGAAGCGGAGTTCGCGGGGTTCGTCATGCCCGTAAGCCTGCCGTGAGGAAGATCCCCGGACCATGGGGATCACCCCTGACCCGACCCTGACCCGCCCCCGAGTACGCGTAAGGCCCCGCCCCCGGAGGATGTCCGGGTGCGGGGCCTCGACGGCGTCGAAAGGATCAGAAGCGGCGCGTGATCAGCGCGCGCTTGACTTCCTGGATCGCCTTCGTGACCTCGATGCCACGCGGGCACGCGTCGGTGCAGTTGAAGGTCGTGCGGCAGCGCCACACGCCGTCCTTGTCGTTCAGGATCTCCAGCCGCTGCTCGCCGGCCTCGTCGCGCGAGTCGAAGATGAAGCGGTGGGCGTTGACGATCGCCGCCGGGCCGAAGTACTGGCCGTCGTTCCAGAACACCGGGCACGAGGACGTGCACGCGGCGCACAGGATGCACTTGGTGGTGTCGTCGAAGCGCTCGCGGTCCTCGGCGGACTGCAGGCGCTCACGCGTCGGCTCGTTGCCCTTGGTGACCAGGAACGGCATGACGTCGCGGTACGCCTGGAAGAAGGGCTCCATGTCGACCACGAGGTCCTTCATCACCGTGAGGCCCTTGATGGCCTCGACGGTGATCGGCTTCTCCGGGTTGATGTCCTTGATCAGCGTCTTGCAGGCGAGCCTGTTCTTGCCGTTGATCCGCATCGCGTCGGAGCCGCAGATGCCGTGCGCGCACGAGCGGCGGAAGGTCAGCGTGCCGTCGAGGTCCCACTTGATCTTGTGGAGACCGTCGAGCACGCGCTCCTTCGGGTCGATCTCGATCTGGAAGTCCTGCCACTCCGCCTCGGCCGAGACCTCGGGGTTGAAGCGGCGGATCCGGAAGGTGACCGTGATGTTGTGCGAGGCCGCGGCCTCGGCCTCGACCTTGTCCAGGGTGGGGGTGGCCATCAGTACTTACGCTCCATCGGCTGGTAGCGGGTGACGACGACGGGCTTGTAGTCCAGGCGCACGGAGTCCTGGCCGTCGGCGCCGACCTCGCGGTACGCCATGGTGTGGCGCATGAAGTTGACGTCGTCGCGGTTCGGGTAGTCCTCGCGGTAGTGACCACCGCGGGACTCCTTGCGCGCCAGCGCGGACACGGCCATGACCTCGGCCAGGTCGAGCAGGTTGCCCAGCTCGATGGCCTCCAGCAGGTCCGTGTTGAAGCGCTTGCCCTTGTCCTGGACGGACACGTTCTTGTAGCGCTCGCGCAGCTCCGCGATCTTCTCGACCGCGGTCTTGATGGTCTGCTCCGTACGGAACACCATCACGTTCGCGTCCATCGTCTCCTGGAGCTCCAGGCGCAGGTCCGCGACCCGCTCCTTGCCCGTGGAGTTGCGCAGCTGCTCGACCAGGTCGGCGACCTGCTGCGCCGGGTTCTCCGGCAGCTCGACGTAGTCGTTCTCGGCGGCGTACTTGGCCGCGGCGATGCCGGAGCGCTTGCCGAAGACGTTGATGTCGAGCAGCGAGTTGGTGCCCAGGCGGTTGGCGCCGTGCACCGACACGCACGCGACCTCGCCGGCCGCGTACAGGCCGGGGACGACGGTGGTGTTGTCCGACAGGACCTCACCCTCGACGTTGGTCGGGATGCCGCCCATGGCGTAGTGCGCGGTGGGCTGGATCGGGATCGGGTCCGTGTAGGGCTCGATGCCGAGGTAGGTGCGCGCGAACTCCGTGATGTCCGGGAGCTTCGCGTCGAGCTGCTCCGGCGGGAGGTGCGTCAGGTCCAGGTACACGTGGTCGCCGGCGGGGCCGCAGCCGCGGCCCTCGCGGATCTCCGTGTAGATGGAGCGCGAGACGACGTCACGGGACGCGAGGTCCTTCATGACCGGCGCGTACTTCTCCATGAAGCGCTCGCCGTCCTTGTTGCGGAGGATGCCGCCCTCACCGCGGGCGCCCTCCGTCAGCAGGATGCCCATGCGCCAGATGCCCGTCGGGTGGAACTGGAAGAACTCCATGTCCTCCAGCGGCAGGCCGCGGCGGTAGCAGGCCGCCTGGCCGTCACCCGTGAGGGTGTGCGCGTTGGAGGTCACCTTGAAGAACTTGCCGGTGCCGCCGGAGGCGTAGATGACGGCCTTGGCCTGGAACACGTGGATCTCGCCGGTGGCGAGCTCGTACGCGACCACACCGGCCGACTTCTTGACGCCGTCCTCCTCGACCAGGAGCTGGTCCAGGACGTAGAACTCGTTGAAGAACTCCACGCCCTCCTTGACGCAGTTCTGGTACAGCGTCTGGAGGATCATGTGGCCCGTGCGGTCCGCGGCGTAGCAGGACCGGCGGACCGGCGCCTCGCCGTGGTTGCGGGAGTGGCCGCCGAAGCGGCGCTGGTCGATGGTGCCGTCCGGGGTGCGGTTGAACGGCAGGCCCATCTTCTCCAGGTCGAGGACCGCGTCGATGGCCTCCTTCGCCAGGATCTCGGCGGCGTCCTGGTCGACCAGGTAGTCACCGCCCTTGACCGTGTCGAAGGTGTGCCACTCCCAGTTGTCGTCCTCCACGTTGGCCAGCGCGGCGGCCATGCCGCCCTGCGCGGCGCCCGTGTGGGAGCGGGTGGGGTAGAGCTTCGTCAGCACGGCGGTGCGGCTGCGCTTCGTCGCCTCGATGGCGGCGCGCATGCCCGCGCCACCGGCGCCGACGATGACGGTGTCGTACTTGTGGATCTTCATCTGTTTCGCCTCAGCCCCGTTGCCTAGCGGATGTTCGGGTCGAAGGTGAAGATCACCAGCGTGCCCAGAAGGATGGTGAACACCGTGGCGGTGTAGAGCAGGCCCTTCAGCCACAGCCGCGTGTTGGCGCGCTCCGCGTAGTCGTTGATGACGGTACGCAGGCCGTTGGAGCCGTGCAGCATGGCCAGCCACAGCATCAGCAGGTCCCAGACCTGCCAGAACGGGGACGCCCAGCGGCCGGCCACGAAGGCGAAGCCGATCTTGGAGACGCCGCCGTCCAGCACCAGCTGGATGACGAGGTGGCCGATGACGAGGACGACGAGCACGATGCCCGAGAGGCGCATGAAGAGCCACGCGGCCATCTCGAAGTTGCCGCGGGTCGAGCGCGGGGTCTTCCCCGTGCGCTTGCGCGGGGCCTCGATGTACGGCGCCGGGTTGTCGGTGTCGTAGAGGGAAACGCCCTCCACGTCACCGATCGCCTTGGCGGAAGAAGTGTCAGAAGACATGCGTGTCACTTCCCGAACAGTTCGAGGTAGGCGTGGCCGAGAACGGGGTACAGGGCCCCGCCCATCAGCAGGACCCAGATAGCCACGACCCACCAGAGCATCGTCTTCTGGTGACGCGGGCCCTTGGACCAGAAGTCCACGGCGATGACACGGAGACCGTTGAGCGCGTGGAACAGGATTGCGGCGACGAGGCCGTACTCCAGCAGCGCGACGATCGGAGTCTTGTAGGTAGCCACGACATCGTCGTACGCCTCGGGGGAGACGCGGACGAGAGCGGTGTCGAGGACGTGTACGAACAGGAAGAAGAAAATGAGGACGCCGGTGACTCGATGAGCCACCCAGGACCACATTCCTTCCCGGCCGCGGTACAACGTTCCAGCCGGCACGGAAAACCCTCCGGAAGCGGGGCGGGGGCCAGCCGGCTTCTTTGTCGGTCGGGCCCGGCCGGGTACGGTCCACCGGCCCCGGACATCGTAGCGACGCTTCGTCGGTTCCCTCGCCCGGGGTCCCCCGGTGTGATCAAACAGGCACGGACGGGCTATCCCACAGGGGCAAACAGCCCGAAATCGGCAGCAGACAGACCGTCGTCCGGGTCCCCGGGCCGCGCACCGGCGAGTCGCTCCAGCAGCCGGACCGCCCGGGAGCGGGCCACCAGGCGCAGTTCCTCGGCGGAGATCGAGCGCTCCTCGTCGATCTCGTGAGCCATCCTGCGGCGGATCGCGGCCAGCAGCTGGTCCACCTGCTCCTCCGGCGGGTGCCCGTCCAGGCAGATCACGAAGGCGTGCCCGAAGGTCCGCTCGTACTCCGCCCGCGCCGCGTCGAGCGCGAGGAGCGCGGCGTACGGGGCGCCCTGGCCCAGTTCCGCCGAGGACTCCCGGGCCAGCGCCTCGGAGAGGTCGCGCTGGGAGAGGTCGTACGAGGCCTCCTCGCAGGCCGCCAGCAGGGCGGCGGTGTCCGGGTAGGGGCGGTGGGCGGCCACCCGGTGGGCCCAGCGCCCGCTGCCGCAGCAGCGCAGCAGGACCGCGCGGGCGGTCTCGGGCGGCAGGGAGTTGAATCGCGCCAGTCCGGCGCCGGGGGCGGAGGCCGGACCGCGGACCTGTGCCGGAAGGTGGCTGGACAGCGGAGTACTCCTCGGGGCGGGGCGCGGGTGTACCGCCACGCTAGCGATCTCGGAGTGGCCGTGCCCTGCCCGAACGGGGATTTCACCCGGAAGTGAGCCGAAAGGATGAGGCCGGGGAGGTTTGACCCGACTGGAGAGGGGAGGACGACCGAGGCCGCCACCCCCCACAGGAGAGGCCCCGGTCGCCATCCGTCACGGACTCGTGCGACAAGCCCGTATTCATGTCAGCGTATGGAGTGCGTTTTCTGTCACACCCCGCTCCGCGCAGGGTTGGTTGCTGGTTGTACAACTCGTGGACGAGAGGTACGTGAAAGCCGTAACGTGCGGATTTGCGCCACACGTACAGGACGTTGAACGGGTTGGGGACTTTGCTGGGGGACGACGCGGAGCTGACCGCCGCGGTGCTCGCGGCACAGGACGGCGACGAGAGCGCGTTCCGGACTGTGTACCGCGCCGTGCACCCGCGCCTGCTCGGATACGTACGCACGCTCGTCGGCGACGCCGACGCCGAGGACGTGACCTCCGAGGCCTGGCTGCAGATCGCCCGCGACCTCGGCTCCTTCACCGGCGACGCCGACCGCTTCCGCGGCTGGGCCGCCCGCATCGCCCGCAACCGTGCCCTCGACCACATCCGCATGCGCGGCCGCCGTCCCGCCGTTGGCGGCGACGAGACCGAGCTGACCGGCCGGGCCGCGGACTCCGACACGTACGGCGAGGCCATGGAGGCCCTGTCCACCGGACGGACCATGAAGCTGATAGCCCAGCTGCCGCAGGACCAGGCCGAGGCCGTCGTCCTGCGCGTGGTCGTCGGCCTCGACGCCAAGAGCGCCGCCGAGACCCTCGGCAAGCGCCCCGGCGCGGTCCGCACGGCCGCGCACCGGGGACTGAAGAAGCTCGCGGAACTCCTCAGCGCGGAGTTCGGGCCCGCCGGTGCGGCGGGCGGGACGGAAAACGAAACGGAATCCGGCGCCCGGGTCGGCCATAATGCCGGGGACCAGGCGCGCGAGCGTGATCTCGACGCGGTGCCCGCGCAGCGCGGCCGGGCGGGGGACCTGGTGGAGCGAACCGGTGTGACGCATTCACGTTGGCGGACGCAGAAGGACATGTGATGGCCGACGAGCACAACGCGTGGCTGGACAGGGCCACGGCGGACGAGCTGCTGCGCGGAGGAACACCCGGCCCGGACGGATCCGGAGCCGACCCGCGCGCCCGGGCGGAGGCGGCCCGGATGCGCGCCGCCCTCGACGCCCTGACCCCCCGCTCAGCAGGGGGAGAACTGCCCGGTGAGGAAGCCGCCCTGGCCGCGTTCCGCGCGGCCCGCGCCGGGGCTCCCGCGCCCGCGGCGGCGGTGGCCCCCGCGGCGGCCGCCGCCCAGGCCGGACCCGGCGTGCCCGGGGCGGACCGCGAACCCGTGGTCGACCTGGCGCCGATACCCCCCGTACGGATACCCGCGCAGCGGCGTCCCGTCACGGCCGCGCGCTTCGGGCTGGCGGCCGCGCTGGCCTCGGTCGCCGTCGGCGGGATCGCCGCCGTCGCCGGCACCGGCCTGCTGGACCGCGCCGCGCACCTGACGGCGGGCCCCGCCCCGGCGGTCTCGGTCAGCGCCGACTCCGACCCGGCGCCCGCCGGGGACACCGCGGGCGCCACCCTCGTACCGCAGCTGCGCCCGACCCCGTCCCTGGGCGTCGACGGCTTCTCGCGCGGCCCGGACGCCACGGGGACCCCGGGCACGGGGACGCGTACGCTCCCCGACGTCGCGCCGAGCCTTTCGGTGCCGCCCGGCACGGCCGCCTCGGGCGGCGGGGCCGGTGGCGGCGGCGGTGGCGGAGCGGCGGGCACCGACGGCACCCGCGACTCGTTCGCCGGCGGCGGCGCCACCGCGGAGAGCGGGAAGAACCAGGGCATCGAGGCGGAGAAGCCGCGCCCCGAGGACCTGTGCCGGGACAACAAGGCGAAGAAGCTCGCCGACGACCGGCGCGAGTACCTCTCCAAGCTCGCCGGCGGGGCCGCGAAGGTCCAGCGCTTCTGCGCGACCCTGCTGGACGGGGCCACCAAGGGCACGGTCCCGCGCAGCGGCGCCGACCAGGGCAGCGCCCCGCTGCCGCTGCCGTCCATGACCCCGCTGACCAGCGGCGGGCTGGGTTTCCGAACGCGCTGAACCAGCCCGCTGAAACCTTTTTTCAGGCTTCGCGCACGGGGGCTGTAACACTTTTCGAACCGCTGACGCAGTACGTAACGAGCCGACTGGTCATCGGCCGCGCACGAGCCGGGGTTCCCCCCGTACCCCTGGGCTCGGCGCACCCGGCGCGGGCGGGGCACGTTCCCCCGGCCCTGCCCGCGCCCCCTCTCTTCTCCGGGATCACCAGTACCGGGATCACCAGTAGACGACGACCTTGTCGCCCACCTTCACCTGGTCGAACAGCTCCGACAGCTTCTTCTTGTCCCGGACGTTCACGCAGCCGTGCGAGGCGCCGTCGTAGCCGCGGGCCGCGAAGTCGGACGAGTAGTGCACCGCCTGGCCCTGGCTGAAGAACATCGAGTACGGCATCGACGTGTGGTAGATCGTCGACGTCCACTCCTTCGCCTTCCACTCCACCTGGAACAGGCCCTCGCGGGTCGGCGTGTTCTCCGAGCCGAAGCGCACGTCCATCGTGGAGACGACCTTGCCGTCGATCATCCAGGCCAGGGTGCGGCTCTCCTTGCTGATGCACATCACCCGGCCCTGCATGCAGCGCGGGTCCGGGGCGTCCACCTCGTTGGTGGTCGGCGGCCGCAGCTCGTCATCGGTCGGCTTCTTCGACAGGCCCAGCACCTTCTGCCAGGTGGCCTCGTCCACCGAACCGGTCGCGGGCAGCCCGTGCTGCGACTGGAAGGTCTTGACCGCGGCGGTGGTCTTCGAGCCGTAGAACGCGGTGGGCGCCGTCGACACCAGCTTGAGCTGGCGCAGCCGCGCCTGGAGCTCGCGGACCTGCTCGCTCTCGTCGCCGTTGGCCATGAGCGGCTTGGCCCCCGGGGCGGCCGACCCCGACGGGGCGGACGAGGGCGAGGCCGAGGGGGAGCCGGCCTTGTCGTCCTGCTTGGACGGGGAGGCCGAGGGGGAGCCGCCGGCCGGCGCGGAGGGGGCGGCCGGACCGGCACCCGCACCCTGCGGACCGCAGGCGGTCGCGGCGAACGCCACGGCGGCGGCGAGGCCGAGCGTACGGATGAATGCTTTCTGTCGGTGCATGGCGGTTCCCCCGAGTTCAATGTCGTGTATCTAGGTGATGCTTCAAGGGCGTGGACAGTTGCGGACGAACGCGCGATGTTGCCTCCTTGTGACCAGGCCGTCGCGGGCTCGGTGCGGTTGTACCAGCCCCGGGGGGCCCGTCGGCTCCACGGACACGGAGGCTCCACCCCATGGCCCGTCCCACGGCGCACACCGAGAGCGGGATCCCCGTCGAACCGGTCTACGGCCCCGACGACCTGACGGGCTGGGACCCGCGGGCCAGCCTCGGCAGTCCGGGCGAGTACCCCTACACCCGCGGGATCCACCCCACGATGTACACCGGACGGCCCTGGACCATGCGCCAGTACGCCGGCTTCGGCACCGCCGCCGAGTCCAACGCCCGCTACCGGGCGCTCATCGCGGGCGGCGGGACCGGCCTGTCCGTGGCCTTCGACCTGCCCACGCAGATGGGCCACGACTCCGACGCCCCGCTCGCGCACGGGGAGGTCGGCAAGGTCGGCGTCGCCGTCGACTCCGTCGAGGACATGCGGGTGCTCCTCGCCGGGATCCCCCTCGACCGGGTGTCCACCTCGATGACCATCAACGCCCCGGCCGCCCTGCTGCTCCTGATGTACCAGCTCGTCGCCGAGGAGCAGGGCATCACGGGCGGGCAGCTGACGGGCACCGTACAGAACGATGTTCTGAAGGAGTACATCGCGCGCGGCACGTACATCTTCCCGCCCGGCCCCTCCCTGCGGCTGACCGCCGACACCTTCCGCTACTGCCGCGAGCAGATCCCCCGGTGGAACACCATCTCCGTCTCCGGCTACCACATGGCCGAAGCCGGAGCCTCGCCCGTGCAGGAGATCGCCTTCACCCTCGCCGACGCCATCGCCTACGTCCGCACCGCGCTCGCCGCCGGGATGGCCGTCGACGAGTTCGCGCCCCGCCTCTCCTTCTTCTTCGTCGCCCGGACCACCCTGCTGGAGGAGGTGGCCAAGTTCCGGGCCGCCCGCCGCATCTGGGCCCGCGTGATGCGCGAGGAGTTCGGGGCCCGTAACCCCAGGTCGCTGATGCTGCGCTTCCACACCCAGACGGCCGGGGTGCAGCTGACGGCGCAGCAGCCCGAGCTGAACCTCGTACGCGTGGGCGTGCAGGCGCTGGCCGCCGTACTGGGCGGCACCCAGTCGCTGCACACCAACTCCTTCGACGAGGCCATCGCGCTGCCCACGGAGAAGGCGGCCCGCCTCGCGCTGCGCACCCAGCAGGTGCTGGCGTACGAGACGGACGTGCCGCTGACCGTCGACCCCTTCGCCGGGTCCTACGCGGTGGAGCGGATGACGGACGAGGTGGAGGCGGCCGCGCTCGCGCTGATGCGGCGGATCGAGGACATGGGCGGGGCGGTCGCCGCGATCGAGGCCGGGTTCCAGAAGGAGGAGATCGAGGCCAGCGCCTACCGGATCGCCCGCGAGCAGGAGAGCGGGGAGCGGATCGTGGTCGGCGTCAACCGGTTCGCGCTGGAGCGGGAGGAGCCGTACGAGCCGCTGCGGGTCGACCCGGCGATCGAGGCCCGCCAGTGCGCCGCGCTGGCCCGGCTGCGGGCGGAGCGGGACGCCGGCGCCGTCTCGGCGGCGCTCGCGGCGCTGCGGGCGGCGGCGGACGGGACGCGGGAGAACGTCCTGCCGCCGATGAAGGAGGCCCTGCGGGCGCGGGCCACGGTGGGGGAGGTGTGCGGGGTGCTGCGGGAGGCCTGGGGCAGTTACGAACCGTCCCGTTCCACGCACTGAAATGGACTGGCGCGACAGGTGTGTCCTCGTGGGACACTCCTGCTCATGCTGGGTGTGACAGACCTTCCTACGTACCTCGCCGCCGTCGTGCTGATCGTGCTGCTGCCGGGGCCCAATTCGCTCTACGTGCTCTCCGTCGCCTCACGGCGCGGGATCAGGGAGGGCTACAAGGCCGCCTGCGGGGTGTTCACCGGGGACACCGTGCTCATGGTGCTCGCGGCGGTCGGCGCGGGCGCGCTGCTCCAGGCCAGCCCGGTGCTGTTCACCGTGGTCAAGGTGCTCGGCGCCGGCTACCTCGGCTGGCTGGCCGTGGGCATGATGCGGGCCGCCTGGGGCATGTGGCGCACCCGCCGGGACCGGCAGGAGGAGCTCCTGACCGGGGAGGAGCCGGCCGGCGCGGCCGAGCACCCCTACCGGCGGGCGCTGCTGGTCAGTCTGCTCAACCCGAAGGCCATCCTCTTCCTGCTGTCCTTCTTCGTGCAGTTCGTCGACCCCGGGTACGCCTACCCGGCGCTGTCGTTCCTGCTGCTCGGCACGGTCTCGCAGCTGGTCAGCTTCCTCTACCTGTCCACGCTGATATTCGCCGGCACCCGCCTGTCCGCCGCCTTCCGCCGCCGCAAGCGGCTGTCGGCCGGCGCGACCTCGGCGGCCGGCGTGATCTTCCTCGGCTTCGCCGCGAAGCTCGCCGTCAGCTGATCCCGCCCAGCCGTCCGCCCAGCTTCCTGCGCAGCCGGTGCACCGTCCGCCGGACGGCCGGGCTCCGCGGCAGGAACGACAGCTGCGCCGGGATCCCGCCCGGCAGCCCCAGCGTGGTCAGCCGGCGGCGGCCGAAGTAGCGCCGGCTGTGCGGGGTCAGGTGCCGGGCGAGGTGGGCCTCCGCCTCCGCCCGGCGCCCGGCCAGCACCTTGGGCTGCATCGTGAACCCCACCGCCGCGACCAGCCCGGCCAGGTCCGCCGGCGGGTCCTGCGCCGGCCCGTGCAGGTCCGGGACCAGCGCGTCCACCAGCGTCAGCGGGATCCGGTTGCTGTTCTGGTACGGGGCCAGGCGCGCCAGCAGCGCCCCCGTCCCGGTACGCGCCACCGGGATCCCGTACAGCGCCCGCGCCGTCAGCAGCCCGGTCGAGAAGCAGCCCGCCACCAGGGCCGGGCGCAGCCGCTGGTACAGGATCTCGGCAGGCAGCGGCGCGTCCAGCACCGTCAGCCGCGCCCCGAGCCGCTCGGCCTCGGCCCGCGCCCGCCGCCAGTACGCCGCCGGGGCGCTCGGATGCGGCTTGAACACCAGCTCCCGGTGGCCCCACTCGAAGGCGCCGCGCACCATGTCGGCGTGCAGCTCCTCCTCCTCGTCGGGGGACATCAGCTCCAGCGCCGACAGGTACTGGCCCAGCAGCAGCGCCGGCGGCTCCTCCTCGCGGGGCTCGTAGCCGGTGTCCGAGGCCTCGGGCAGGTCCGCGAGCTCCGCCAGGACCTTCAGCAGCGCGGGCGCCGGGACCACCTCCCCCCGCACCCCGAACTCCGTCAGCAGCAGCGGCTCCAGCCCCGGGACCAGGTCCGGGTGCAGGACCCGGCGCACCCGCATGCCGATCTGCGGGTCGAGCCGGAAGCGGGTGGGCCCGTACGACATCAGCCCGTCGGCGTACACGTCGACGGCCGCCCCCGGGAACAGCCGGCACAGGCTCTGCGCGGGCGGCACCTGGAGGGACTCCACGACCAGTTCGACCCGGTCCCCGCCCAGCCCCCACAGCGCGCGCAGCTGCCGCTCCCACATCGGCACGTCCTCCGGGCGCGGGGCCCAGCCGCTCGGGTGCTGCGGGGCGATCACCGCGTTCCAGTCGAGCACCTCGTCGAAGCGGGTGCGCAGCGCGCCGAACCCGGGCATCGCGTCGAGCCCGGGGGTGATCTCGGGGGTGAGCGAGTGGTTGCTGGTCAGCAGGATCCGCCGGCCGGCCGGCGGGAAGGCGCCCGAGTCGAGGGCGGCGGCGAGGGTGGCCGTCCCGTAGAGGGTGGAGGCGAGGAAGATCTGGGTGACGCGGGTGACGTTCACGAGGCCGCCCCCGCCGCGTGCGCCCCCGCGGCCCGCCGCCGGCGGCGCAGGCCCCGCAGCAGGGCGGAGCGTTCGGCGTCCATCGAGGCGATGACCCGGTCCAGTACCGGCGCGGGCATGCGGCCGAGGGCGGCCGCGCTCATGAAACGGAGTTTTTTCGCCACGGCCGGTTCGTACCTCTCGCTGGAACCGATGTGATGCGCGATGATCGCGCAATATGTTCGAACGGCCTTGGGGATCAACAGTTCGTATTCCCGGTCGGTCGCCACGTCCGCGAGGACCTGGTCGAATGCGCGAATGAAATCGAGTTGGCGTTCGTCGCCGATCTGCGTCAACGACGTGGAAACGCCCCGCCGGTAGAACACCCCCGGCAGTCCCACCGCGGCGAAGGAGGCGGCCTCCCGGTGCAGCCGCCAGATCCACGGCCGGTCCTCCGCCGTCCGCAGCCCGTCGGCGAAGTGCAGCAGCCCCCGGTCCAGCAGCCGCCGGTGGTACATCCCCGCCCAGGCGTACGGATAGTCCACCGCCGTGGCCCGCGAGGCCGGCAGGATCCCGCCCCGCGGATCGCCCACCACCATCTCCGGCCCGTACGGCACCCGCTGCACGGCCCGGGACCGGCCCGTCACCTGGACGTGGTCGGTCCGTACGAAATCGCAGCCCAGCGCCTCGATGGCGGCCAGGGTGCGGGCCAGGTGGCCCGGCGCCAGCCAGTCGTCACCGTCCAGGAAGGCGATGTACTCCCCGCGCGCCGCGTCCAGCCCCGTGTTGCGGGCCGTGGCCAGCCCGCCGTTGCGGTCCCGTCTGAGGTGCACCGCCCCCGGCACCCCGCCGGCCGCCGCGCGCTCCAGCAGCTCGGGAGTCCCGTCCGTGGAACGGTCGTCGACCAGCAGGAACTCGAAATCCCCGCGGGCGTTCAGTTCGAGACTCTTCAGGGCGTCCGGCGCGTATGTCTGCACGTTGAAGAACGGCACGACAACAGAGAGCTTGAGCACCCGCGAGACAATAGGACGCACCCCGGCATTCACCGTGGCCCGGACGCGGATTCCACGTGAACGAAACGGGGCGGGCGCGTTAACCCGGCCGCTTTCGCATTTCGTCGACGGGTTGTTAACCCGCCGTTGCGCACTCGTTGGGCCGGACACCGGAAATGCGGAATAACTTCTGCCGGGTGCCAGTGCCATTCAGAAGCAGTCCGGCCGGTCCACGTATCGCCGTACTCGCCGACTCCGACACACGCTGGAAATGGGGCGCCCTCACCGCCCGCCGCCTCGCCCCCGGAGACCACCGCGTCACCGGCTACCTGCTGCGCGGCCGGGCCACCCCCACCGCCCGCCAGCTCGGCGAGGCGGGCGTCGCGGCGGACGCCGCGCCGGCGGAGGTGACCTGCGCCGAGTTCCTCGCGGAGCTCGCGGGCGGACGCGAACGCCACGACGTGGTCGTGCTGGCCCTCGTCGGCGGCGCCGTCCAGGCCGTACTGCACGGGGCCCGCGCCCTGTGGCCGGAGCCCGCGGCCCGGCCGGTGTTCGTCACCGGATACGTCGGCGTCGTCTACGAGAAGCTCGCCGACGGACTGCTGCTGCGGCACGGCGCCGACCTGGTCCTCGCCAACTCCCGCCACGACGCCGCCCGCTTCCGCGCCGTGTACGAGGGGGCGGGCGCCGACCCGGCCGCCGTCACCGAGACCGCCCTCCCCTTCCTGGACGGGGCGCCGTACGAACCCGCCGGGAGCCGCACCCACCGGGTGGTCTTCGCGGTGCAGCCCTCCGTACCGGAGGGCCGCGCCGACCGCGCCTACCTGCTGGGCCGCGCCGCAGGCCACGCACGGCTGCACCCCGACCGGGAGGTGCTGGTCAAACTCCGCAGCCGGCCGGGGGAGCACACCACCCACCTGGAGGAGCACCCCTACCAGCGCCTCGCCGAGCGCCTCCCCGGCGGCCTCCCGCCCAACTGCCGGCTGGTCTACGGGCACATGGGCGAGGTGCTGGACACCACCGACCTGCTGGTCACGGTCTCCTCCACGGCCGCCCTGGAGTCGATGCACCGGGGCATCCCGACGGCCGTCCTGACCGACCTCGGCATCCGCGAGGCCCTGGGCAACCAGCACTTCCTCGGCTCGGGCTGCCTCACCTCGTGGGACGAACTGGACGCCGGGCTGCTGCCGAAGGCCGACCCCGCCTGGACGTCCGCCCACGGCGTCCCGGCCCCCGGCCGGCCCGCCGCCCGGGCGGAGGCCGTGCCGGAACCCGCTGTCCGGGCGGACGCCGCGCCGGACCACGACGTCCGGGTCTGCCTCAGCCGGGCGGACGCTGCGCCGGGGTTGGCCGTGCCGGAACCCGCCGGCCGGGCGGAGGCCGTGCCGGACCCGGGCGCCGGGGGCCCCGCCGACCCGTACGCCACCGCGCGGCAGCGCCTCGGCGGCCTGCTCGCGGCCGACCGGCTGCCGCCCGTGGACCCGTACTACACGCTCCGCACCGCCCCCGGGTACCTGCCCGGGATCCTGGCCCGCCAGCACCTCGCCCCCGACGGGACCCCGCTCCCCGGCGCCGTCCGGCCGGGCGGGTCCGCCGCCCGCCGCTGGCTGCGGGCGCACCTGCGCGAAGCCGCCCGGGGGGCCTACCGGCACGGGGTCCAGCGCGTGGCCCCGGTCATCCGCCGGCTGGGCGAGCTGTGAGCCCCCGGGTGCCCGCCGGCGGAACCCCCCGCCGGGTCCTGGCCGTGATCCCGGCGCGCGGCGGGTCCAAGGGGGTGCCGGGGAAGAACACCGCTCCCGTCGGCGGGGTCCCGCTCGTCGCCCGTGCCGTGCGGGCCTGCCGCGACGCGCCCACCGTCACCGACGTGGTGGTCTCCACCGACTCCGGCTCCGTGGCCGCCGCCGCCCGCGCCGCCGGGGCCCACGTGATCTCCCGGCCCGCCGCGCTCTCCGGGGACACCGCGAGCAGCGAGGCCGCCGTACTGCACGCCCTGGACGCCTTCGAGGAACTCAACTCCCTCACCGTGGACGTGGTCCTCCTGGTCCAGTGCACCAGCCCCTTCCTCACCGCCCGGGACGTCGAGTCCGTCGCCGCCGCCGTGGCCTCCGGCGACGCCGACTCCGCCCTGACCGCCGCCCCCTTCCACGGTTTCCTCTGGCGCTGCGCCGCCGACGGCACCGGCACCGGCGTCAACCACGAGGCCTCGTACCGCCCCCGCCGCCAGGACCGCCCCGAGGAACTGCTGGAGACCGGCGCGGCCTACGCCATGACCGCCGCCGGCTTCCGCGCCGCCCGGCACCGCTTCTTCGGCCGCACCCTGCCCGTCCCCGCCGACCCGGCGCGGGTCCTGGAGGTCGACGACCCCCACGACCTCGCCCGGGCGCGCCTCCTCGCGCCCCTGTTCGACACCCCGCAAGACACCCCGCAGAACACCCCGCAGAGCACTCCGCACGACACCCCACGCACCGAGCGAAGGACACCACCCGCCATGACGGTCGCCACCACCGAACCCCGCCTCCGCACCTTCGGCCCCCGCGTCGCCGGCCCCGGCCGCCCCGTCTACGTCGTCGGCGAGATCGGCATCAACCACAACGGCGACCTCGGCACCGCCTTCGCCCTGATCGACGCCGCCGTCGAAGCCGGATGCGACGCCGTCAAGTTCCAGAAGCGCACCCCCGAGATCTGCACCCCCCGCGACCAGTGGGACGTCGAACGCGACACCCCCTGGGGCCGGATGACCTACATCGACTACCGCCACCGCGTCGAGTTCGGCGAGGCCGACTACCTCGCCATCGACGAGCACTGCGCCAAGCGCGGCATCGCCTGGTTCGCCTCCCCCTGGGACACCGAGGCCGTCGCCTTCCTGGAGAAGTTCGACCCGCCCGCCCACAAGGTGGCCTCCGCCTGCCTCACCGACGACGAACTCCTGCGCGCCCTGCGCGCCACCGGCCGCACCGTCGTCCTCTCCACCGGCATGTCCACCCCCCGGCAGATCCGGCACGCCGTCGAGGTGCTCGGCAGCGACAGCATCCTGCTCTGCCACGCCACCTCCACCTACCCGGCCAAGGCCGAGGAGCTCAACCTGCGCGTCATCAACACGCTCCAGGAGGAGTACCCCAACGTCCCGATCGGCTACTCCGGCCACGAGACCGGCCTGCAGACCACCCTCGCCGCCGTCGCCCTCGGCGCCGCCTTCGTCGAACGGCACATCACCCTCGACCGCGCCATGTGGGGCTCCGACCAGGCCGCCTCCGTCGAACCGGGCGGCCTGGCCCGCCTGGTCCGCGACATCCGCACCATCGAGACCGCCCTCGGCGACGGCGTCAAGCGCGTCTACCCCTCCGAACTCGGCCCCATGAAGAAGCTCCGCCGCGTCCAGACCCCCCTCCCCGCCCCGGCCGCGATCTGACCCGTCCGGCCCCACCCCTTCCCCTCCCCCCGAGCGGAGTACGCGGTGAACCCTTCCGCCCCCACCCTGGCCCTCGTGGAGAGCCCGGTCCAGCTCCTCAACGTGCTGGAGTGGGCACACACCCGGTGGGGGCGCGAGCCCCTGCTGACCGCCGTCCCGGCCCAGCCCGGCCCGCTCGCCGGGCGCCGCCGCCCCGACCCGCGCACCGTCGCCGACCGGCTGCGGATCGTCGTCCTGCCGCCCACCGACCCCCTGTCCCGCGGCCAGCTGCGCCGCATCGCCGGGATCGCCCGCGACGAGGGGTACGCCGTCCACTGGCAGGAGGCCCGAGGCGGCTCCGGCGCCCCCCTGCGGGCCGCGGCCGCACTCGGCCCGGCCGTGCGCCGCGCCGAGCGGATCGTGGTCGGCGACCCCTTCTCCCGGTTCGTCCAGCTGCTGCTGGCCCCGTCCAGGGCCGCCGAGCTGGTCATCGTCGACGACGGCACCGCCACCATGGAGTTCGTCGCACAGCTGGGCCGCGGCGAGCGGCTGCGCCGCTGGCACCGCACCGGCGGCGGACCCCTGTCCCGCGCGCGGGAACTCGCGTACGCACCGGTCTCCGGCGCGGCCCGGCGCCGGCTGCGGCCGGGGGAGGGGCGCCGCGTCGAGCTGTTCACCTCGATGCCCGTCACCCCGCTGCCCGGGACCGCACTGCGGGTCAACGACTTCGCCTGGACCCGCGCCCGCTTCGGCCCGCCCCGCCTCACCAAGGGCACCGACCTCGTCGGCACCTCCCTCGTGGAGACCGGCGTCGTCGACCCGGCCCGCTACCTGGAGGCCGTGTGCGCCCTGACCCGGGAGCACGGCGTCACCCGCTACTTCGCGCACCGCCGCGAGACGACGGAGAAGCTGCGCGCGCTGCGCGCGGCCGCCGGGCTGGAGATCGTACGGCCCGACCTGCCACTGGAACTGATCGCGCGTCGGGGACCGGTGGGACGTACGATCGTCAGCTTTCCGTCCACGGTCGTCCACACGCTGCCGTACGCGCTCACCGGCACTGGCGTGACCGTGGCCGTATGCGGTATCGACCCCGCCTGGCTGGCCCCCGGAGCCTCGCCCAGGGCCGGCGGCTTCCTCGCGGGCGTCACCGACACCGCCCGTGATGTGCGCAGACTCCCCGCACGGAGCGCCCCCGCGGCCGGATGAGCGCGCGAGTTTACCCCCGGCCGCAACCGGTCATGCGTCCAGAGGCCGCTTTTCTTTCCCCTAAGGGCATGAACTTTTGGTGATCTCCGGACAGTTGACCCATCCGTGGGCCTACCCTTCAACGGGTGAACCAGTTGATGTCCCGCGAGCCCCAGACCGCCCTGCCCGGCAAGCCTGTCCGGCCCGAGCTGCCCGGCAAGCTGCCGGACCGGCTCCGTGCCGAACTGATCGCCTTCCGCCGGGACTTGCACATGCACCCCGAGCTAGGACACCAGGAGTTCCGTACCACCGCGGCGATCAAGGCCCGGCTGGAGAAGGCCGGCCTGCGACCACGCGTCCTGAAGTCCGGCACCGGGCTCATCTGTGACGTCGGCACCTGGGACGGGGGACGGCCGATGCTGGCCCTGCGCGCGGACATCGACGCCCTGCCCATTCCGGACGCCAAGACCCACGTCTCGTACCGCTCCACCTACCCGGACCGCGCCCACGCCTGCGGCCACGACGTCCACACCACCGTCGTCCTCGGCGCCGGCCTGGTCCTCGCCGAGCTCGACCGGCAGGGCCTGCTGCCCCGGCCGGTGCGGCTGCTGTTCCAGCCGGCCGAGGAGGTGCTGCCGGGCGGCGCGACCGAGGCCATCGAGTCCGGGGTGCTGGACGGCGTCGGCAAGATCATCGCGGTGCACTGCGACCCGCGGGTCGACGCGGGCATGATCGGCCTGCGGCCCGGCCCCATCACCTCGGCCTGCGACCGCCTGGAGGTCACCCTCGACGGCCCCGGCGGCCACACCGCCCGCCCGCACCTCACCACCGACATGGTGACGGCCGCCGCGCGGATCGCCATCGACGTGCCGGCGCTGCTGGCCCGCCGGATGGACGCCCGCTCCGGCATGTCCGTCACCTGGGGCCGGATCGAGTCCGGACACGCCTGCAACGTCGTCCCGATGCACGCCGAGCTCTCCGGCACGGTCCGCTGCCTCGACCTGAACGCCTGGTACGAGGCCCCCGACATGATCCACGCGGCGATCGACGAGGTCGCCACGATGCACGGGGCCAAGTTCGAGATCAACCACGTGCGCGGCGTGCCGCCGGTCGTCAACGACCCGGTCGTCACCGAGCTGCTCCGGGAGGCCATGGGAGCCCGGCGCGGCCCCGAGTCGGTGGAGGACACCGAGCAGAGCCTCGGCGGGGAGGACTTCTCCTGGTACCTGGAGCACGTCCCCGGCGCCATGGCCCGCCTCGGCGTCCGCCGCCCGGGCGACACGGCCAAGCGGGACCTGCACCGCGGCGATTTCGACGTCGACGAGTCCTCGATCGGCTACGGCGTCGAGTTCTTCACGGCCGCCGCACTGCTCGACGGCCGCCGCAACAGCCCCGTCACGTCAAAGATCGGGTAAAGCTCCATACAACACCGGCAGGTCTCCTGTCGGCGGCGTCCAGCCCTTGGTACACAAGGGCTGGACGCCTGTCCCGTTACCGATCGGTCACTGTCCGGTTCGCGACGATCCGATAACGACTCATGAACGGGCCTTTAACTGACATCTACGCGCGTTACGATCGCCGCGAAACCAGCGCCGGTCGTGGCGCTTCGGTCAGGTTTTGAAGGAGCCTCCCCTTGCGCCGGATCACCAGGATCGCCACCGTGGGCATCGCGTCCGCGGCGCTGGCCCTCTCGGCCACCGCCTGTGGCGGAAAGAAGTCCTCGGACAGCCCCTCCTCCGACGGCAGCGCGTCGTCCTCGGCCGCGGGCGCGGCCATCGCGTACGACATCGGCGGCCGTGGCGACCAGTCGTTCAACGACGCCGCCTACGCGGGCCTGGAGAAGGCCACCAAGGACCTGAAGATCAAGCCCGCCGAGGCGGAGCCGACCGAGGGCGAGAGCGAGGCCGACAAGGTCCAGCGCCTCACCGAGCTGGCGCGCAAGGGCAACAACCCGGTCATCGGCGTCGGCTTCGCCTACGCGCCGGCCATCAAGAAGGTCGCGGCGAAGTTCCCGAAGACCACCTTCGGCATCATCGACGACACCTCGGTGACCGACAAGAACATCGCCAACCTGGTCTTCAACGAGGAGCAGGGCTCCTACCTGGCCGGCGTCGCCGCCGCCAAGGCGTCGAAGAGCGGCACGGTCGGCTTCATCGGCGGTGTCGAGGTTCCGCTGATCAAGAAGTTCGAGGCGGGCTTCACCCAGGGCGTCAAGGACACCAACCCCAACGCCAAGGTACTGACCAAGTACCTCTCCCAGCCGCCGGACTTCGGTGGCTTCGCCAAGCCCGACCTGGGCAAGGCCGCTGCCAAGGGCCAGCTCGACGGTGGCGCCGACGTGATCTACGCCGCCGCCGGCCTCGCCGGCTCGGGCGCCATCGAGGCCGCCGCGACCTCCGGCAAGTGGGCCATCGGTGTCGACTCCGACCAGTACAACCAGGCCGGTCTGTCGAAGTACAAGGACAAGATCCTGACCTCGGTCACCAAGGACGTGTCCGACGCGGTCTACAACCTGATCAAGTCGGTCAAGGACGGCTCGCCGCAGTCCGGCGAGGTCCGCTACGGCCTGGACAAGGACGGCGTCGGCCTGGCCGACTCCAACCCCGAGTACAAGAACATGGCCGACCTGATCGCCGCGGTGGACAAGGCGAAGGCCGACATCATCGCGAAGAAGATCACCGTCAAGACCACGCCGTAACGGCCCTGTCTGACGATCAGTCGCGGTCTCCGGGGTCCGGAAGCGGTCTCTACCGCTCCGGACCCCGCACCGCGTCTTCGCCCCCCTAGTCCGTGACCACTTGTGGCCAGTTGGCCGCAAGTTTTCACTTCCGACAGTGCTACGCGCGTAGAGGCATCGTGGACGCGATACCTTCTCTCCCCGCCCTGTCCTCCTGCCGAGCCACTTGGCTTTCCAGCTCCTTCCGCGCCAAGGAGAGTGCGTCATCAACGCGTCCAGCCCCCCTCTCGCCGTAGAACTGCACGGCATCACCAAGCGTTTCCCCGGCGTCGTCGCCAACAAGGACATCGCCATCTCCGTCCGCAAGGGCACGGTCCACGCCCTCATCGGCGAGAACGGTGCCGGCAAGTCGACCCTGATGAAGATCCTCTACGGCATGCAGAAGCCGGACGAGGGCACCATCGCCATCGACGGGGAGCAGGTCTCCTTCAACAACCCCGGTGAGGCCATCGCCCGCGGCATCGGCATGGTGCACCAGCACTTCATGCTCGCCGACAACCTCACCGTCCTGGAGAACGTCGTCCTCGGCGGCGAGAAGCTCTACGGCATCGGCTCCAAGGCCCGCAAGAAGATCAAGGAGATCTCGGACGCGTACGGCCTCGGCGTGCGCCCCGACGCCCTGATCGAGGACCTCGGTGTCGCCGACCGCCAGCGCGTGGAGATCCTCAAGGTCCTCTACCGCGGCGCCAAGACCCTCATCCTCGACGAGCCGACCGCCGTGCTCGTGCCGCAGGAAGTGGACGCGCTCTTCGACAACCTGCGCGAGCTCAAGGCCGAGGGCCTCACGGTCATCTTCATCTCGCACAAGCTGGGCGAGATCCTGAAGGTCGCCGACGACATCACCGTCATCCGCCGCGGCACCACGGTCGGCACCGCCGACCCGAAGACCGCGACGACCAAGCAGCTCGCCGAGCTGATGGTCGGCAGCGAGCTGCCCTCGCCGGAGACCCGCGAGTCCACGGTCACCACGACCCCCATGCTGAAGGTCGACGGCCTGACCGTCGCCGACGCGGGCGCCGTCGTCACCCCCGAGACCGCCGCCAGCGCCCTCGGCGACTCCGACACCGACCTGCGCGAGCCCGCCGTCGCCGGCCGCCTGCTGCTCGACGGGATCACCTTCACGATCCACAAGGGCGAGGTCCTCGGCATCGCCGGTGTCGAGGGCAACGGCCAGACGGAGCTGATCGAGGCCCTGATGGGCATGATCAGCCCCGACGCGGGCGCCATCACCCTCGACGGCGCCGACATCACCAAGATGCCGGTGCGCAAGCGCCGCGAGGGCGGCATCGGCTACATCCCCGAGGACCGCCACCGCCACGGCCTGCTGCTGGAGTCCCCGCTCTGGGAGAACCGCATCCTCGGCCACGTCACCGAGGCGCCCAACTCCAAGGGCGGCATCCTCGACCCGAAGGCCGCCCGCAAGGACACCGAGCGGATCGTGCGCGAGTACGACGTCCGCACGCCCGGCATCGACGTCACCGCGGCCTCGCTCTCCGGCGGCAACCAGCAGAAGCTGATCGTCGGCCGCGAGATGAGCCACAACCCCAAGTTCCTCATCGCCGCCCACCCCACGCGCGGTGTGGACGTCGGCGCGCAGGCGCAGATCTGGGACGCGATCCGCGAGGCCCGCCGCGAGGGCCTCGCCGTGCTCCTGATCTCCGCCGACCTGGACGAGCTGATCGGCCTGTCCGACACGCTCCGCGTCATCTACCGCGGCCGCCTGGTCGCGGACGCCGACCCGGCGACGATCACCCCCGAGGAGCTCGGCACCGCCATGACCGGCGCCGCCACCGGGCACCTGGAAGCCACTGACGACCACTCCGCCGACGCCGCCGGCGACACGACGGAGGACGAGGCCCGATGAAGAAATTCGACAAGGACCGGCTGCTTCTCGGCTTCGCCGGACCCGCGCTGGCACTGGTCAGCGCCTTCGTACTGAGCATGATCGTGCTGGCCGCGTCGGGCGTCGACCCGATCGAGCCGCTGCGCATCATGATCGAGCAGTCCGGCTACGAGGACGTGCAGGTCCTCATCGTGAACCAGGCCGGCACGTACTACCTGGCAGCCCTGGCCGTCGCCATCGGCTTCCGGATGAACCTCTTCAACATCGGCGTCGACGGCCAGTACCGCCTCGCCGCGATGGTCAGCGCCCTGGTCGGCGCGGCGGTCACGCTGCCCGGCCCGCTGCACATCCTGGTGATCGTGCTCGTCGCCATGCTCGTCGGCGCCTTCTGGTCCGGCATCGCGGGCATCCTCAAGGCCAAGCGCGGCGTGAGCGAGGTCGTCTCGACGATCATGCTCAACGCCATCGCGACCTCGCTGATCGCCTGGCTGATCCTGCCCAAGAACCTCGGCGTGCAGCCCGTCGGCTCCAACGACCTGACCACCGGCGACATCCCGGAGTCGGGCTGGTTCCCGGGCGTCGAGCTCAGTGACGGCATGGAGATCTACGGCTTCACCTTCATCGCCTTCGCGCTGGGCATCGTCTACTGGTTCGTGCTCAACCGCACCCGGTTCGGCTTTGACCTGCGCGCCACCGGCGCCAGCGAGTCCGCCGCCCAGGCCTCCGGCGTGGACGCCAAGAAGATGATCATGACCTCGATGCTCATCTCGGGCGCCGTCGCCGGTCTGGTCAGCATGCCGCTGCTGCTGGGCGAGTCCCACACGTACAACCTGTCCTTCCCGGCGGGCATCGGCTTCACCGGCATCACCATCGCGCTGCTCGGCCGCAACAACCCGGTCGGCATCTTCTTCGCCGCGCTGCTGATCGCCTTCATCGACAAGTCGTCCGCGGGCCTCGACACGGCCGGCTACGCCAAGGAAATCGGCACGATCATGAAGGGCCTCATCGTGGTCGCCGTGGTCGTCAGCTACGAGCTCGTCCGCCGCTACGGCATCCGCCGCCAGCAGCAGAAGGTCGGCGAGGAGCTGGCCGCCGGCCACGCCATCAAGACCGAGAAGGAGGTCGCGGCGTGAGCGCCAGCACCGTTTCCACGACGAAAGCCGCGCCCAAGCCGGGCGGCCGCCGCAAGCTCACCCTGCCCTGGATCCTGCTGATCATCGCGGGCGGTCTCGCGCTGGTCTCGCTGGTCCGGGTCATCTCCGGCGCCAACGACCTGACCTCCGTCGGCCAGGTCTCCGGCGCCCTCCAGCTCGCCGTGCCGATCGGCCTCGCGGGCCTCGGCGGCCTCTGGGCCGAGCGGGCCGGCGTGGTCAACATCGGCCTCGAAGGCATGATGATCCTCGGCACCTGGTTCGGCGCCTGGGCCGGCTACCAGTGGGGCCCCTGGACCGGCGTCCTGATGGGCATCGTCGGCGGCGCCATCGGCGGCCTGCTGCACGCGATCATCACGGTCACCTTCAACGTCAACCACATCGTCTCCGGTGTGGCGGTCACCATCCTGGCGACGGGCTTCACCCAGTACCTGTCGAACTTCACCTTCGACAAGGCCGAGGGCGGCTCCTCCAAGCAGTCCCCGCGCATCGAGCCCATCACCGAGATCACCATCCCGGGACTCTCCAGCGGACTGGAAAGCCTCCAGGCCAAGCACTGGTTCCTCGTCTCGGACATCGCCGGCGTCCTCGGCGGCCTGGTCACCCACCTGTCGCTGCTGACGATCGTCGCCGTGCTGCTGATCCCCGCCACCTGGTGGGTGCTCTGGCGCACCGCCTTCGGCCTGCGCCTGCGCTCCTGCGGTGAGAACCCGGTCGCGGCGGAGTCCCTCGGCGTCAACGTCTACAAGTACAAGTACATCGCCGTGATCGTCTCCGGCGGCCTGGCCGGCCTCGGCGGCGCGTTCCTCGCGATCGTCTCCACCGGCATCTACCAGGAGGGCCAGACCGGCGGCCGCGGCTACATCGGTCTCGCCGCGATGATCTTCGGTAACTGGATGCCGGGCGGCATGGCGCTCGGCGCGGGCCTCTTCGGCTTCACCGACAGCCTCAAGCTGCGCGGCGGCGCCGAGAACGTCCACGCCATGCTGCTGCTGATCGCCATCCTCCTGGTGATCGCCGTCGGCTGGCAGCTGTACAAGAAGAAGTACCTCCAGGCCGGCATCGCCGCCGTCTGCGCCGCCGGGCTCTTCGCCTGGTACGCGGCCACCGACCAGGTGCCCAGCCAGTTCGTGGACGCCGCCCCGTACGTCACCACCCTGCTCGTGCTCGCACTGTCGGCGCAGCGCCTGCGGATGCCGAAGGCGGACGGCATGCCGTACCGCAAGGGCCAGGGCAAGTGACCCCGGCCCCGGCGGTGGACTGGGAAGCCCTGCGGACGGCCGCCCGGGACGCGATGACCCGGGCGTACGCCCCCTACTCGGGCTTCCCGGTCGGGGTCGCCGCCCTGGTCGACGACGGCCGGACCGTCACCGGCTGCAACGTCGAGAACGCGAGCTACGGACTCGGCCTGTGCGCCGAGTGCGGCCTGGTCTCCTCCCTCCAGGCCACCGGCGGCGGCCGGCTCACGCACTTCACGTGCGTGGACGGCAAGGGCGAGATCCTCGTCCCCTGCGGGCGCTGCCGCCAGCTGCTCTACGAGTTCGGCGGCCCGGAGCTCCTGGTGGAGACGCCGGACGGGATCCTGCCGCTGAGCGCGATGCTGCCGCAGGCCTTCGGGCCCGACCACCTGAGATAGCCGTACGACGGCCCTCCACCCCTGCCGGGCGGAGGGCCGTCGCCGCTCCTCCCTCCCTCATCTCTATGCGCGTAGAAGGAAGTCACCTCATGGACGTCATCTCCGTCATCCGGACCAAGCGGGACCGCGGTGAGCTGAGCCCCGAGCAGATCGACTGGGTCATCGACGCCTACACCCGCGGCATCGTCGCCGACGAGCAGATGTCGGCGCTCGCCATGGCCATCCTGCTCAACGGCATGAACCGTACCGAGATCGCCCGCTGGACCGCCGCGATGATCGCCTCCGGCGAGCGGATGAACTTCGACTCCCTCTCCCGCCCCACCGCCGACAAGCACTCCACCGGCGGCGTCGGAGACAAGATCACCCTCCCGCTCGCCCCGCTCGTCGCCGCCTGCGGCGCGGCCGTCCCGCAGCTGTCCGGCCGCGGCCTCGGCCACACCGGCGGCACCCTCGACAAGCTGGAGTCCATCCCCGGCTGGCGGGCCCTGCTCTCCAACGAGGAGATGCTCAACGTCCTCGACACCACCGGCGCGGTCATCTGCGCGGCGGGCGACGGCCTGGCCCCGGCCGACAAGAAGCTCTACGCCCTGCGCGACGTCACCGGCACCGTCGAGGCCATCCCGCTGATCGCCTCCTCGATCATGTCCAAGAAGATCGCCGAGGGCACCGGCTCCCTCGTCCTCGACGTGAAGGTCGGCTCCGGCGCCTTCATGAAGAACATCGAGGACGCCCGCGAGCTGGCCTCCACCATGGTGGCCCTGGGCACCGACAGCGGCGTCAAGACGATCGCCCTGCTCACCGACATGTCCACCCCGCTCGGCCTGACCGCGGGCAACGCCCTCGAAGTCCGCGAGTCCGTCGAGGTCCTCGCCGGCGGCGGCCCGGCCGACGTGGTCGAGCTGACCATCGCCCTCGCGCAGGAGATGCTGACGGCCGCGGGCATCAAGGACGCCGACCCGGCGAAGGCCCTCGCCGACGGCTCCGCGATGGACGTGTGGCGCCGGATGATCTCCGCCCAGGGCGGCGACCCGGACGCGGCCCTGCCGGTCGCCCGCGAGCAGCACGTCGTCACCGCCTCCGCCTCGGGCGTCCTGACCCGCCTCGACGCGTACGCGGTCGGCGTCGGCGCCTGGCGCCTGGGCGCGGGCCGCGCCCGCAAGGAGGACCCGGTCCAGGCGGGCGCGGGCATCGAGCTGCACGCGAAGCCGGGCGACACGGTCACGGCCGGCCAGCCGCTGATGACCCTGCACACGGACACCCCGGAGAAGTTCGAGTACGCCCTCGCCTCCCTGGAGGGCTCGCACGACATCGCCCCGGCGGGCACGGAGTTCTCGGCGAACCCGATCGTCCTGGACCGCATCGCCTGACCCCTGGCCACGCGGTGCGGGGCCGGCCCCTCCCCGCCCTTCACCCGTTCTCGCCTCAAACGCCGGCGGGGGGCGTTGTAGCCCCGACGGGGTTTGAGGGGGGGGGGTCTGGGGGGGGAGAACCCAAGGGGTCCTGGGGGCCACCCCGGGGA
>NZ_JBWKEZ010000046.1:0-72336 GCF_056434525.1 Streptomyces sp. NPDC044002
GGCACCCGGCACCCGGCACCCGGCACCCGGCACCCGGCACCCGGCACCCGGCACCCGGCACCCGGCACCCGGCACCCGGCACCCGGCACCCGGCACCCGGCAGCGGGAACACCAACCCAGAACTACCAAGAAGGCGGCAGCACATGGGTATGACGACTCCCCAGGTCGTCGTCCACCGGGACAAGGAGCTGATGGCCCAGGCCGCAGCGGCCCGGCTCATCACGAAGATCGTGGACGCGCAGGCCGCCCGCGGCAGCGCCTCGATCGTCCTGACCGGCGGCCGCAACGGCAACGGCCTGCTCGCGGCCCTCGCCGCAGCCCCCGCACGGGACGCGATCGACTGGTCCCGGATCGACCTCTGGTGGGGCGACGAGCGCTACGTCCCCGCCGACGACCCCGAGCGCAACCACGTCCAGGCCCGCGAGGCGCTGCTGGACGCCGTCCCCGTGGATCCGGCCCGCGTGCACGCGATGCCCGCCTCCGACGGCCCGTACGGCGACGACGTGGACGCCGCCGCGGCCGCGTACGCCGCCGAGCTGGCGAAGGCGGCCGGGCCCGAGGACCACGGCCCGGTCCCCAGGTTCGACGTGCTGATGCTGGGCGTGGGCCCGGACACCCACGTGGCGTCCCTGTTCCCCGAGCACCCGGCGGCCCGTGAGACCGAGCGCAGCGTCGTCGGCGTCCACGGCGCCCCGAAGCCGCCGCCGACGCGCGTCTCGCTCACCCTCCCGGCGATCCGGGCGGCCCGCGAGGTCTGGCTGCTGGCGGCCGGCGAGGACAAGGCCGGAGCGGTCGCCATCGCCCTCGGCGGCGCCGGCGGGGTGCAGGCCCCGGCCGCGGAGGCGTACGGCCGCAGCCGCACCCTGTGGCTGCTGGACCGCGCGGCGGCGGCCAAGCTGCCCGCCGGGCTGTACCCCCCGGCCTCCGCCTGAACCGGACGAACGGGAAGCGCGAAGGGCCCCGCACCGGATCCTGTCCGGTGCGGGGCCCTTCCCCATGCGTCAGGCCGGGTCAGCTGCGGCCGCGCAGCTCGCGGTACGTGGCCACCAGTGCCCGCGTCGACGGGTCGAGGCTCTCCACGTGCGAGCCCTCGGTCAGCGCCGGCTCCACGCGCTTGGCGAGGACCTTGCCGAGTTCGACGCCCCACTGGTCGAAGGAGTCGATGTTCCACACCGCGCCCTGGACGAACACCTTGTGCTCGTAGAGGGCGATGAGCTGGCCCAGCACCGACGGGGTCAGTTCACCCGCGAGGATCGTCGTCGTCGGGTGGTTGCCCTGGAAGGTCTTGTGCGGGACGAGCGCCTCGGCGACGCCCTCCGCGCGGACCTCCTCGGCGGTCTTGCCGAAGGCGAGGGCCTGGGTCTGGGCGAAGAAGTTCGCCATGAGCAGGTCGTGCTGGGCCGCCAGCGCCGGTGACAGCTCCGCCACCGGGCGGGCGAAGCCGATGAAGTCCGCCGGGATCATCTTGGTGCCCTGGTGGATGAGCTGGTAGTAGGCGTGCTGTCCGTTGGTGCCGGGCGTGCCCCACACCACCGGGCCGGTCTGCCAGTCCACCGGATTGCCGTCCCGGTCCACGGACTTGCCGTTCGACTCCATGTCGAGCTGCTGCAAGTACGCGGTGAAACGGGAGAGGTAGTGGCTGTACGGGAGCACCGCGTGCGACTGCGCGTCGAAGAAGGCCCCGTACCAGACGCCCAACAGGCCCAGCAGGAACGGGGCGTTGGCCTCCATCGGCGCGGTGCGGAAGTGCTCGTCCATGGCGTGGAAGCCGCCGAGCAGGTCGCGGAAGGAGTCCGGGCCGATGGCGATCATCAGGGAGAGGCCGATGGCGGAGTCGAAGGAGTAGCGTCCGCCGACCCAGTCCCAGAAGCCGAACATGTTGGCCGGGTCGATGCCGAACTCGGTGACCTTCTCGGCGTTGGTGGACAGGGCCACGAAGTGCCGTGCCACGGCGGCCTGGTCCCCGCCGAGTCCCTCGAGCAGCCATTCCCGCGCCGAGGTGGCGTTGGTGATGGTCTCGATGGTGGTGAAGGTCTTCGAGGCGATGATGAACAGGGTCTGGGCCGGGTCGAGCCCGCGCACGGCCTCGTGGAGGTCGGCGCCGTCCACGTTGGAGACGAACTTCAGGGTCAGGTCGCGGTCGGTGAAGGCGCGCAGCGCCTCGTACGCCATGGCGGGGCCGAGGTCGGAGCCGCCGATGCCGATGTTGACCACGTTCTTGATGCGCTTGCCGGTGTGGCCGGTCCACTCCCCCGACCTGACGCGGTCGGAGAAGGCCGCCATCTTGTCGAGGACCTCGTGCACGCCGGGGACGACGTCCTCGCCGTCCACCTCGACGACGGCCTCCCGGGGGGCGCGCAGCGCGGTGTGCAGGACCGCGCGGTCCTCCGTCACGTTGATCTTCTCGCCGCGGAACATGGCGTCCCGCAGCTCGGCCACGCCGGTGGCCGACGCCAGTTCGCGCAGCAGCCCGAGCGTCTCGTCGGTCACGAGGTGCTTCGAGTAGTCGATGTGCAGGTCCCCGACCCGCAGCGTGTAGCCGGTGCCCCGGTCCGGGTCCGACTCGAACAGCTCCCGCAGATGCGTCTGCCCCAGCTCTTCCCGGTGCTTGCCGAGTGCGTGCCACTCGGGCGTCCGGTTGAGCCTCGTACGGCTGTCTGCGTTCATCTCGGACATCAACCCACTTCTTCCGTCCTGTTGTGCCCCGCCAGCGTCCAACCTAAGGGATCGGAAGGGGGACAACGCACACAAAGGGGCCCGGCCCGCGGGATTCGCTCTCCCGCGGGCCGGGCCCCAAGGCGCTCTTGAGCGCGGCGCGTCGTGTTCGGACGGGCGGGCTCAGATCTCGCCGCGGAGCTTGGCGAGGGCCTCGGCGAGGATGGCTTCGCCGTCGGCGTCGGTGCGGCGCTCGCGGACGTACGCGAGGTGCGTCTTGTACGGCTCCGTGCGCGGCGGCGCGGGCGGGTTGTCCCGGTCCTGGCCGGCCGGGAACCCGCAGCGCGGGCAGTCCCAGGTGTCCGGCACCTGCGCGTCGCTGGCGAAGCTGGGCTGCGTCTCGTGCCCGTTCGAGCACCAGAAGGAGATGCGCAGGCGCGGTGCGGATTCACCGCGCTCGGCCTCGCCCATCGGCCCGGCTCCGACCCGACTTCCACGAATCGCGTTGCCACTTGCCACGGTCGTAACTCCCTGCGTGATGGTGCCGCGGAGCGTGCGGGATGTCCGCTGCGGGCGCCCCAGTCTACGTAAGGCCCAACGCGCGTCCAGTAACCGGAGTTACTCGCTCCAGGCGCGGACGCAGGTCCTCATGATAGGCCGGGCGCGACCGGCGGGACGGCCCGAATGGCCAGAACCGTCAGGAGCCGTTGGACTTCATGAGCAGGCCGAGCGCGACGATGCAGGCGAACCACAGCAGGCCGACGACGACCGTGATGCGGTCGAGGTTGCGCTCGGCCACGGAGGAGCCGCCGACCGAGGACTGCATGCCGCCGCCGAACATGTCGGAAAGGCCGCCACCCTTGCCCTTGTGCATCAGCACGAGCAGCATCAGCAGAGCGCTGAAGACGATCAGGGCGATCGAGAACCCCATAACCACGGCTGATTCCTACTTTCTGGGCTTGCTGGGAGGAAGCGGGGGCCGGCTGCCGCGCGTACGCGGCCCCCGGCCCCCGCAAGGGTACGACGGATCGGCCCTACCGCATACTCACTGGTCGCGGAAGCGGACGATCTTGACGAACTCGTCCACGTCGAGCGCCGCGCCGCCGATCAGGGCGCCGTCCACGTCGGGCTGGGCCATGATCGCGGCAATGTTGCCGGACTTGACCGAGCCGCCGTACTGGATGCGGACCTTGTCGGCCAGCTCCTGGGAGTACAGCTCCGCGAGGCGGCCGCGGATCGCACCGCAGACCTCCTGCGCGTCCTCGGGGGTGGCGACCTCGCCGGTGCCGATCGCCCAGACCGGCTCGTACGCGATCACGATGGACTCGACCTGCTCCGCCGGGACGTCCTTGAGGCCGCCGTCGACCTGGGCCAGGGTGTGCGCGACCTGGTTGCCGGCCTTGCGGACGTCGAGGCCCTCGCCGACACAGAGGATCGGGGTGATCCCGTTGCGGTAGGCGGCCTTGACCTTGGCGTTGCAGACCTCGTCGGTCTCGCCGTGGTACTGGCGGCGCTCGCTGTGGCCGACGGCGACGAAGGTGCAGCTCAGCTTGGACAGCATCGGGCCGGAGACCTCGCCGGTGTAGGCGCCGGAGTCCTGGGCCGAGATGTCCTGGGCGCCGTACTTGATCTTCAGCTTGTCGCCGTCGACCAGGGTCTGCACCGAGCGCAGGTCGGTGAAGGGCGGGAGCACCGCGACCTCGACGGCGTCGTAGTCCTTGTCGGCGAGGGCGAAGGCGAGCTTCTGGACGTGGGCGATGGCCTCAAGGTGGTTGAGGTTCATCTTCCAGTTGCCCGCCATCAGCGGGGTGCGGCCGTTGACAGTGGTCATAGGGGTTCAGCCCTCCAGGGCGGCGAGGCCGGGGAGCGTCTTGCCCTCGAGGTATTCGAGGCTGGCGCCACCACCGGTGGAAATGTGACCGAAGGCGTTCTCGTCGAAGCCGAGGATGCGGACCGCGGCGGCGCTGTCGCCACCGCCGACCACGGTGAAGGCCTTGCTGTCGACGAGGGCCTGCGCGATCGCGCGGGTGCCGTTCGCGTAGTCGGGGTGCTCGAAGACGCCGACCGGGCCGTTCCAGAAGACGGTCTCGGCGTCGGCGATCTTCGAAGCGTACAGCTCACGGGTCTTGGGGCCGATGTCCAGGCCCTCCTTGTCCGCGGGGATCCCGTCCGCGTCGACCGTCTCGAAGGTGGCCGGGGCCTTGGTCTTCAGGTCCGGGAAGTCGGCCGAGACCAGGACGTCGACGGGGAGGACCAGCTCGACGCCGGTCTTCGCGGCCCGCTCCATGTACTCCGTGACCTTGGGCAGCTGGTCTTCCTGGAGCAGGGAGATGCCGACCTCGTAGCCCTTGGCCTTGAGGAAGGTGTAGGCCATGCCGCCGCCGATGAGGATGCGGTCGGCCTTGCCGAGGAGCTCGTCGATGACGGCGAGCTTGTCGGAGACCTTGGCGCCGCCGAGGACCACGACGTAGGGGCGCTTGACGTCGGCGGTCAGCTTCTTCAGGACGCCGACCTCGGTCGCGATGAGGTAGCCGGCCGCGTGCGGGAGGCGCGCGGGCAGGTCGAAGACCGAGGCGTGCTTGCGGTGGACGGCGCCGAAGCCGTCGCCGACGTAGACGTCGGCCAGCTCGGCGAGCTGGTCCGCGAAGGCGCCGCGCTCGGCGTCGTCCTTCGAGGTCTCGCCCGCGTTGAAGCGCAGGTTCTCGATGACGGCGACCCGGCCGTCGGCGAGGGCCGCGACGGTCTCCTTGGCGGAGGCGCCGACGGTGTCGGTGGCGAAGGCCACCTCCGCGCCGAGCAGCTCGCCGAGCCGCTTGGCGGCCGGGGCCAGCGAGAACGCCGGGTCCGGGGCGCCCTTGGGGCGGCCCAGGTGCGAGGCGACGACCACGCGGGCGCCGGCCTCGGCGAGCTTGGCGATGGTCGGCAGGACGGCGCGGATGCGGCCGTCATCGGTGATCTCACCGCTCGCCAGCGGAACGTTGAGGTCCGCGCGGACGAAGACCCGCTTGCCGGCGACGCCCTCGGCGAGCAGTTCGTCGATCGTCTTCATGTGTTTCCTACTCCTTGGGAGACCTTCGCCCGGTGGGCGAGGACGGGAGGGCCAGGCAAGCAACAGGGCCCGAACGGCGCCTCATCGCGCCGAGCGGACCCTGTGCTCACATCGTGTTGCCTATTGCCTTGCCCTACGCTTTTGGGATCTGACGGCCTTAGAGCTGACCGCCGACGAAGACGGTGAGGTCGACGAGTCGGTTGGAGTAGCCCCACTCGTTGTCGTACCAGCCGACGACCTTGACCTGCTTGCCCTGGACCATGGTCAGGGAGGAGTCGAAGGTGCAGGAGGCCGGCCAGTTCACGATGTCGGAGGAGACGATCGCGTCCTCGGTGTAGTCGAGGATGCCCTTGAGCTGGCCCTCCGCGGCCTTCTGGAAGGCGGCGTTGATCTCGTCCTTGGTGACCTCGCGGTCGAGCTCCAGGACGAGGTCGGTGACCGAGCCGGTCGGGACCGGGACGCGCATGGCGATGCCGTCGAGCTTGCCCTTGAGCTGCGGCAGGACCAGCGCGGTGGCCTTGGCGGCACCGGTGGAGGTCGGGATGATGTTCTCGGCGGCGGCGCGGGCGCGGCGCAGGTCCGAGTGCGGGAAGTCCAGGATGCGCTGGTCGTTGGTGTAGGCGTGGACCGTCGTCATCATGCCCTTGACGATGCCGAAGTTCTCGTCGAGGACCTTGGCCATCGGCGCCACGCAGTTGGTGGTGCAGGAGGCGTTGGAGATGACGTGGTGGCTGGCCGCGTCGTACTTGTCCTGGTTGACGCCCATCACGATGGTGATGTCCTCGTCCTTGGCCGGGGCCGAGATGAGGACCTTCTTCGCGCCGGCCGCGAGGTGCTTGGCGGCGTCGGCCTTCTTCGTGAAGATGCCGGTGGACTCGATGACGATGTCGGCACCCAGCTCGCCCCAGGGGAGGTTCGCGGGGTCGCGCTCGGCGAAGGTCTTGAAGGTGTTGTCGCCGACGGTGATGGTGTCGTCAGTGTGGGAGACCTCGGCCTTGAGGCGGCCCAGAATGGTGTCGTACTTGAGCAGGTGCACCAGGGTGGCGTTGTCCGTCAGGTCGTTGACACCGACGATCTCGATGTCCGCTCCCTGCTCGAGAAGAGCCCGGAAGTAGTTACGGCCAATTCGGCCAAAACCATTGATGCCTACGCGGATCGTCACGAACCGATCTCCTCGTTGGTGCGCCGGCCTGTCCCGCCGGCGAGCTGTATGGGATGTCCCCGACCGCTTACGACCCTACCTCTCTGTGAGCTTTTGAGTGACATCGGTCGGAGCCTGACACTCCCCGCTCTGCGCGGGGGACATGCCCCGGGCCCTGTACCAATGGCCGCGGCACGGGACCTCGGGGACTTTGGTCCCCGTCACCGAGAGTGAACGGGGACCGGGTCGTGGATCAGTGGTCCAGGGACCTGAGCGCCTTGCCGAGCAACGCGGCGCGGTCGGCCGGGGTGCTGACGTGCTCCAGCCCGAAGCCGAGGAGCACCGTGTCACGCGTAGTGACCGAGGCGTAGGACTTGAACAGCTCTCCGGTCCTGGACCAATCTCCCGGAACGTCGGGACTTCCGGCGGGCGCCGGCTGCGCGGTCCACGTTCCGAGGGAGCTCTCGAAGCCCTCGGCGGGCTGGTCCGCGCCGCCGACGGACACCCGCGCCTCGTCGGCGAAGACGCCGCGGCCGCCCGAGCCGGGGTCGGTGATGGAGGCGAGGGAGACCTCCACGGTCTTGCCGGCGTAGGCGCTCAGGTCGAAGGCGACCTGCTTCCAGCCGCCGGAGGAGCCGGTGAAGCTGTTCCACGCTCCGCTGCTGCCGGACGCGGTGCAGCCGCCGCCGGCGAGGGTGAGGTAGCGGCGCAGGAACGGGTGGCCGTTGACGAAGAATCCCGCCTCGCATTCCGCCGGGACTGTGGCGGAGCTCAGCCCGCCCGCGTCCGGGAGTGTGGTCCAGTCGTCCCCGCCGGCCGTACGGGCCTCCAGGACGGCGTGGTCGTAGCCCTCCTCGGTGTTCCAGTTGAGGGCCATCTTCAGCTTCGGCTGGTCGGCGGCGGTCACCTTGGTGAGGTCGATGGTGCGCGTGAGGCGCTTCCAGTCGTCGTCGTCATGGGTCGCCGACGCCATCCCGGTGCCCGCGTAGGGGGCGTACGGGTTCGTCACCCCGGCGTACTGGCCCGCCTGGGCGCTCTTGAACTGCGGGAACTGCGCCGCCGGGAGCGCGTCGGAGGTGACGGTGTAGGCGCCGGGGGCGTTCAGCGGGTTGCCCGCCGCGTCGCCGAGGGCGCCCTTGGCGCCGGCCAGGGTGCCCGCGCCGGTGAAGCCGGTCGGGCCCTTGACCGAGGCGCGGCCGTAGGCGCCGAGGTAGTACTGGCTGAAGTCGTCGGTCAGGGCTCGGCCGACCTGGGCCCGGCCGCCGGCCAGTTCACCGGCCTCGACGAGCCTGCCGCCCTCGTTGAGGAAGTCGCGGACCGCCAGCTGGACGGGGCCGCCGGGGGCGGCGGCGCCGGTGTAGTGGACGGCCGTGCGGAAGTGGGAGAGCACGCCGAGGTGGTGCGGGACGCCCTGGGCGGCCACGTCCCACACGGCGGCCGATTTCCCGTTGGCCTGCAGCGCGTCCACGTAGCCCTGGGCGTGCTGCGCCTTGGCGCCCTCCTCGGCGATCACCAGGACGTCCGCGCGCGGCCGCTCGGCCACGGTGTACGTGAAGTGCTCGCTGGAGACCTTCTTGCCTGAGCGGTCACGGCCGGTGAACCAGACCTCGACCTTGTCCCCGGGCTTCGCCCCGTCGACCTCGGCGCGGTATTCGTCGAACCAGTTGTTGTCCTCGCCGCCGTAGACGTCCCCGCCCTTCCAGGCCTTGAGCTCCTCGTCGTGCGTACGGCCGCCGTTGATGCGGAAGTTGAGCTCCTTGTCCTTCAGCGCCTTGCGGGCCGTGACGGCGACCGTCTGGTCCTCGCCCTTGGCCGCGTAGGAGGTGGTGAAGGGGTCGACGGTGAAGTCGGCGGCGCTCAGGCCGACGGCGGAGGAGGGCCGGTCGGGGTGCGCGGCGCTCTCGCCGACGCTCAGCGCGAAGGGGACGTTCTTGGCGAACTCCTGCTGGATCAGCTTCTCGTCGTCCGGGAAGTTGAACCCGGAGGCGCAGTCCTCGGGCTTCCAGGGGTCGTTCGGGTCGATCGCGGACGCCGTCTGGCAGGTGGTCATCTCCGGCGTGAACATCATGACGCCGTTGACGTTGGCCGCGTGGCCGTCCGCCTCGCCGTTGGTCGTGTACAGCTCGGAGGAGATCTGCGGGTAGTAGCCGGGCACGGCCGGGTTCTCGGGGGTGCCGGCCAGCGCCTTGTAGGCGACGTCGTCGGGGGTGGGGGTGGCGACCTGCCAGCCCACGCCGTACAGGATCAGCTCGGACGCCGAGTGGTAGTTGATCGCGTACTCGAAGCCGATGCGCTTCTCGAAGCCGTCGAGGGCGGTGGTCTCGGGCTCGGACTGCGCCTTGGGGCCGCGGAAGGTCTCGCTGGAGGGGCTCGGGGAGGAACCTTCGTTGTCGTAGCCCCACTTGTGGGCGAAGTTGCGGTTGAGGTCGACGCCGTCCACCGCGGTGATCTTGCCGTCCCCGTTGTTGTCGCGGAGGTTCTTGCGCCACAGCCGGGTGCTGTCGGAGGTGAACGTGTGGTCGTAGCCGTCGGGGTTGGCCGAGAGCAGGAACCACAGCTCGGTGGAGTCCACCAGCTTGGTGATCCGCGGGTCCTTGCCGTAGTTGTCGAGGGTGTGGTGCATCAGCCGCCGGGTCATCTCGGGGGTGATCCACTCCCGGGCGTGCTGGTTGGACATGTAGAGCACGGACGGCTTGTCGCCGTCCCTGGTCCGCTTGGCGTCCTTGGTGACCTTGAGGGCGAGGATGTCCTTGCCCTGGACGCTCTTGCCGATGGAGACGACCTTGGTGAGCCCCGGGTTCTGCTGCGCGGTCCGCAGGATCTCCTCCTGGAGTCCGCCCTTGCCGCTGTACGGGCGGAAGACGCCGTCCCCGGCGGCCTTGGCGCGGGCCAGGCCCTGGGCGGGGACCTTGCGCTCGGCGAGCTTGACCCCCTGGGCGGCGAGCTGCCCGGCCTGCTCCCCGGTGAGGAAGAGTTCGACGCGGGCGGTGCCCGTCTCCGGGGCGCGCTCGGAGAGTTCGTGGGCGTCCTGGCCCGCGGCGAGGACGAGCGGGACCTGCTCGCGGGTGATGTCGGCGTCGTAGACCCGTACCTCGTCGGCACCGGATGCCGTGCCGGACGCGGGCCGGGCGTGGGCCTGGGCGTGGGCCGCGACGGGTACCGCGGCCAGTGTGGTTCCGAAGACGAGTGCGCTTGCGGCGAGGATCGAACTCGCGCGGTGCCTCATGTGCCCCCCTGGGCGTCGTCTGACACGAAGGCTTCGGACGCAAGGCTCACGATCCGAAGATGCACATGTCAACAGGACAAACGGGAACGGAACGGGCCCGCACGCGGGTGGGCGTGCGGGCCCGTCGGGAGCGTTCCGGAGAACCGCGGGTCAGCCGGCCATGTTGTCGGCCAGCTCCTCGCTGAGGTCCAGGTTCGACTCGGTGCCCGGGATGCCGAGGTCCTGGGCCCGCTTGTCGGCCATCGCCAGCAGGCGGCGGATCCGGCCGGCGACGGCGTCCTTGGTCAGCGGCGGGTCGGCGAGCGCGCCCAGCTCCTCCAGGGAGGCCTGCTTGTGCTCCATGCGCAGCCGGCCGGCCGCGGCGAGGTGCTCGGGGACCTCCTCGCCGAGGATCTCCAGCGCGCGCTGGACCCGGGCGCCGGCGGCCACCGCGGCCCGTGCCGAGCGGCGCAGGTTGGCGTCGTCGAAGTTGGCGAGGCGGTTGGCGGTGGCGCGCACCTCGCGCCGCATCCGCCGTTCCTCCCAGGCCAGCACCGACTCGTGGGCGCCGAGGCGGGTCAGCAGGGCGCCGATCGCGTCGCCGTCGCGGACCACGACCCGGTCCACGCCGCGGACCTCGCGCGCCTTGGCGGCGATGGAGAGCCTGCGGGCGGCGCCCACCAGGGCCAGGGCCGCCTCCGGGCCGGGGCAGGTGACCTCCAGGGAGGAGGAGCGTCCCGGTTCGGTGAGGGAGCCGTGGGCCAGGAAGGCACCGCGCCAGGCCGCCTCCGCGTCACAGGTGGCGCCGGAGACCACCTGCGGGGGGAGGCCCCGGATGGGGCGGCCGCGGCCGTCCACGAGGCCCGTCTGGCGTGCCAGCTGGTCCCCGCCCGCGACGACGCGTACGACGAAGCGGCTGCCGCGGCGCAGGCCGCCCGGGGCCATGACCACCAGGTCGGAGGAGTGGCCGAAGATCTCCAGGATGTCCTTGCGCAGCCGCCGGGCGGCGATCCCGGTGTCCAGCTCCGCCTCGATGACGATGCGGCCGCTCACCAGGTGCAGGCCGCCCGCGAACCGCAGGATCGCCGACACCTCCGCCTTCCTGCAGCAGGTCCGGGTGACGGGGAGGCGTGAGATCTCATCCTTCACCGCGGGCGTCATCGCCATGGGCCGATCCTTCCATGCATCCGAAAAATACGGTCGTACGCGGCGGCCAGCAGCTCCGGATCGTGCTTCGGAGAGCCGTCCTGCCTGGCCACGGGCGCCAGCTCGACCGCGGCACCGAACCGTTTCGCGGCATCGGCGAGGGACTCGCGGTCGGGCACGGCGGCCTCGTCGGCCAGCACCACGTCCAGGGCGAGTTTAGGGGCGTGTCGGGCCAAAACCTCCAAATGACGCTGCGGAGAGAAGCCCTCGGTTTCACCGGGCTGCGGCGCCAGGTTCAGCGACAGGACCCGCCGGGCCTTGGTCTGTACCAGCGCGTCCAGCAGCTCCGGCACGAGCAGGTGCGGGATCACGGAGGAGAACCAGGACCCGGGGCCCAGCACCACCCAGTCCGCGTCGAGCACGGCGGCGACGGCCTCCGGCACGGCCGGCGGGTCCGTCGGCACGACCTGCACGGAGAGGACCTCGCCGGGGGTGAGCGCGACCGTGGCCTGCCCCCGGACGGTGTCGACCTCGTCCGGGCGCGCCGGGTCGTGGCCCCTGACCAGGGCCTGGAGCTCCAGCGGCACCGCCGACATGGGCAGCACCCGGCCCTGCGCGCCCAGCAGCTTCCCGACCAGGTCGAGGGCTTGGACGGGGTCGCCGAGCTGCTCCCACAGGGCGACGATCAGCAGGTTGCCGACCGCGTGCCCGTGCAGGTCCCCCTCGGACTGGAAGCGGTGCTGGATGACCCGGGCCCAGGTCTGGCCCCAGTCGTCGTCGCCGCACAGCGCGGCCAGCGCCTTGCGCAGGTCGCCCGGCGGCAGCACGCTCAGCTCCTCCCGGAGCCGTCCGCTGGAGCCGCCGTCGTCCGCGACGGTGACCACGGCGGTGAGCTCGCCGGTGATCCGGCGCAGCGCGGCGAGGGAGGCCGACAGGCCCATGCCGCCGCCGAGGGCGACGACCTTGGGCGCGGCCACCTTCGACGCCGCGCGGCGGCCGGCGCGGCCCGCGCCCTCCTCGCCCCGTCCGGGGGTGAGGCGGCGCAGGCGGCGCAGCCGCAGGGTGCGTCCGGTCACTCGCGCCCCATGTCCCGGTGGACGACGACGGTCTCGACTCCCTCGGAGGCGAGGCGGGCGGCGAGCTTCTCGGACATGGCCACGCTGCGGTGCTTGCCGCCGGTGCAGCCGACCGCGATGGTCACGTACCGCTTGCCCTCGCGGCGGTAGCCGGCGGCGATGAGCTGGAGCAGCTCGGTGTAGCGGTCGAGGAACTCCTTGGCGCCGGGCTGGCTGAAGACGTAGCCCGACACCTCCTCGTTGAGCCCGGTGAAGGGGCGCAGCTCGGGGACCCAGTGCGGGTTGGGGATGAAGCGGCAGTCGACGACGAGGTCGGCGTCGACGGGCAGGCCGTACTTGAAGCCGAAGGACATGACGGTGGCCCGCAGCTCGGGCTCCTCGTCGCCCGCGAACTGGGCGTCCATCTTGGCGCGCAGCTCGTGCACGTTCAGGCTGGAGGTGTCGATGACCAGGTCGGCGTCGCCGCGCAGCTCGCGCAGCAGGTCGCGCTCGGCGGCGATGCCGTCGACGATGCGGCCGTCGCCCTGGAGGGGGTGCGGGCGGCGGACCGACTCGAAGCGGCGGACCAGCGCGTCGTCGGAGGACTCCAGGAAGACGATGCGCCGGGTGACCCCGCGGGACTCCAGGTCGGAGAGGGACTCGCGCAGGGCGTCGAAGAACTGGCGGCCGCGGACGTCGACGACGACGGCGATCCGCGCGACGTTGCCCTGGGAGCGGGCGCCGAGCTCCACCATGGTGGGGATCAGCGCCGGCGGGAGGTTGTCGACGACGAACCAGCCGAGGTCCTCCAGACACTTGGCCGCCGTACTGCGGCCGGCTCCGGACATCCCGGAGATGATCACCAGCTCGGGGATGGCGGTCTCGGCGTTGTCGCCGGGCTCCACGGTCGTGCCCGTACTCACCTGTGCTCCGTCTCGGTCGTGCTCGTTCGTGTGCTCGGTCGTCTGTGCGGTCTGTGCGGTCGCGTGCTCGGTCATGGCGCGGTCCCCCGTTCGGACGATGTCTCCGCAGGTGCGGAGGCCTCGTCCTCAATGATCTCTCCTGTCGCCGTGTTGACGGCAGGACCGGCGGGAACCGCCCCGGCGAGGGCGGCGGCCACGGTCTCCGCCGTCTTGCGGCCTATGCCCGGGACCTCGCAGATCTGGTCGATTGTCGCCTGTCTCAGCTTCTTCACCGAACCGAAGTGCTTCAGCAGGGCCACCTTGCGGCTCTCTCCGAGGCCCGGGACCTCGTCCAGCGGGCCCGCCTTCAGGCGCTTTCCGCGCTTGTTGCGCTGGTACTGGATGGCGAAGCGGTGGGCTTCGTCACGTACCCGCTGGAGCAGGTAGAGGCCCTCGCTGGTGCGGGGCAGCACGACGGGGTCGTCCTCGCCGGGCAGCCAGACCTCCTCCAGCCGCTTGGCGAGCCCGCACACGGCCACGTCGTCGATCCCGAGCTCCTCCAGGGCCCGCTTGGCGGCCGCCACCTGGGGCTGCCCGCCGTCGACGACGACGAGCTGCGGCGGGTACGCGAAGCGCTTGGGGCGTCCGTCGTCCTCGGGGACCTCCCCGTCCTCCGCGTCCCACTCCCCCGTCTTGAGCTTCTCCTGGAGGTAGCGGCGGAAGCGGCGCGAGACGACCTCGTGCATGGAGCGGACGTCGTCCTGCCCCTCGAAGGTCTTGACCTGGAACCGGCGGTACTCGCTCTTCCTGGCGAGCCCGTCCTCGAAGACGACCATGGACGCCACGACGTCGTCGCCCTGGAGGTGGGAGATGTCGAAGCACTCGATGCGCAGCGGCGCGCCGTCCAGCTCCAGGGCGTCGGCGATCTCCTCCAGGGCCCGGGAGCGGGTGGTGAGGTCGCTGGCGCGCTTGGTCTTGTGCAGGGCGAGGGACTGCAGGGCGTTGCGGTGGACGGTCTCCATCAGCGCCTTCTTGTCCCCGCGCTGCGGGATGCGCAGGCTGACCCCGGACCCGCGCCGGCCGGCGAGCCACTGGCCGAGGGCGGGCGCGTCCTCGGGCAGCGCCGGTACGAGCACCTCCTTGGGCACGGCTTCGCCCTTCTCCTCCCCGTACAGCTGCTGGAGGGCGTGCTCGACGAGCCCGGCGGTGTCGACGGCCTCGACCTTGTCGGTGACCCAGCCGCGCTGGCCGCGGACCCGGCCGCCGCGGACGTGGAAGATCTGCACGGCCGCCTCCAGCTCGTCCTCGGCGACCGCGATGAGGTCGGCGTCGGTGGCGTCGGCGAGGACGACGGCGTTCTTCTCCATCGCGCGGCGCAGGGCGCCTATGTCGTCGCGGAGGCGGGCGGCCTTCTCGTACTCCATCTCCTCGGCGGCCTCGTGCATCTGCTTCTCCAGCCGGGAGAGGTAGGTGCCGGTGCGGCCCGCCATGAAGTCGCAGAAGTCCTCGGCGAGTTCCCGGTGCTCCTCGGGGGTGACCCGGCCGACGCAGGGCGCGGAGCACTTGCCGATGTAGCCGAGCAGGCAGGGGCGGCCGATCTGCGCGGACCGCTTGAACACCCCGGCGGAGCAGGTGCGCACCGGGAAGACGCGCAGCATCAGGTCGACGGTCTCGCGGATGGCCCAGGCGTGCCCGTACGGGCCGAAGTAGCGCACGCCCTTCTTCTTGGGGCCGCGCATGACCTGGACCCGGGGGTATTCCTCGTTCATCGTCACGGCGAGGGAGGGGTAGCTCTTGTCGTCCCGGTACTTGACGTTGAACCGGGGGTCGAACTCCTTGATCCAGGAGTATTCGAGCTGGAGCGCCTCGACCTCGGTGGACACGACGGTCCACTCGACGGAGGCGGCCGTGGTGACCATGGTCGCGGTACGGGGGTGCAGGCCGGCGATGTCCTGGAAGTAGTTCGCCAGGCGCTGGCGCAGGCTCTTGGCCTTCCCGACGTAGATCACCCGGCGGTGCTCGTCGCGGAACTTGTAGACCCCCGGGGAGTCGGGGACCTGCCCGGGCTCGGGACGGTAGCTGGAAGGGTCGGCCATGCCAACCACCCTACTGGCGGGGGCCGACAACCCTCCGCACCCCGGCACCATACTCAGCCCCGGCCGACACCATCCGGCCCCGCCGGCAGAATCCAGCCCCGCCGCACCCTCCAGCCCCGCCGGCGTTTGAGGCGCGGGGTCTGGGGCGGAGCCCCAGGGGGGTCCGGGCGCAGCCCGGGGAACGGTGGAAGGGCGGGTAGGGGACCAGCCCCGCAGGGCCCGCCCCACCCCGCCCCACCGCCCGGCCAGGGCACCGGCAGGGCCCGCCCACCCCGCAGGGCGGCCGGACCCCGCGGAGCGGAGGGGCCAGGGGCTACCCCCGGAGGGTGCGGCGCCGCCGGAGCAGGACGACCGCCCCGCCCGCGCCCAGCGCCAGCGCCCCGGCGCCGGCCGCGACCGGCAACCCGCCCGCACGCCCGGCCCCGGCGGGGGGCTCGAAGCCGCCGGCCCTACCCCCCTCGGCGTACGCCGACCCGGGCAGCTTGTCCCCGTACAGTCCCGTCACCCGGGCCCGGTATCCGGCCAGCGTCGTCCCCCGGTCCCCCACGGCCCGCGCCGCGTCCTCGTCCAGCGGCAGGACCCTGTCTCCCCGGGCCACGTACCAGGCGTCGATCTGCGGCTCGCGGAACACGGTCCCGCCGGGCAGTTTCTCCGCGCCCAGCCGGGCGTAGCGGAACTCGTCGTCGCCGGTGGCGATGTTCACCACCTGCCAGCCCGCCCCGGTCTTCGCGGTCCACAGGGCCGCCTTCTGCCCGTCCGAGGAGACGGCCGCGCTCGCCAGGAACTCCAGCCGCGCGACCGGCGCCCCGGCCTTCCCCGCGACGAAGTCCGGCGACAGGTAGCTCACCGGGGTCGCCTCGCCCTCGATGCGGGGCTGCGCGGCGGCGGCCGACACCTTCCCCTCGCGGGCGAAGAACCGGGAGAGGGTGGCCAGGGTGTCGGGTGCGGCGGCGGCCTCGTGGGCGGCCGCCCGGTTCTCGGCGGTGGCGGTCTGCGGCTGCGGTACGGGAGCGGCGGCGGCCTGGCCGCCCGTGGCCAGTACGACGGCTGTGGTGGCGGCGGCCGTGAGGAGCGCGGCCGCGCAGGCGCGGAGCGTCATGGCGGTCACGCCCCGATCCGGTAGAGGGAGTGGGTCCAGGAGAAGGTGCTGTTGTCCACGTACCAGGCGTGGGAGGCCCAGTTGTAGCGGTCGCTGGAGGGCCAGGGGTCGCCCCAGTAGACCCAGCTGCTGGCGGTGTCGTAGCCATAGATCACGTGCATGTGGCCGCCACCGTTGGACCACTGGATGCGGGTCTCGACCGGGCGGTCGGCGTTGATCTCGGTCTGCACGGTGGAGTACTGGAGCCAGCCGGTCACGTAGCTCCCGGAGTTGATGCCGGCCCAGCGCAGTGCGGTCTGCACGTTGCCCAGGGTGGCCTGGTTGTTGGGGCACTCGGTGCCCTGCTGGCGGTTGAAGGCGGCGTTGCAGAACTGGTTCTGGCTGTAGTTGCGGCCGAACCAGCTGGCGATGGTGTTGCCGCCGGCGGCCCAGCACCAGTTGTTCTTCTGCTGGGCCTGCATGGTGATGCCCAGCCGCTTCCAGGCCAGTGCGGTGCTCGGGGCGTCCGCGCCCGTGGCGGTGGCCGTGGCCGTGGCCGTGGCCGTGGCCGTGGCCGTGGCCGTACCGGCGGCGGTGGCGGTACCGGCGCCGCTGCCCACGGGCAGCAGGACGAGGAGCAGGGCGGAGATCAGGGCGGAGATGAGCGAGGCGGCCAGGGACGGCCGCCCTCTTCTGTTGCGCATCGCGTTCCTCCCGAATGGGGACCCGAGGTGGGGACTCGGGGTGTGTGGGGGTGGAGGAGCGCGTCCGGACGCTGTGGAGGAGCATCAGGGTGTTGTCGCGATCAGGTCAACACGCTTCAATACGCGGTGACATTGCAGTGTGAACGGTGGGGCTGCGGTGTGAACGGTTACTGCCGTTCCACCAGGTCCCCCGGCACCACCGGCCCGGCCCCCCACCCGGCGCGTGTGAACGTTCACAGAGGAGTCGCCATGCGGCCCACCGGCGACCCGCCAGACGCGCCGGACGCCGCGCAGCTCGGACGGCTGCTGCGCGGCGGCCCCTTCCACGCCGCCCTGCGGGCCGCCATCGCCGCCCGCGGCCTGCCCCTGCAGCGCCTCCAGCACCGGCTCGCGGCGCGCGGCATCAAGCTCGGGGTGACCAGCCTCAGTTACTGGCAGCAGGGCGCCCGCCGGCCCCGCCACCCCGAGTCCCTGCGGGCGGTCTCCGCCCTGGAGGAGATCCTGGAACTGCCCGGCGGCTCCCTGCTGCGGCTGCTGGCCGGCCCCCTCCCCGCCACCGGCCCGCCCCGCCCGGCCGCCCGCTCCTACCGGGCGCTGGTGAGCGTGGGCGCGGCGGTGGAGGGGCTGCTGGCCGGCATGGAGCTCCCTGCGGACGGCGGCCTGCACACGGTCGGCCACCACGAGCGGGTCCGCATCGGCCCGGGCGGCGAGCTGTGCACGCGGGAGTCGCAGCAGATCGTCCGGGCCCACCGCGACGGCGTCGACCGCTACCTCGCCGTCCACCACGGCGATCCGGGGTGCGACGCGACGCGGGTGGAGGTGGCGGCGTACGAGAACTGCCGCACGGGCCGCGTGCGCCGCCACCCGGAGGCGGGGGTGGTGGTGGCGGAGCTGCTCTTCGACGCGCGGCTGCGGCGCGGGGACACGTACGTCTTCGGCTACGGGATCGCGGACGGCACGGGCGGCCGCAGCACGGAGTACGTGCGCGGCTTCAGCTACGCGGGCGGGCAGTACATGCTCCAGGTCGCGTTCGACGAGGCGGCCCTCCCGGTCCGCTGCCGCCGCTTCGCCCGCACGGGCCCAGGAGCCCCCCGCACCGCCCTCGGCGACCTCACCCCGAGCGGCCGCCACCGCGCGGTGCACCTGCTGGAACAGGACGTGCGGCGCGGGATCCTGGGCATCACCTGGGACTGGGAGTAGCCCCGGGACCGGTCCTAGCCCGCGATCAGCTTGCCGTTCTCCACCTTGACCGGGACGGCCGGGAGCGGGTCGGTGGCCGGGCCGCGCAGGACCTTGCCGGTGGTGACGTCGAAGCGGCTGCCGTGGCAGGGGCAGTTGCCCTCCCCCTCGACGATCTTGTCGAGGACGCAGCCGGCGTGCGTGCACTGGGCGCTGAACGCCTTGTACTGGCCCTCCGCCTGGCAGCTGACGACGACCTTGCGCTCGCGGAACAGCTTCGCGCCGCCGACCGGGACGTCGGCCGCGCCGCCGAGCTCCACCGGCTCCTTCGGGACGGCCGGGCTGCCGGCGCCGCTGTTGGTCTCGGTGGAGCAGGCGGTGAGCGCCGTCCCCGCGCCCACGGCCCCGGCGAGCGCGGCGGCGCCCTTGAGGACGGTACGGCGGGCGGCGGGCTGCTGCGCGGACATGCGGTTCTCCTGGCACGAGTGGCGGGCCCCGGGTGCGGGGTCCACGGGTCGACCCGACGATACCGGCGTCCGATGGGATACCTTCCCCCGCGTGATCGTCGTCGGCGGAGAAGCCCTGATCGACCTCGTGCCCGTCGAGCGGCCGGCGGGCGCCCTGCTGCCCCGGCCCGGCGGCGGGCCCTACAACACCGCCCTGGCGCTGGGCCGGCTCGGGGCGGAGGTCGCCTTCTGCTCCCGGGTGTCGGCGGACGGCTTCGGGGAGAGCCTGCTGGCGGGGCTGCGGGCCGCCGGGGTGGACCTCTCGCTGGTGCAGCGCGGGCCCGAGCCGACCACGCTGGCCGTGCCCTCGCTGGGCCCGGACGGCTCGGCCGTGTACGGCTTCTACGTCGAGGGGACCGCCGACCGGCTGTTCGCCCTGCCGCCCGCGCTGCCCGCGGGGGTACGGGCCCTCGCGCTCGGGACCTGTTCGCTGGTGCTGGAGCCGGGCGCGTCCGCGTACGAGGCGCTGCTGCGCCGGGAGTCGCGGCGCGGGCTGCTGACCCTGCTGGACCCCAACGTCCGCCCGGCGCTGATCGCGGACCCGGAGGCGTACCGGGAGCGGTTCCGGGGGTGGCTGCCGTACGTGTCGGTGCTCAAGCTCTCGGAGGAGGACGCGGCCTGGCTGGGCGGCCGGGTCGGCGACTGGCTGGCGGCCGGCCCGTCGGCGGTGGTGCTCACCCGGGGCGCGGCGGGTCTGACGGTGTGGACCGCGGACGGTGCGGAGCACAGCGCGGCGGCCCTCCCCGTCACCGTGGCGGACACCATCGGCGCGGGCGACACCGTCAACGCGGCGCTGCTGCACCGGCTCGCCGGGGCCCCGGACGCCGGCGCCGCCGACTGGCCGGACGTCCTGGCCTATGCGGCCCGCGCGGCCGCGCTGACCTGCACCCGGGCGGGCGCCGAGCCCCCTTACGCGGCGGAGCTGTAGCCCGGCGGCTCAGCCGATGGCCGCCCACAGGGTCCGGGCGAGGGCCGGGGCGAACTCCTCGACCGGCTGGACCACGTCGGCGCCGGAGAAGTGCAGGAAGAAGGCCCGCTGGAAGCAGGCGCCGAGCAGCAGCGCGGCGGCGGCCCGGGGGTCGGCGTCCTCGCGGAGCCGGCCGGCGGCGAGCTCGCGGCGCAGCCGCCCCTCCAGGGCGTCCAGCACCACGTGCGGGCCTGCGCCGATCTCCCGGACCCCCTCGCGGTGGCGGCTGAGCAGGGCGGGTTCGGCGAAGAGCGAGGCGGCCATCGGCATGGCCTCGGCGTAGAAGAGCGAGGCGTGCCGGGCGATGGCGGTGAGCGCGGGCTCTCCCCCGCCCTCGTCGGGGTCGGCGGCGAGGGCCGCCATCAGCGGGCCGGCGTTCGGGGTGCGCTCCAGCAGCACGCGCACGAACAGCTCTTCCTTGTTGGCGAAGTGCTTGTAGAGCGCCGCCTCCGAGCAGCCCGCCTCGCGGGCGATCGCCTTGGTGGTGGCGTTGGCGAGGCCGACGGTGCGCATGAGGCTCTCGGCGGCGTCCAGCAGGCGCTCGGGCGTGGGACGGCTTGACGTAGGGGTGGGCATTCACTCACCCTAGTGGACAGAGGGGTGAGTGAGCACTCACCCACCATCCTGGACGGGGGTCCCACGATGAAGATCACGGTGTTCGGAGCGACGGGCGGCGTCGGCCGCGAGGTGGTCCGGCAGGCGCTGGACGCGGGCCACGAGGTGACGGCCGTCGTCCGCGACCCCTCCCGGCTGGACGTGCCCGCGCACGACCGGCTGCGGGTGGCGGTGGTGGCGGACCTGACGGACGAGGAGGCGCTGCTGCCGGTCCTCGCGGGGCGGCAGGCGGTGGTCTCGGCGCTCGGCCCCGCGAACAACAAGCAGGCCCGGCTGACCCCGATCGCCGGACCGGCGCTGCGGGCGATCGTCTCCGCGATGGACCGGGCCGGGGTGAGCCGGCTGTCCGCGGTCAGCGCGGCACCGCTGGCGCCGGAGCTGCCGGAGGACGGGGTGCTGACGAGGGTGGTGGTCTACCCGCTGCTGCGGAGGCTGCTGCGGGACCTGTACGCCGACCTGGCGGTCATGGAGGCGGCGATCGGCGCGAGCCGGACCGAGTGGACGGTGGTCCGCCCGCCGCGGCTGCTCAACCGGCCGCGCACGGGGGCCTACCGGCGGGCGCTGGACGCCAATGTGCCGGGCGGGAAGGTGATCGCCCGCGGGGATGTCGCGGACGCGCTGCTCAGTGCCCTGAGCGATCCGGCGGTGGCGGGCCATGCCCTTGGCGTCGCCGCCTAGGGGGTGTCCGCGGCCGGGAGTGCCGCTGCGCGGGGCCGGCCCCTCCCCGCCCTTCCACCGTTCCCAGGGGCTCCGCCCCTGACCCCGGTCCTCAAACGCCGGACGGGCTATACATAGCCCCGCCGGCGTTTGAGGCGCGGGGGTCTGGGGGCGGAGCCCCCGGGGAACGGGCGAAGGGCGGGGCGGGGAGTGGCCCGCGCAGCGGTGCCCCCCGCCCCTGAGCGGGAGCGCTACGCCTTGCGGGTGCGGGGCGCAGCCTTCTTCGCCGGGGCCGCCTTCTTGGCCGCCGCCCGCTTCCTCGCGGGAACCGCAGCCGGAGGCGCCCCCGCGTCGGAGATCCGCTCCGCCCCCAGGATGTCCCGCAGGAACTTGCCCGTGTGGCTCGCGCCCACCGACGCGACCTGCTCGGGCGTGCCCTCGGCCACCACCAGGCCGCCGCCGTAGCCGCCCTCGGGGCCCATGTCGACGACCCAGTCCGCGGTCTTGATGACGTCGAGGTTGTGCTCGATGACGATCACCGAGTTCCCCTTGTCCACCAGCCCGGACAGCACCTTGATCAGCTTCGAGATGTCCTCGAAGTGCAGACCCGTCGTCGGCTCGTCCAGTACGTACACCGTCCGGCCCGTCGACCGCTTCTGCAGCTCCGACGCCAGCTTCACGCGCTGCGCCTCGCCACCGGACAGGGTCGGCGCGGACTGGCCGAGGCGGACGTAGCCGAGCCCGACCTCGTTCAGCGTGCGCAGGTGCCGGGCGATGGTCGGCACGGCCTCGAAGAAGTCCAGCGCCTCCTCGATCGGCATGTTCAGGACTTCCGCGATGGACTTGCCCTTGTAGTGCACCTCCAGCGTCTCCCGGTTGTACCGGTCGCCGTGGCAGACCTCGCACGGGACGTACACGTCCGGCAAGAAGTTCATCTCGATCTTGATGGTGCCGTCGCCGGAGCAGTTCTCGCACCGGCCGCCCTTGACGTTGAAGGAGAAGCGGCCCGGCAGGTAGCCGCGGACCTTCGCCTCCATCGTCTCCGCGAAGAGCTTGCGCACGTGGTCGAAGACGCCCGTGTACGTCGCCGGGTTGGACCGCGGGGTCCGGCCGATCGGCGACTGGTCGACGTGCACGACCTTGTCGACGAGGTCGTCGCCGTCCACCCGCGTGTGGCGGCCCGGCACCGACCGGGCGCCGTTCAGCTCGCGCGCCAGGTGCGTGTAGAGGATGTCGTTGACCAGCGTCGACTTGCCGGAGCCGGAGACTCCGGTGACCGCCGTGAGCACGCCCAGCGGGAAGGACACGTCGATGTCCCGCAGGTTGTTCTCCTTGGCGCCGTGCACCGTCAGCCTGCGCTCGCCGTTCACCGGGCGGCGTACGTCCGGGACGGGGATCGACTTCTTGCCCGACAGGTACTGGCCGGTCATCGACTCGCCGTTCTCCAGCAGCTCCTTCAGGGAGCCGCTGTGCACGACCTTGCCGCCGTGCTCGCCGGCGCCGGGGCCGATGTCCACGACCCAGTCGGCCACCTTGATGGTGTCCTCGTCGTGCTCGACGACGATGAGCGTGTTGCCCATGTCCCGCAGCCGCACCAGCGTCTCGATCAGCCGGTGGTTGTCGCGCTGGTGCAGGCCGATGGACGGCTCGTCCAGTACGTACAGCACGCCGACCAGGCCGGAGCCGATCTGCGTGGCCAGCCGGATGCGCTGGGCCTCGCCGCCCGAGAGGGTGCCCGCGGCGCGGTTCAGGGAGAGGTAGTCCAGGCCCACGTCCACGAGGAAGCGGAGGCGTTCGTTGACCTCCTTGAGGACCCGCTCGGCGATCTTCTTGTCGCGGGCGTCGAGCTTCAGCTGCCCCAGGAAGTCGGCGCACTCGCTGATCGACATCGCGGCGACCTCGGCGATGGAGCGCTCCATCACCGTCACCGCGAGCACGATCGGCTTGAGCCGGGTGCCCTCACAGGTCGGACAGGGCACCTCGCGCATGTAGCCCTCGAAGCGCTCGCGGCTGGCGTCGCTCTCGGACTCTGCGTGCCGGCGCTTGACGAACGGCACGGCGCCCTCGAAGGCCGTCGTGTACGCCCGCTCGCGCCCGTACCGGTTGCGGTAGCGGACCTCGATCTGGGTCTTGTGGCCGTGGAGCAGGGCCTTCTTCGCCCGCTGCGGCAGCCCGGCCCACGGGATGTCGGTCCGGAAGCCCAGCTCACCGGCGAGGGCGCCGATCAGCCGCTGGAAGTAGTCCTTGGTGTGGCCGAGCGCCCACGGCGAGACCGCGCCCTCGTCCAGGGACTTGTCCTCGTCCGGGACGATCAGCTCCGGGTCGACCTCCATGCGGGTGCCGATGCCGGTGCACTCGGGGCAGGCGCCGAAGGGCGAGTTGAAGGAGAAGGAGCGCGGCTCCAGCTCCTCGAAGGAGAGGTCGTCGTAGGGGCAGTAGAGGTGCTCGGAGTACATCCGCTCGCGCTCGGGGTCGTCCTCGGCGAGGTCGACGAAGTCCAGGATCACCATGCCGCCGGAGAGGCCGAGCGCGGTCTCGACGGAGTCGGTGAGCCGGCGCTTGGCGCTGTCCTTGACGGTGAGGCGGTCGACGACCACCTCGATGGTGTGCTTCTCCTGCTTCTTCAGCACGGGCGGTTCGGAGAGCTGGATGGTCTCCCCGTCCACCCGCGCCCGGCTGTAGCCCTTGGTCTGGAGGTCGGCGAAGAGGTCGACGAACTCGCCCTTGCGCTCGCGGACCAGCGGGGACAGCACCTGGAAGCGGCTGCCCTCGGGGAGCGCCAGGACCTTGTCGACGATCGCCTGCGGCGACTGCCGGGAGATCGGGCGGCGGCACTCGGGACAGTGCGGCTTGCCGATGCGGGCGAAGAGCAGGCGGAGGTAGTCGTAGACCTCGGTGATCGTGCCGACGGTGGAGCGGGGGTTGCGCGAGGTCGACTTCTGGTCGATCGAGACGGCCGGGGAGAGGCCCTCGATGAAGTCCACGTCGGGCTTGTCCATCTGCCCCAGGAACTGCCGGGCGTAGGAGGACAGCGACTCGACGTAGCGGCGCTGCCCCTCGGCGAAGATCGTGTCGAAGGCCAGGGAGGACTTGCCCGAGCCGGAGAGGCCGGTGAAGACGATGAGCGAGTCGCGGGGCAGGTCGAGCGAGACGTTCTTCAGGTTGTGCTCGCGAGCGCCACGAACGATGAGACGGTCGGTCACGCCGGTCGCACCTTTCTTGAGTGAGCGGGGGCACGGGCCCCGACTGTCCAGGGTATGGGGGGCGCCTCTGCGATGGGATGGAGTCTGGCTTCCGAGCGTATAGCACGCACATTCGATTTACGGCACTCCCGAGACCGCTTCACCCGATCGTGTGGCGGGCCCCCGCGAGCACTAGGCTCGGAACCATGACTGATCATGTGCACGACCTGGCCTCTGTACGTGAAGCCACGGACCGGCTGCTGACCGCGGTCGCGAAACTGGACAACGCCTCCCTCTCCGAGGAGTCACACCTCCCGGGCTGGACCCGCGGCCACATCCTGGCCCACCTGGCACGCAACGCCGACGCCCTCGTGAACGTCCTGGAGGGCCGCCCCATGTACGAGAGCGCCGCCGCCCGCGACGCGGACATCGAGCGGGACGCCGGGCGGCCCCTGGAAGAACACCTGACGGACCTCCGTGATTCCGGGGCCCGCTTCCTCGCCACCACCGAGCCCGCCCAGGACTGGCAGCGCACCGTCGAGCTGCGCAACGGCGTCACCGACCTGGCTGCCAACGTGCCCTTCCGGCGCCTCGTGGAGGTCGAGCTCCACCACGTCGACCTGAACGTGGGCTACGAGCTCTCCGACCTCCCGACGGAATTCGCCGACCGCGAGATCGCCTTCCTCGCCGACCGCTGGTCCGGCCGCCCCGACGTCCCGCCGGTCACCCTCCAGTTCTCGGACGGCACCTTCGTCGCGCGCACGGGCGGCACCGAGGGCACCCCGGTGACCCTCAGCGGCTCGCGGGAGGACCTGCTCGGCTGGCTGGCCGGCCGCGGCTCCAAGGGCGCCCACCTCGCCATCGAGGCCGGGGACGCCGTGCCCGAACTCCCCGCGCTCTAGGATTCCGACATGACGTACAGCGGAGCGGTCAAGGTCGGCGGTCCGGCCGACGTGCACGAACTCGCGGACCTGATGATTTCCAAGGTCGCGGTCGGTTCCATGAACAACAACGCGTACCTGCTGCGCTGCCGGGCCACCGGCGAGCAGCTGCTGATCGACGCGGCAGCCGAGGCGAGCACCCTGCTGCACCTGATCGGCGACGACGGCATCGCGTCCGTCGTCACCACCCACCAGCACGGCGACCACTGGAGTGCGCTCCAGGAGGTCGTCGACGCCACCGGCGCGCGCACCTACGCGGGCGAGTACGACGCCGAGGGCATCCCCGTCCCCACGGACGTCCTGGTCCAGGACGGCGACACGATCACCGTCGGACGGGTCACCCTGACCGCCCGCCACCTGGTCGGGCACACCCCCGGCTCGATCGCGCTGGTCTACGACGACCCGCACGGCCACCCGCACGTGTTCACCGGCGACTGCCTGTTCCCGGGCGGCGTGGGCAACACGTGGGGCGACGCGAAGAACTTCGCCAGTCTCATCGACGACGTCCAGCACAAGCTCTTCGAGCAGCTGCCGGACGAGACCTGGGTCTACCCCGGCCACGGGAACGACACCACGCTCGGCACCGAGCGCCCGCACCTCGCGGAGTGGCGCGAGCGCGGCTGGTAGCGAGCGCCGCTGGTCGCGGGCGCGGCTCGCGGCGGCCGCGGCCCGGGGCGGCCTCCGGTCAACACCGCGGGTCCGTGCACTCCTTCCGGTCGACCTTGACCGAACGCATGTCCTGGGGGCGCGGGTTGGGGTAGTTGCTGCACCATGCAACAACACCCCTCCCCGCCCCCCGCCACTTCCCCGGCCTCCCCCTCGATGCTCCGGCTCGCCACCGCCTCCCTGGTCGGCACCGCCATCGAGTTCTACGACTTCTTCGTCTACGGCACGGCCGCCGCCCTGGTCCTCGGCCCCCTCTTCTTCCCCTCCTTCTCACCGCTCGCCGGCACCCTCGCCGCCTTCGGCACGTTCGGCGTCGGCTTCGTCGCCCGCCCGCTCGGCTCGGCCCTCTTCGGCCACATCGGCGACCGCTACGGGCGCCGCCCCGTACTGCTCGGCTCGCTGCTCCTGACCGGCATCGCCACGGTGGCCGTCGGATGCGTGCCCTCCTTCGCCTCCATCGGCATCGCCGCGCCGGTCCTGCTGCTCCTGCTGCGCTTCCTCCAGGGGCTGGGCCTCGGCGGCGAATGGGGCGGGGCCGTACTGCTGACCGCCGAGCACGCCCCCGAACGGCGGCGCGGGCTGTGGTCGAGCTTCCCCCAGATGGGCCCAGCGGCCGGATTCCTGCTGGCCAACGGCCTGACATTGGGGCTGTCCGGGGCGCTGAGCGAGGCCCAGTTCGCCTCCTGGGGCTGGCGGGTGCCGTTCTGGGCGGCCGGGCTGCTGGCGCTGGCCGGGCTGTGGCTGCGCCGGTCGGTCGAGGAGACCCCGGAGTTCCGCGGCCTCGCCGAGGCAGGCCGGCAGGCCGACGCCCCGCTCGCCGAGGTGGTGCGCGGCCACTGGCGGCTGCTCCTGCTGACCGGCGGGGCGATGTCGGTCGGGTATGCCGTCTTCTACACGGTCACCACCTGGTCCCTCGCGTACGCCACCGGCCGGCTCGGCGTAGACCGGACCGTGATGCTGGCCATCGTCATGGCGGCGGTCCTGCTCAAGGGGCTGGTCACCCCCGTCCTGGCGGTGCTCGGCGACCGCTGGGGCCGGCGGCCCCTCTGCCTGGCCGGCAGTGCGGCCTGCGCGCTGTGGATGTTCCCGTTCGTCGCCCTGCTGGACACCGCGGACCCGCTGCTGATGACGGTGGGCTGCGTCGGCGCGCTGCTCGCGATGGTGCTGATGTTCGCCGTGGTCGGCGCCTACCTGCCCGAGCTGTACGCCCCGCGGCTGCGGTGCACGGGTGCGGCCGTCGGCTACAACCTGGGCGGCGTGCTGGGCGGGGCGCTGACCCCGGTCGTGGCGACGGCCCTGGCGGACGGCGCGGGCCCGCCGTGGGGCGTGGCGGTGTACCTGACGGGGGTCTCGCTGGTCAGCCTGGGCTGTTTCGCCCTGCTCCCGGACACCCGGCCGGCCCTGGCCCGGGCGGCGAGCAGCGAGCCCGCGGTGGCGTGAGGCGGGGTGCCGCGAGAACGGCGAAGGGCCCGGGAGCGGCTGCTCCCGGGCCCTTCCCGTACGGGCGGCCGGTCAGGCGTCGACGCTCTTCGGCTCCGCGGCGGCGGCCTCGGCCTCGGCCTGCTTCTTCGAGGCGATCAGGCTGGTGATGGTGGTGATGACCAGGACGCCGCAGATGACGCCCAGGGAGACCGGGATGGAGATCTGCGGGACGTGCACCCCGGACTCGTGCAGGGCGTGCAGCACCAGCTTGACGCCGATGAAGCCGAGGATCACCGACAGGCCGTAGCTGAGGTGGACCAGCTTCTTGAGCAGGCCGCCGATCAGGAAGTACAGCTGGCGCAGGCCCATGAGGGCGAAGGCGTTCGCGGTGAAGACGATGTACGGGTCCTGGGTGAGGCCGAAGATCGCGGGGATCGAGTCCAGGGCGAAGAGCACGTCGGTGGTGCCGATGGCGAGCATCACGACCATCAGCGGGGTCAGGACGCGCTTGCCGTTGCTCCGGATGAAGAGCTTGGTGCCGTGGTAGCGGTCGGCGACGCCGAACTTCTTCTCGATCGACTTCAGGAGGCGGTTCTCCTCGAAGTCCTCTTCCTCCTCGTCCTTGCGGGCTTCCTGGATCAGCTTCCAGGCGGTGTAGATCAGGAAGGCGCCGAAGATGTAGAAGACCCACGAGAAGGTGGTGATGATCGCGGCACCGGCCGCGATGAAGATCGCGCGCAGGACGAGGGCGATCAGTACGCCCACCAGCAGGACGCGCTGCTGGAGGTGGGAGGGTACGGAGAACTTCGCCATGATCAGGACGAAGACGAAGAGGTTGTCCACGCTCAGGGACTTCTCGGTGATGAAGCCGGCGAAGAACTCCTGGGAGGCCTGGGCGTTGCCGAAGAACAGCAGGCCGAGGCCGAAGAGGGCGGCGAGCACGATCCAGACGACGGTCCAGATGCCCGCTTCCTTGATCGAAACGTCGTGCGGTTTGCGGCCGATGAGGAAATCGGCGCCGATGAGGATGCACAGACCGGCAACGGTCAGCACCCACAAGGTCAACGAAACGTCCACGGTAATTCACGCCTCCGGCAGATGGCTCAGCACATGGTCAGCGTCATCGCTGCCGGAGGTCTCTTCCACCCGGCGGCCGTCAGGCCGCGGGCCGGCGCCCCGGGACTCACTGCGTCAGATCACCACAGTGGTCCGTATTGACGGGCACGCCGCGCAGGAAATAGCAGGAATACTCCCCTCCGCGGGTCCCAGGGTACCCGCGAAAGAGGTAAAAGGTAAAGGGCTCCCCAAGAAGAGGTCACCCACCGGTCATGGTCCGCTCATGGGCGGGTCGTGCGCCGCGCCTCCCGCACCCGCTCCAGAGCCCGTTCGAGCACCGTGCTCCCCTGCGGGGGCAGGTCCGGCTCGAAGGTCCAGGCGTGCTGGACCCAGGGGTCGGCAAGGTGGCCGTCCGGCACCGGGGACAGCCGCATCAGCGAGCGCCACAGCGGGTCCAGCAGCGGCCCGTACGCGGAGGCCTCCTCCCGGTCCGCGACCATCAGCAGGTGCACCCCGACCGACGGCCCCTCGTCGGCCAGGTAGCGCAGCTGGGTGACCGCCCGGTCGTCGAAGCCGTGCGGGAAGTCGTGCACGATCAGCAGCTGCTCCGCCCGGTCCACGTCCGCGGGCAGCTCCTCGGGGGCACCGGCCCGCAGCGCCATCTGTACGAGGTCCACGCGCCGCGTGAGCTGCGCCAGGGTCCGGCCGACCCCCTCGGCGCCGGCGGCGGGCGGTGCCGCCAGCACCCCGGCCCGCACCAGCGGGGCCAGGGAGGCGGCGCCCGCCCCTGCGGCGTCGATGACGTGGACGGAGATGCGGTCGGCGGGGTGCACCGCGAGCAGCCGCACGGCGTGCGCGACGGCCATGTCCATGGCGGCGCGGCGCAGCCGGTCGGTGTCCATGGCCATGGCGGCCTCGGAGCCGGTGCGGCCGTTGTCGATCCACAGGCCGCGCTCCAGCGGGACCCGCATCAGCATCGGGATCCGCAGGCCCGGCATCTCGGGCAGGCTCAGGTTGCCCAGGCGCAGCGCGAGCGGGGCCTCCTCGGGCACGCCGCCGCCGTGCCAGACCGGGTTGTCCCAGCGGGCGTACGCGGCCGGCAGCGCGGGTTCGACCACTTCGGACTCGGCGACCAGCTGGGCGAGGTCCCGGTCGAGGACGGCCCGGGCCTGCGCGACCAGGTCGTCCCGGCGGGCCCGGGCGGTCTCGCGGGCGGCGTCCCCGGCGCCGCCGATGCGGTGGCGCGGGTCGGACAGGGCCTCGTCCAGTTCGCGGTCCTGCCGCGAGTCGGCGAAGTCGACGGCGCTGCGGTAGGCGGCGACGGTGCGGGCCAGGTCCTCGAACATGCCCCAGACCTGGTTGTAGAGCCGCTCGTCCATGGACCAGCCGCTGGCGTCCCCGGCGACCGGGGCCGGGGGCCGGCCGGGGTCGGCGGCGGGAGCGGGCCGGGGTGCGGGCTCGGGGGCTTCGGCGCTGGTGCGCCGACGGCGCGGGTGGGCGTAGTCGATGGTGGGCGGGCCCTGCGTCGCCGCGGTGTCCCCCGGGGCGGAGGGGGCGGGGCCGGGCGTGCCCGGGTAGGGGACGCCGGAGACCGGGACCGGGCCGGGCGGTTCGGGGGCGGAGGCCGGAGCCGGGCTGGCCTGCCGGCCGGGGTGCGGGGTGCCCTGGGCCTGCGGGGGCAGGGCGGCGAGGGCGCGGTCGCCCCCGGCGGCCCCCGCGGGCCCGCGCAGGGCGGCGGCGGCCAGCTCGGCGGCCTGCGGCGCGGGCAGACCCCCGTCGGTGAGCAGGGCGCCGAGGCCCTCGGCGTACCCCTGGCCGACGGCCCGGACCTTCCAGGCGCCCTGGCGCCGGTAGAGCTCCAGGGCCACGACGGCGGTCTCGGCGCCGAGCCCGGTGAGGGTGAAGCCGGCGAACTCGGGCCCGTCCGGCGGGGCCACCGCCGCGTGCGGGGCGGGCACGGAGCCGAAGCCCGGCGGCCCGCCGGGCGGCAGGACGAGGAGCAGGCCGATCCGGTGGACCTCCGCGGCCACGGCTTCGAGGTCGACGGCCAGCGTGTGCCGGTCGGCGGCCTCCTGCGGCAGCCGGAGCCAGGCGGGGGCCGGGGCGCCCGGCCGGGCCAGCGCCCCGGGGCCCGCCAGACGGCCCTCTTCGTCGGCCAGGGACGCCAGGGCGAGCACGGGCGTGCCCGCCGAGACCCTGACCTCGACCCTGTCGTGGGGCACGGGGTGGTTCTGCCCCCGGACCAGTTCGGCCGTCATCGTGCAGCCCCTCCCCCGTGCCTTCTTCTCTTGTCGGTACTGCTCTTACAGGTGCGGCAGGATCGCCGGCATCAGGTCCTGGAAGGTCCGGCCGTTGGCCGGGTTGCCGAGGGCCGTCATCTTCCAGCCGGTGCCGGACCGGGACACCTTCGCCATGATCTGCGCGGTGTACTGGCCGCCGCCGTCGAGGGTGTAGCGGGCCAGCTCCTGGCCGTTGGTCTCGTCGACGATGCGGCAGAAGGCGTTCTGCACTTCCTGGAAGGTCTGGCCGGTGAACGAGTTCACCGTGAAGACGATCGTGTCGATGTGGACCGGGACCCGCTGGAGGTCGACGAGGATGGCCTCGTCGTCCCCGCCCTGACCCACGCCGCCGACCAGGTTGTCACCGGTGTGGCGGACCGAGCCGTCGTCGCTCTGCAGGTGCCGGAAGAACACCACGTCCACCGGCTGCGTGTCGGCGAAGAGCACCGCCGACGCGTCCAGGTCGATCTCCCGCGTCCGCGAGCCGAACAGCCCCCGGCGCTTGGCCGCCTGCCAGCCCAGGCCCATCCGGACCGCGGTCAGCGTGCCGCCGTCCTGCTTCTGCAGACTGATGGCCTGACCCTTGGTCATGTTGACCGTCACGCGTGTTCCCCTCTCCATAGCCCGCCCCTAAAGGCCCGCAGCGTGCACCTGCGGCGTTTCCACACCCTACTGACCGCCCCGGGGTCAGGCGAGGCCCGCTTCCCTCATCTGACGGAGCTCCTTCTTGAGCTCGCCCACCTCGTCCCTGATCCGGGCGGCGACCTCGAACTGGAGCTCGGCGGCCGCTCCCCTCATCCGCTCGGTCATCTGCTCGATGAGCGCGGCCAGTTCGGCGGCGGGCCGGTCGGTGGGCGCGGCGGCGGCGCCCTTGGCCGCCTTGCCGCCCTTCCCCTTGGCCGGGGCCGCGGCCTTGCCGCCGAGCGCGGGGACCGGGGCCTTGGCGGCCTTGCCGTCCTTGGCCTGCCGGTAGCCGGTGCCGAGGAGCTCCTCGGTGTCCAGCTCCTCGCGGGCGATGGTGGCGACGATGTCGTTGATCTTCTTGCGCAGCGGCTGCGGGTCGATCCCGTTGGCCGTGTTGTAGGCGATCTGCTTCTCGCGGCGCCGGTTGGTCTCCTCGATGGCCTTCTCCATCGCCGGCGTCATCTTGTCCGCGTACATGTGGACCTGGCCGGAGACGTTGCGGGCGGCGCGGCCGATGGTCTGGATGAGGGAGGTCCCCGAACGCAGGAAGCCCTCCTTGTCGGCGTCGAGGATCGCCACGAGCGACACCTCGGGCAGGTCGAGGCCCTCGCGCAGCAGGTTGATGCCGACCAGCACGTCGTACTCGCCGGCCCGCAGCTCGCGCAGCAGCTCGATGCGGCGCAGGGTGTCGACGTCGCTGTGCAGGTAGCGGACCTGGATGCCCAGCTCCAGGAAGTAGTCGGTGAGGTCCTCGGCCATCTTCTTGGTGAGGGTGGTGACCAGGACCCGCTCGTCCTTCTCCACGCGGCCGCGGATCTCGTGCACGAGGTCGTCGATCTGGCCCTCGGTGGGCTTGACCACGACCTCGGGGTCGACGAGGCCGGTGGGGCGGATGATCTGCTCGACGAACCCGTCGCCGCGGGAGAGCTCGTACTTGCCGGGGGTCGCCGACAGGTAGACGGTCTGGCCGATGCGCTCCTGGAACTCCTCCCACTTCAGCGGCCGGTTGTCGAGCGCGGACGGCAGCCGGAAGCCGTGGTCGACCAGGGTCCGCTTGCGCGAGGCGTCGCCCTCGTACATGGCGCCGATCTGCGGCACGGTGACGTGCGACTCGTCGATGACGAGGAGGAAGTCCTCGGGGAAGTAGTCGATGAGGGTGTTCGGGGCCGAGCCGCGCTCGCGGTCGTCCATGTGCAGCGAGTAGTTCTCGATGCCGGAGCAGGAACCGATCTGGCGCATCATCTCCAGGTCGTAGGTGGTGCGCATGCGCAGCCGCTGGGCCTCCAGCATCTTGCCCTGCTTCTCCAGCTCCGCGAGCCGCTCGGCGAGCTCGGCCTCGATGCCGGCGATCGCCTTCTCCATGCGCTCGGGGCCGGCGACGTAGTGGCTGGCGGGGAAGACGTAGAGCTCGCGGTCCTCGCTGATGACCTCGCCGGTCAGCGGGTGCAGGGTGGACAGGGCCTCGATCTCGTCGCCGAACATCTCGATGCGGACGGCCAGTTCCTCGTAGACCGGGAAGATCTCGATGGTGTCGCCGCGCACCCGGAAGGTGCCGCGCGTGAAGGCCAGGTCGTTGCGGGTGTACTGGATGTCAACGAAGCGGCGCAGGAGCTGGTCCCGGTCGATCTCCTCGCCCACCTTGAGGGGGACCATCCGGTCCACGTACTCCTGCGGGGTGCCGAGGCCGTAGATGCAGGACACGGAGGCGACGACGATCACGTCGCGGCGGGTGAGCAGCGAGTTGGTGGCGGAGTGGCGCAGCCGCTCCACCTCCTCGTTGATCGAGGAGTCCTTCTCGATGTAGGTGTCCGACTGCGGTACGTAGGCCTCGGGCTGGTAGTAGTCGTAGTACGAGACGAAGTACTCGACGGCGTTGTTCGGCAGGAGCTCGCGGAACTCGTTGGCCAGCTGGGCGGCCAGCGTCTTGTTCGGCGCCATCACCAGCGTGGGGCGCTGGAGCTTCTCGATCATCCACGCCGTGGTGGCGGACTTGCCCGTGCCGGTCGCACCGAGCAGTACGACGTCCTTCTCACCTGCGCGGATGCGCTTCTCCAGCTCGGCGATGGCCGCCGGCTGGTCACCGCTGGGCTGGTACGGGCTGACGACCTCAAAGGGTGCCACCGTGCGTTCGATCTTCGATACGGGCCGCATGAGTCCACCGTACGACCCCGCACTGACACTCACGCCCTTCCGCGGGGCCGCGGGGCCCTGCGACAGGCCCGGCGGGCGGAGCGGATCTCCTCCTTTCCGGTCTGTTTGTCGTAGTTCGGTGGCGTCCCGGTGATCTTCGCGCCGATGATCGCCGTGAACGCTCCGCCGTGAAGTGCACCGCCGCAACGGCTCCCGCTCCGCACCCGTCTGACGCAGGACCAGGGCTCACGACCCGAGGAGAGACCACATGTACGTCCGACCCGCCACCGCGGCAGCCGCCGCGATCCTGGGTTTCGCCCTCACGCTGCTGGGCGGGACGGCCTCCCCGGCCGCCACCGGCCCCGGCTCCCCCGACGCCGCGGGCGGGGTCCTGGGCCCCGTCGTGTACGCCCACCGGGGGGCTTCCGCGTACGCCCCGGAGAACACCCTCGAAGCGATCGACCTGGCCGGGCGGCTGGGCTTCGACTGGGTCGAGAACGACGTCCAGCGGACCAGGGACGGCGAGCTGGTGGTGGTCCACGACGACACCCTCGCCCGCACCACCGACGTCGAGCAGGTCTTCCCCGGCCGGGCGCCCTGGCGGGTCAAGGACTTCACGGCGGCGGAGATCGGACGGCTGGACGCGGGCAGCTGGTTCGCGCCGCGCTTCGCGGGCGCCCGGGTGCCGACGCTGCGCGCGTACATGGAGCGGGTCCAGGAGAACCGGCAGAAGCTGCTGCTGGAGATCAAGAAACCGGAGCTCTACCCCGGGATCGAGGGGGAGACGCTGGACCTCCTGGGCCGGCTGGGCTGGCTCGACGAGGACCACGTCGCGCGCCGCCTGGTCGTGCAGAGCTTCAGCGCCGACTCCGTGCGGATCGTGCACGGCCTGCGCCCCGACCTGGTGACGGCCTTCCTGGGCACCCCGGCCGTGGCCGACCTGCCCCGCTACGCGGAGTTCACGGACCGGATCAACCCGTGGCACACGACGATCACGGCGGACTGGGTGACGGCGGTGCACGGCCTGACGGGGGCCCACGGCAAGCCCATGGAGGTGGACACCTGGATCGTGGACGACGCCGCCACCGCCCGCAAGGTCCGGGACATGGGCGTGGACGGGATCATCACGAACGCGCCCGACGTGGTGCAGAACGCCGTGATCGGCTTCTGACGCGGGAACGCCCCCTGGGGTCCGGAAGCCGTCCGCGCTGTCGGTGGCGGGCCGTACCGTGGAGCCGTGGACAGCACCGAGCGGCCCCGCGGGCCGCACCTCGAATGGACCGTCGTCCCCAGTGACATCGGCCCCCTGCTCCTGGCCGCGACCCCCGAGGGTCTGGTCCGGGTCGAGTTCCACGCGCGCCCGGACCGGGCCGCCCGGATGATCGGCTCGCTGGTCTCCCGGCTCGGCGCGGACGCGTGGCGGCCGGACCCGGGCGAGGAGGTGCTGCTGGCCGAGCCGATACGCCAGCTGGAGGCGTACTTCGCCGGTTCGCTGCGGCGCTTCGAGCTGCCGCTGGACTGGCGGCTCAGCTCCGGCTTCAACAAGCAGGTGCTGCTGGAGCTCGACCGCTCGGTCCCGTACGGGTCGGTCGTCGGGTACGGGGAGCTGGCCGCCCGCGTCGGGCAGCCGGGCGCGGCCCAGGCCGTGGGCAACGCCATGGGCTCGAACCCGCTGCCCGTGGTGGTCGCCTGCCACCGCGTGGTGGAGAACGACGGCGGGATCGGGGGCTTCGGCGGCGGGGTGGAGACCAAGCGGATCCTGCTCGCGCTGGAGGGCGTGCTCCCGCAGCCACTCTTCTGACCTGCGGATTCCGTCGGGGCGGTGACGGCGGGTGGCCGGCCGGCCCCGGGCCGCGATACCCGGTTCCCCCGCGCGGCCGACGGTGGGAAACTGCCGCCGTGACCACTCCCTCCGCTCCAGGCCCCGTCCCGTCCGGTCCCGCCGCACCCCCGCGCCGGGGGTGTCCGGCGTGAGCACCTCCCCCGACGCAGCCCCCGGCACCGACGCCGGCGGCACCGGCGCGGCCGTACCGGTCGACGCCGCCGACCTGCCCCGGCTCCAGCGCCGGACGTCCGCGGTGCTCATGGCCAGCCAGATCCTGGGCGGCCTGGGCGTGCCGATCAGCATCGCCCTGGCCCCCGTGCTGGCCACCGAGATCAGCGGCACCGAGGCCCTGTCCGGCTTCGCCTCCACCGCGGCGGTGATCGGCACCGCCCTGGTCTCGCTGCCGCTCGCCGCCCTGATGACCGCCCGCGGACGCCGCCCGGGGCTCGTGGTGGCGTACGCCATCGGCACGCTCGGCGCGGCCCTGGTGGTCCTGGCCGCCTCGGTGAAGAGCTTCCCGCTGCTGATGCTCGGCATGGCCGCCTTCGGCGCCGCCTCCTCCGCCAACCTCCAGGCCCGCTTCGCCGCCGCCGACCTGGCCGCGCCCGACCGGCGGGCCCGCGCGATCTCGCTCGTCGTCTGGTCGTCCACCCTGGGCGCGGTGCTCGGTCCGAACCTCTCCGCCCCCGCCAGCGACAGCTTCGCCGGCACCTCCATACCCCAGACGGCGGGCCCCTTCGTATGGGCCGGCGCCGTCTTCGTCCTCACCGGCACGCTGCTCGCCGTCTTCCTGCGGCCCGACCCGCTGCTGACCGCCCGGGCCCTGGCCGGGGCCGGCGAACAGTCCCGTCAGGCCCGCTCGCTGCGCGCCGGCGTGGCCGCCGTCAAGGCCTCGCCGCGGGCCAGGCTCGCGCTGCTGACCGTCGCCGTGTCCCACACCGCCATGGTCTCGATCATGGTGATGACCCCGATGGACCTCGGCCACCACGGTGCCGGGCTGCGCCTCGTCGGCCTGGTGATCAGCGGCCACATCGCGGGCATGTTCGCCTTCTCCCCCGTCATGGGCTGGCTCGCCGACCGCCTCGGCCGGCTGTCCGTGATCGGGCTCGCGGCCGGGCTGCTCTCCCTCGCCGCCCTGCTCGCCGGCACGGCCCACGGGAACCACGCCCAGAGCGCGGCCGGCCTCTTCCTGCTCGGGCTCGGCTGGTCCGCCGGCATGGTCTCCGGCTCGGCGCTGCTGACCGACTCGGTGCCCCAGGCCGCACGGGCCGCCGTACAGGGCCTGAGCGACCTGACGATGAACACCGCCGCCGGTGTCGGCGGAGCCGCCGCCGGACTGGTCATGTCCCAGGCCGGCTACGGCTGGCTCAACGCGATCGGCGCCGCGCTCCTCCTGCCCATGGCGGCCCTCGCCCTGTTCACCGCCCGGCGCCACCCGCAGCCGGCGAAGCCGGGGGGCCTCAGCAGTTGATGTGGTAGGCCTTGCGCAGCGTCTCGTGGACCGTCCAGGTGGTCCGGTCGCCCTCGCGCAGCACGCAGGCCGAGCCCGGACCCACCTCGAACGTCGCGCCGCCCTCGACCTCGATGGTGGCGCGGCCGCTGACCACCACGAACAGCTCGTCGGCCTCGGTGTCGGTGACCACACCGGGGGTGATCTGCCAGATCCCCCGGATCTGCGAACCGTCCGCCGACTCCCACAGCACCTTGCCGGTCACGGCCGGCGTGCCGGAGACGATCTGCGCGGGGTCGAGCTCCTCGGCCTCCAGCTCGGTGTCGGGGACGTCCGCGACGGAGACGGCGAAGGAGGCGGGGGCGCTGTGGTCACTGGTGCTCATGGTGCGTCAGCCTAGGGCCGCCGCCCCCGCCCGCGGGGTCACCAGAGCGTCCAGCGCGGGCGCGTCCGGCACGTCATTCCGTCGAGCGCGTCCGCACCACCGGCCGGCGCGCGCCGAGGACGGGCTGGTGGAAGCCGGTGTCCTCGGCGGGATGCCAGACCGGCTCGCCGAAGCCCGCCCGCCGCACGTACCCGGACGTCTCCTCCTCGGGCAGCGCCCAGTACGTGGCGGTCGACGTCCGCGTGCTCCAGCTCGCGCCGGACGGCAGCAGCTGGAAGAGCTCCACGTCGTAGCGCTCGCCGTCGGCGTGCCAGTGCCACAGCTGGAAGGTGACGGTCCGCCCCTCCGGTCCGGTCCGCACGTACGGGGCCTGGCTCTCGGGACGGGTCCGGCGCAGCTCTCCGTACGGGCGGGTGGAGAGCAGCAGCAGCCCGCCGGGGCGCAGCACCCGGCGGCTTTCGGCCAGTGCGGCGGCCACGTCCTCGGCGGTCAGCAGGTGCGGAAGCGCGTTGTCGGCGCACACCACGGCGTCGAAGGAGGCGTCGGGGAAGGGCAGCGCGCGCATGTCGGCGGCGGCGACCGGCAGCGTCAGACCGCGGGCGGCCGCCTCGCGCGCCGCGCGGGCGGCGGCGAGGGGGCTGAGGTCGGTGCCGGTGACCCGGTGGCCCAGGCCCGCCAGGCCCAGCGCCTGGGTCCCGATGCCGCAGGCGCTGTCGAGCACGGTGTGCGGCCCCGGGCCGAGCGAGGCCTTGAGCAGGGCGTCCAGGGCACGGCCCTGGCGGGCGATGCTCGCGTCCCAGTCCGCGTACATGAGGTCGTAGCGCGGGGCGAGTTCGTCGTAGAAGGTCCGGGTGTCCATCCGGGCACGCTACTCGGACAGGTTCGCGCCGGAGCGTGAGGGGCGTGTTTGGGGGCGTGAATCCCGTGCCAGGGATGGGGACATGCCACAGCACAGAGCATCCGAGATCCCGGTCCTGTCGGAAGAGGTGCGCGAGGCGCTCGCCGCTCGCCGGCCCGTCGTCGCCCTGGAGTCGACGATCATCGCGCACGGCCTGCCGCGCCCCCGCAATCTGGAGGTGGGGCTGGAACTGGAGGAACTGGTCCGGGCGGAGGGCGCGGTTCCGGCGACCGTCGCCGTGCTGGACGGGGTGCCCAGGGCGGGCCTCGACAAGGCCGCGCTGGAGCGGATCGCCGCCGGCGAGGGGGTGCGCAAGCTGGGCCACCGGGACCTCGCGCCCGCCCTGGCGGCCGGGGCGACCGGGGCGACGACGGTGTCGGCGACTGCCTTCCTGGCCGCGCGGGCGGGGCTGCGGGTGTTCGCGACGGGCGGGCTGGGCGGCGTACACCGGGAGTGGACGCTCTCGCAGGACGAGTCGGCGGACCTGTCACTGCTCGCCAGGACCCGGATCACGGTCGTGTGCGCGGGGGTGAAGTCGATCCTGGACGTGCCGGCCACGCTCCAGCGCCTGGAGACGCTCGGGGTCGGCGTCGTCGGCTACCGGACGAAACGCTTCCCCGGCTTCTACCTGGCCGACTCGGGAGAGCCGGTCGACTGGACGGTGGAGGAGCCGGAGGAGGTGGCGGCGGTGATGGCCGCTCAGGACGCCGTCGGCGGGCCGGAGTCGGCGCTGCTGGTCGCCAACCCGGTGGCGGAGGCGGAGCAGCTGGATCCGGCGCTGCACGACCGGGTCCTGGCCGAGGCGCTCGCCGAGTGCCGGGAGCGGGGCATCACCGGGCAGGCGGTGACGCCGTTCCTGCTGGGGTTCCTGGTGCGCGCGACGGGCGGCGCCTCGCTGGAGGCGAACCTGGCGGCGGTACGCGGCAACGTGCGGCTCGGCGCCCGGATCGCACGGGCCTGGGCGGCCCGCGCATGACGGCGGCGCCGGCGGCGGAGGCCGGGTCGGGGGCATTGCCGGGTGCGCTGCCGGGTGCGCTGCTGGTGGTCGGCGACGTGGTGACGGACGTGGTGGCGGTGCACCGCGAGCCCCTGGCCCCGGCCACCGACACCGCCGCCCGCATCCGCACCCTCCCCGGCGGGGCCGGGGCCAACGCCGCCTGCTGGGCGGCCCGTACGGGCGCGGCGGAGGTACGCCTGCTCGCGCGGGTGGGTTCGGAGTCGGCCCGCTGGCACGAGCGGGCGCTGGTCGACGCGGGGGTACGGCCCCGGCTGGTGGTGGATCCGGCGGAGCCGACCGGGACGGTGGTGGCGCTGGTCGGCGAGGACGCGGAGCGGACCTTCCTGACCGACAGCGGGGCCTCGCTGCGGCTGTGCCCCGCCGACTGGGTGCCCGCGCTGCTGGACGGTGCCGGGCACCTGCACCTGTCGGGCTACCTGTTCTTCTCGGAGTGCAGCCGGGAGCTGGCCCTGGTCGCGCTGCGGGCCGCCCGGACCCGCGGGGTGCCCGTGAGTGTCGACCCGGCCTCGGCGGGGTTCCTGGCCGAGCTGGGCCCCGAGCGCTTCCTGGCCGCCGTGGCGGGGGCCGGGGTACTCCTGCCGAACGAGGACGAGGCCCGGCTGCTGGCGGGGGTACGGGAACCGGCCCGGGCGGCGGAGGAGCTGAGCCGGCGGGTGCCGGTGGTGGTGGTCACCCGGGGCTCGGGCGGCGCGATCGTCGCCGAGGGCGGCCGGATCACCGCCGAGGTCGAGGCGGAGCCGGCCGAGGCGGTGGACACCACGGGTGCCGGGGACGCCTTCGCGGGCGGCTTCCTGGCGGCCCGCCTCGCGGGGGCGACCCCCGCCGAGTCCGCCCGCGCCGGCTGCCGCGCGGCCGCCACCGCGGTCACCCACCTGGGCGGCCGCCCCCCTTCTTGACGCGCCGGCCTCCGGCCGTCGGACCCGGGGCGGGGCCGGTTCCCGTGGCCGGTGCCGGTGCGTCGTCTGCGGGTGGGTGGGCCGCTGCGCGGAGCCGGTCCCCTACCCGCCCTTCCACCGTTCCCCGGGCGCTGCCCGGACCCGCGCCTCAAACTCCCCCAGCTACCGCTGGGAGGTGCCCCCAGGCGGGGCTGAGAGACCGGGCGCTGCGCGCCCGGTGCGCTCAAACGCCGCGCGGGCTGGATACATCCAGCCTCGCCGGCGTTTGAGGCGCGGGGGTCTGGGGGCGGAGCCCCCAGGAGGGGTCCGGGCGCAGCCCGGGGAACGGGCGAAGGGCGGGTAGGGGACCTCGCCCCGCGCAGCGGCCGACCCGCCCCACCCCTCGGCCCCCGCGCGGCAGCGCAGCGGCGCAGCAGGGTGACGGCCCGCGCCCGGGCGGGGCTAGGACGGCGGGAGGCCGGTCCAGGCCGGGTGGCGGGGGTCGTCGGCGCGGACGAGGACGTCGGCCGCCGAGGCCGGGTCCGTGTCCCGCGCGTAGCGGGCGAACGCCGGGAGGGTCCACCGTTCGGACTCCGGCGTACGACGGCCCAGCGCCCCCGCGGACAGGCTGACGTGCACGCTCAGGTCGAACGGGAACCAGTGCCCCAGCAGCAGCGGCCCGTGCACGATCAGCACCCCGCCCGGCGGCAGTTCGGTGTACGGGCTGCGGGTGGCCCGGTCGGTGACGGGGTCCCACAGGTCGGGCAGGACCCGCCCGCTGCCGCCGGGGTCCGTCGGACCGAACACCTCGCGCCACAGCGCGCCCGTGTCGTACCAGCCCTGGAGGTACGCGTCCACGTCCTGGCGCCCGTACTCGAACCGCAGCGAGGCCGGCCGCAGGAACCCCCCGGCGGCCACGACGAGCACCGCCCGGCCTTGCGAGCGCAGCGCCCCGGCCAGTTCCTCCGCGAGGACCCCGGTGTCGGCCGCCGGCGCGCCGTCGATGCCGACCCGTTGCCAGGTGTCGCCCCCCGCGGGCGCGTCGAGGTGGCCGGCGAGCCGCTCGGCCATCCGCTGCCAGGTGATCGCTTCCAGCTTCACGAGCCCATTGTCAGTGGTGCGTCCTAACGTTTTTCACGAGGGATCACCGGTGGCAAGGAGCCGGCGGCCCTGCTCTTGGGGAGGGGTCTGTCATGGCTCGGGAGACGACGTATCTGGAGCTGTCGCAGGAGGACGGCGCGGCGCACAAGTTCTACGAGGTGATCGTGGACGGCGCGACCGTCTCGGTGCGCTACGGCCGCATCGGCGCGGCCGGCCAGTTGCAGAGCTCCTCGTTCCCGACGGCCGAGAAGGCCCGCGCGGCCGCCGCCAAGAAGATCGGCGAGAAGGTCCGCAAGGGGTACGCGCCGGCGGTGCAGGGGGCGCGCGCCGCCCGGTCGGTGACGCGGCGGCAGGTGGCGTCGGCGCCGTCCACGGCCCGCGCGGTGGCGCCGGTGCTGTGGCGTTTCCGCACCGGCTCCTCGGCCTTCGGGATCCACGTGGACGAGGACCGCTGCTGGGTGGGCAACCAGGCGGGGGACGTCTACACGGTGAGCCACGGCGGCGAGGTGCTGGCCCGCTACTCCCTGCCGGACGGGGTGAAGTGCCTGGTGGCGGACGAGTTCTGGATATACGCGGGCTGTGACGACGGCACGGTGTACGACCTGTCGTCGAAGGTGCCGTTCGGTGCGTACGGGATAGCCGCGGACGTGGACATCTACTGGCTCGACATCCACGAGGGCGTGCTCAACGTCTCCGACGCCAATGGCGGCCTGACGGTCATCGACCACGAGGACGAGCACCAGTGGTCGCGGAAGTCCTCCGGTACCGGTGCCTGGATGGTCCGGGCGGACGAGCGGGCCGTCTACCACGGGCACAGCGCCGGTGTGACGGCCTACGCGGCCGACGGTACGGGCCAGTTGTGGCACACCGCGACGCCCGGCGGGGTGCTGTTCGGCTGGCAGGAGGAGCACGCGGTGTACGCGGGCACGGTGCGCAACACCGTGCAGCGCCTGTCGAAGGCGACGGGGCGGGTCGAGGCCTCGTACCCGTGCGACTCGGCGGTGTACTCGTGCGCGACGTCCCCGGACGGCCGGCACGTCTTCGCCGGTGACTCCTCCTCGTCGGTGTACTGCTTCGACGCGGACGGGCGCCGGCTGTGGAAGCTGGGTACGGGCGGGGGTTCGGCCCTGTCGATGCAGTACCTGGACGAGCGGCTGTACCTGGTCACCACGGACGGGTCGCTGGTGTGCGTGGACGCGAGCGAGGCGGCGATCGCCGCCGCCCAGCAGGGTTCGGTCCCGACCGCGGTGGACGTGAAGTCGGCGGCCGCGCTGCCGGTGTTCACCCCGGCGGCTTCCGCTTCGGCGGTGGCGACGGTCTCGGTGGCCGCGGTACCGGCCGGCGGTGTGGTGGTGGAGTGCGTCCAGCAGGGCGGGCGGATGCGGGTGCAGGTGGTCTCGCAGGGCTTCGAGCACGGCTGGAACGTGCAGTTCCCGCGCGGGATCCGGGAGGTGGGCGCCCGTTACGTGGTGGACGGGCTGCACGCGGCGAGCGGGGGCTTCTACCGGGTGCGCGGGGAGATACGCCGCCTGGTCTGACCCCGCGGGACGCTGTCTAGGGGCAGGCGCAGGGCACGGCGCCCCGCGGGGCGGGGGCGGCCACCGACCAGGGGTCGTCCTCGGTGAGGGCGCAGGTGATCTGGAGGACGACGGGCCGGGTCCCGAGGTTGCGGCCGAGGTGTACGTTGCCGGCGCCGGCCGGTTCGACGAAGGTGGCGCCGGCCGGGTGCACCTCCACGGTGCCGTCCGACAGGACGCGGGTGAGGGTCCCGGACTTGACCACCGCCATCAGCGGGACGTGGTGGTAGTGCCATCCCGTGCAGCCGCCGGGGGCTATGACGACCTCCCGGCCCGTGAGGCCCGAGGGCGCCGTCCGCCTCGCCGCTGCCGCGGTTCTCGGGCGCCGTACCGTCGCCTGTCGTCCACCCATGTGCTCCTCCTTGCCAGGGGCTCACGGTAGACAGACCTGACGACATCCAGTCGGATTTTATGAAAGACCAACAACCCTTCCGCGTCAGGTGATACAGGGCTCGGCGGGCGGTATCACAACGGCATGAGTCTCGTCGTCTTCGAGTCACTGAAGCCGATCCACTGCGCCGCCTGCCGGCGGGGGCCGCTGCGGCACCTCGTCCGCGAATCCGGCGTGCCCCGCTGCCTGGACTGCGCCGACCTGGGCCATCTCGTCTACCTGCCGCGCGGCGACGCGGCGCTCACCCGCCGGGCGCGGGAGGGCAGTTCGCTGCACGCCGTCGTGGTGCGCCGGCACAGGGGCCGCCGCCGCTACGAACGCCAGGGGCTGCTGGTGGAGGACGCCGCGCTGGCCCGCGCCGAGCGGGCCTGCCTAGCCGACGCCGATGCCCGGGCCCGCAGCCGCGATCGGGCCCGGGTGCGCCGCGCGGCCGAGGACGTCCGCTTCACCGCCGCCTTCGCGGCCGAGATACTGCGGCTGTTCCCCGGCTGTCCGGCCGACCGCGCCCGGGCGATCGCCGCCCACGCCTCGCTGCGCGGCAGCGGCCGGGTCGGGCGTACCGCCGCCGGCCGGGCGCTCGACGAGCAGGCCGTGTCCGTCGCGGTACGGGCCGCGGTGCGGCACACCGACACCGAGTACGACGCGCTGCTGATGGCGGGGGTGCCCCGGTTCGCGGCCCGGGCCCGGCTGGCGGCGCGGATCGACGCGATCCTCGACGGCTGGCGTGCGGGGGCCGTCAGTTGAGGCGGAAGCGGCGGTAGAGGAGCGCCCCGCCGAGCAGCAGGGCGCCGCTGCCGGGCAGCAGGTAGCCGAGCCCGTCGGAGCCGGTGTGGGCCAGGGCCGAGGGGTCCCGCGGCGGAGCGGGCCGGGTCGGCGGGGCGGGCGGGGTCACCGGCCGCTGGGAGACCGGCGGCTGCACGGCGGGCGGCTGGGCCGGCTTGCCGCCCGTCGGGGTCTCGCCGTTCACGGCGGTGTTCCCGTGGGAGCCGTTGCCGACGCCGACGACGTTCACCGAGTTGCCGCTGACGTTCAGCGGGAGATCCACGGGGAGCTGGACGCCGTTGCCGGACAGCAGCCCGGGGGAATCCTTTCCGCGCCCCTCGGCGCTCGCCCCTCCCCCGTGGCCGCCGGACCCGGGTTTCGACGGATGGGAAGGCCGCGGGTCCGGATTCCCCCCGCCCGCAGCGGTGTTGGTACAGCTGTTGCCGGCAGCGGGATTGAGCACGCCGACCACGCTCACGGTGTTCCCGCACAGGTTCACCGGGGCGTGCACGGGCAGCTGCACCAGGTTCCCGGAGAGCAGCCCCGGGGAGCGCTCGGTCTGCCCGCCCGCTTCGGCGTCGGCGTACGCGAAGCCGCCCACCCCCGCGACCGCCAGTCCGCCACCCGCGACCATCGCCGCGATCAAGCCGTTCCGACGAGTGTGACGCATCAGATTTCCTGCCTTCCGGAGGGTTTCAGGGCCATCGGGCCCGTACCGGAAACAACGCGGTAAACCCGTTCGGGTTATAGAGCCGGTAGGCATTTCACTCCATCGTGTACTGGGTACTGCCTACTTCATGACTGAACGACCGCTCCTGCTGCTCGACGTGGACGGCCCGCTCAACCCGTTCCGGTCCCTCTTCGCAGGTCTGCGCGGCTACACCAGCCACCGGATGCGCCCGGACGTCTGGCTCTCCTACCGCGACCCGGAGTCCCGCAAGGCCCGGCGCGGCGTCCGGGTGCGCCTCCACCCCTCCCACGGCGCCCGGCTCCAGGCCCTGCCCTTCGAGCTGACCTGGGCGACGGCCTGGACGCACCAGGCCAACACCCTGATCTCCCCGCACATCGGGCTCCCCGCCGACCTGCCCGTGGTGGAGTGGCCGGAACTCTTCGCCAAGGACCCCGACGGCCTCTCCTGGAAGACCCGCCCGCTGCTCGACTGGGCGGCCGGCCGGCCCTTCGCCTGGGTCGACGACATGATCACCCCGCAGGACCGCGCCTGGGTCCGCGCCCACCACCCGGCCCCGAGCCTCCTGCTGCGCATCCATCCCCGCCACGGCCTGCGCGACCGGGACTTCGCGGCCCTGTCCGCCTGGGCGGGCGAGGTCAGCGCAGCAGGGCGGTGACCGGATCCGGCGACGGGGCACCGGTGGGCCACCAGTCGTCGGCGTCCGGGCGGGACTCGTAGGCGTACCAGAGGCCCTCGCGGCCCAGGCGGAGCTGGCGGCTGCGGGCGGTGAGCCGGTTGCGTTCGGGGCGGAAGGGGCCCTGCCCGGCGGCGAGCAGGGCGGGCCGGGCCCGGTCGAAGGGCCCGGCCGGGGGGTCCCAGGGCTCGTCGAGCGCGGTGAGCGCGGGCAGGCCCCCCTGCCGCCAGGCCGCGGCGGCGCGGGCCAGGTCCGTCGTGCTGCGGCCGGTGGCGCGGGCCAGGTCCCGGTACAGGGTGCGGGCGGTGCCGGTGAGGCCCGAGGTGGGGTGCGCCGAGGCCAGCCGGACGGCGTCCTGCCAGAGGGTGAGCCCGCCGACGGGGTCCTCGGCCGTGGCGAGCAGGGCCAGCGCGCGGGCGGCCGCGTCCGTGGCGAGCTGCTCCAGCGCCAGCGGGTCGGGCGCGGCCGGATCGGCGGGGTAGGCGGGCGGCGGGCCCGCGACGGCGGGCGCGGCGAGCGGGGCCGGCAGCAGGGGCAGGCCCGTGCGGGCGAGCGCCGCCCGGGCCGGGACGCCGGGGAAGTCCGGCGCGGCATCGGGCTGTTCACGCGCCGCGTGGGCGGCGTTGCGCCGGGCCAGCTGGTCGACGAGCTCGCGCTCGCCGCGGCCGCGCAGGAGCAGCAGGACGAAGGGGTCGGCGTCCAGGAGCCGGGCCGCCCGGTAGCACAGGGCCGCGGCGTGCTTGCAGGGCGGCAGCACCATGTCCGGGCAGGAACAGCGCGCCGCGAGCTCGCCCGCGCCGGGCAGCACGGTCTCCGCGAGGGACTGCGGGACCTCCCGCTCCAGCAGCGCGGCGAGCGCCGACGGGTCGGCGGCCAGCGCCTCCAGCAGGGCCGACCACTCGGCGTCCGCGAAGACGGGCAGGGTCAGCTCGGTGCGGTAGGGGCGGGCCCGGCTGCCCCGGACGTAGGCCACGATCCGGCCCGGCGTGACCGTGACCGCGTCGACGTGCCCTTCACCGGCGTACGCCTGCCCGCGCCGGAGGCGGGCCGCGTCCTGCGCGCGCTCCTCCAGCGCGGCCACCCAGGCCCGGCCCCACCAGGTCGCCGCCTCCACCCCGGCGGGCAGGGACTCGAAGGTGCGGCGGCGGTCGTCCCGCGCGGTGATCACGCAGGCCTCCGCAGGGAGACGAGGTCGGCCAGCTCGCGGTCCGTCAGCTCGGTCAGCGCGGCCTCACCGGAGCCGAGCACGGCATCGGCCAGCGCCCGCTTGGCCTCCAGCAGTTCGGCGATGCGGTCCTCGACGGTGCCCTCGGCGATGATGCGGTGCACCTGCACGGGCTGGGTCTGGCCGATGCGGTAGGCGCGGTCGGTGGCCTGCTCCTCGACCGCCGGGTTCCACCAGCGGTCGTAATGGATCACGTGCCCGGCGCGGGTGAGGTTGAGTCCCGTCCCCGCGGCCTTGAGGGACAGCAGGAAGACGGGGACCTCACCGGACTGGAAGCGGTCGACGAGCTCCTCGCGGCGGGGCACGGGGGTGCCGCCGTGCAGGAGCTGCGAGGGGATGCCGCGGGAGGCCAGGTGCCGCTCCAGGATCCGGGCCATGGTCACGTACTGGGTGAAGACCAGGACCGAGCCGTCCTCGGCCAGGATCGTGTCCAGCAGCTCGTCGAGCAGGGCGAGCTTGCCCGAACGGTGCGCGAGGCGGGGCTCAGCCTCCTTCAGGAACTGCGCCGGGTGGTTGCAGATCTGTTTGAGCGAGGCCAGCAGCTTCATGATCATGCCGCGCCGCTCCATGCCCTCGCTGCCCTCGATCACGGCCATCGCCTCGTCCACCGCGGCCTGGTAGAGGGAGACCTGCTCGCGGGTCAGGGACACCGGGTGGTCCGTCTCCGTCTTCGGGGGCAGCTCGGGGGCGATGCCGGGGTCGGACTTCTTGCGGCGCAGCAGGAACGGTCGGACCAGCGCGGCCAGCCGGGCCACCGCCGCCTCGTTGCCCCCGTCCTCCTCCTGCTGGTGCTCGACCGGGCGGGCGTGCCGGGCCCGGAAGGTGGTGAGCGGGCCCAGCAGTCCCGGCGTCGTCCAGTCGAGCAGCGCCCACAGCTCGGAGAGGTTGTTCTCGACGGGCGTCCCGGTCAGGGCCACCCGGGCCGGCGACGGGATGGTGCGCAGCGCCTTCGCCGTCGCCGAATGCGGGTTCTTGACGTGCTGGGCCTCGTCCGCGACGACCAGGCCCCAGCTCTGCCCGGCCAGCCGGGCGGCGGCCGCGCGCATGGTCCCGTACGTGGTGAGGACGAAGCCCCCGTCCAGCCCGTCGAGGCTGCGGCCGGCGCCGTGGAAACGGCGCACGGGGGTGCCGGGGGCGAACTTCTCGATCTCCCGCTGCCAGTTGCCCAGCAGCGATGCCGGGCAGACCACGAGGGTGGGCTCGGGGCGGGCCCGGTGCAGGTGCAGGGCGATCAGGGTGACGGTCTTGCCCAGGCCCATGTCATCGGCGAGGCAGCCGCCCAGCCCGAGCGAGGTCATCAGGTCCAGCCAGGCCAGCCCGCGCAGCTGGTAGTCCCGCAGGGTCGCCTTCAGGGCCGCGGGCGCCTCGACCGGGGGAAGTTCCCCGGTGAGCCGGTCCCGCAGGGCGGCCAGCGCGCCGACGGGCACCACCGGCACGGCCTCCCCGCCGACCTCGGCCTCGCCGCTCAGTACGGTGGCCAGCGCGTCGACCGGGTCCAGCAGACCCAGCTCCCGCTTGCGCGCCTTGCGCACGAGCTCGGGATCGACCCGCACCCACTGGTCACGCAGCCGCACCACGGGCCGGTGGGCCTGCGCGAGCGCGTCCATCTCGCCCGGGGTGAGCCGGTCCCCGCCGAGCGCCAGCTCCCAGGAGAAGGCGAACAGGGCCGCCGCGTCGAAGAAGGCGGTGCCGTCGGTCGCGGAACCGGGCGCGGCCGGCCGGACGACGGCGGTCGCCGAGAGCGTACGGGCCAGCTCGCGCGGCCAGTGCACCGGCACTCCAGCCGCCGCCAGCCGGGTCGCGGCGGTGCCCAGCAGGTCTTCCAGCTCGGGGTCCGACAGCGGGAGGGCGTCGGGCACCGGCTGGTCGAGCAGGCGCAGCAGCGGCGGCCAGACCCTGGCCGCCCGGCGCAGCGCGAGCACGGCGTCGATCCGGGCGCGCGGGCCGAATCCGGCGGCCGCCGCACCGGCCCACAGCAGCGCCGCGTCGGTGACCAGGGTCGGATCGGCCAGGCTGTGCACCTGGACCACGGCCGCTCCGGCACGGCGGACGTCCTCCGGCTCGGCCTCGTCGAACAGGCGGAAGGAGGACAGGTCGAGCCGGAGCGAGATCCCCACCCCGGCATCGGCGCCGGCCGCGACCTGCGCCGCCCACTCCTGTATCCCCGGCACCCGCTGCGGCTCCCGGGCCGCGAACGGCCGCCCCGAGGCGAAGGGCGCGGCCGGCGTGCGCGGCAGCACGTCGGCGACGGCGTCGAGGAAGGCCCGGACCAGGGCCTCGGGCTCGGGCAGGGCCGTCGGGCGGCGTCCGGCGAGCGGGGTGGCGTACGCCTCGTACGGCAGGGCGGCGGCGACGGCGCGCAGGTATCCCACGTCCTCGGCGTCCAGCGGCCCGGCACGCCAGGCGTCGACCCCGTCCGCGGTGAGCCCGGGCAGCAGGCGGCCCCGCGCGGCGAGGGACAGCGCCTGCGTGGCGGCGGTGCCCCAGGCACGGGTGGCGGGATGCGCGGCGGGACTGCGGGCGGCCCGCACCAGCACGGGCAGGGCGGCGGCCACCGACAGCGCCACCGCGGGGACCGTGCGCGTGCGGACGCCGTCGCCGTGCGGCCGGACCACCTTCAGCGGATGCGGGGTCCCCAGCCCGGGCAGCGGGTCCCCCTCCGGGCACCAGAACGCCACCCGCCCCTCCCGGGGCACGGCGGCGGGGAGGAACACGGCGGCGCGGCGCAGCAACGACTGCTGCGGCGGCTGCGCGGTCACGGGGTCCCCCTCCCTGGCGTTCGGCTCCGCCCGGTCATGGCGGATCCACTGCCGCCGAGTCTAGGCGGGCCCACTGACAACCGGCGCTGACCTGCGGATACGCCCAGCCGGCGGGGGCGGTGGTCAGCGTGACCAGCGGCCGAGCTCGCCCGCGAAGCCGTACTCGGGCCGGCCCGTGGCGGCACTGGTGCGCCAGGGCACGCCGTCGTCGTCCAGGCGGAGGGTGCCGGACCCGCCGGGTCCGCTCCAGCGCAGTTCGAGGTACCAGTCGCAGTCGCAGCCCGTGGCGGCGGCGGTCACCCGGAGCACGGCCGGGTCGGACGCCGAGACGCGCAGCGGGAAGGCCGGGGCGGGGAGCCGGGTCCCGGAGTCGTTGCCCGCGACGGGCCGGGCCAGGGGCCTCGGCGCGTCCAGGTTCACGGCGAAGCCGGCCGGCGTGAGGCCCCCGCCGCAGCCCGGGGACATCTGGTAGACGTTCCAGGCCGGCGGGGTCCGGCGCCCGGTGACCCGCACCTCCAGCCCCTGGAGCACGACGGCCTGGTCCCCGGTGCCGTGCAGGGTGACCTCGACGGTCTGGGTCCCGGCGTGCACGGCCCGCTGCGCCCGCGCCCAGGCGGGCGCGTCCGCCTCCACGGGCGGCGCGGGGACGGACTCGGGGGCCCGCTCGGAGAGGTAGGCGTGGTCACAGCCGGCGGCCCACAGGTGGGACCGGACGGCAGCCTTGAGCGGCGTCACCACCGGCCCGGGCGGGGTCGTCGGCGCGGGCGCGGCCGTCCCGCCACTCCCGGAGGGGGCCGGGGCGGGCGGGGTCGTCCCCTGCGGGCCCGCACTCACCGAGGCGGTCGGCCCGCCCGGTGCGGCCGAGGACGCCGGTCCGGCCGGACGGCCTGCGGACTCCGCCCCGGACTCCACCCCGGGCCCCGCCACCGGCCCCGTCTCCGGAGCCCGCTGCTCGGGCCCGGCCGCCGCGAGCACGGCGGCGGCCACGGCGGCCGCCACCACCCCGGCCACCCCCAGCCCCACCGCCCGCCGCCGGTACCACGCCCCACCCCGCCCCCGGCCCACGCCGTCCGGCCCCCCGGCACCGCCCCCGGCACCGCTACCGGACCCAGCCCCGGGAACCGCCACGGCTTCCACCCCGGCACCAGCCCCGGATCCGGCCACAGCTTCCACCCCGGGATCCGCCCCAGCCCCAGCCCCGGCTTCCACCCCGGCACCAGCCCCGGATCCGGCCACGGCTTCCATCCCGGGATCCGCCCCAGCCCCAGCCCCGGATCCGACCCCGGGATCCGCCCCAGCCCCGGCCCGGGCGTCCGCCCAGGATCCGGCCCCGGCACCCTCCCGCGCGGCGTCGCCGTCCCCGGACGCCACCCCGACGCCGTCCCGACCCCCGACTCCGCCTCCCGCCCCGGCACCCGCACCCGGCACAGCCCCCGCACCGCCCGCCCCCGGGCCACCGGCCCAAGACGCAGCCCCGGAACCGGCCTCCACACCGACGCCGTCCCGACCCCCGGCACCGGCCCCGGCACCGGCCCTGGCACCCGGCACGGCCCCCGCACCGGACGCTCCCGGCCTGCCGACCCCGCCCCCGGCCGCAGCCCCGGGCCCGGCATCGGCATCGGCATCGGCATCGGCCGCAGCCCCGCCCCCTCCGTCATGCCCGGCCCCGTGGCCGTCGCCGGCCCGGCGCCCGGCTGCGTCCCCCGGGGCAGCCGCAGCCCCGGCATCCGGACCGGCCCCCGCCCCCGACGGGCCCCGGCCCGGTGCGCGGCGGCGGGCGTCGGCCAGGAGCCAGGCGCGGTGCAGGGCCAGCGCCTCCTCCCGCGCGGCCCCGCAGGCCCGGGCGAAGCGGTCCACCACGGCGAACTCCACCGGCACCGCCTCCCCCGCGCAGTACCGGTGCAGCGTCGAGGTGCTCGTGTGCAGCCGCCTCGCGAGCACCCCGTAACTCAGTCCCCCGCGCTCCTTCAGCTCCCGCATCAGGCGCGCGAATTCCTCGGTCTCCGGCTCGGCCACGCCGCTCCCCCGTCCCATGACTCCGTTCCACCCCAGGGGTGTTCCCCCAGGTGACGGCACGTACAGCCGTTCCAGTGTCCCGGTTCCGCCGCAAACCGTGGCCCAACGCCCCCGGCCGGGGAAGGCTGTTCGCACAACGACCGCACGTACCGCTACCGCTCTTACGGGGAGACACCGTGTTCCGACGTACCGACACCCGCACCACCCGTACCACCCGAACCACCCGCACCCCTGCCCTCGTGGCCACCGCCCTCGCGGCCGCAGCCGCACTCGCCCTCACCGCCTCCGGCACGGCCACCGCCGCCACCGCCCCCGGCTTCCTGAACGGCACCGACCTGCCCCCGCACCCCTCTTCCCCCTGGTACCCCGGCAAGATCACCAAGGGGCTGCCCGAGGACGCGCCGTTCTGCCTGGACGGGGTGCTTCCGGCGGCCGGCAGCTGGCACCGCGCGTTCGGCACCGAGTTCGACACCGGCGCCGTCCAGATCTCCGTGCGCGCCGCCTCGGAGGCCGCCGCCGCGAAGCTCGCCACCGCCCTGGAGCGCAAGGTCGCCGCCTGCGCGGCGGACTGGCTGCGCGCGAACCCCGGCGGCACGGCCTCCTGGCAGGACTACGGGAAGCTGGCCGTCGAGGAGGGCGCGCACGTCTACGGCGTCGGCGCCTCCGTCCCGGAATCGGAGCCGGGCGTGCACCTGTACGGGATCGGACGCGACGGCTCCACCGTGACCGTCGTGAAGTGGGGCCAGATGGGCAACCTGCCCGACGCCCCCGTGTCCGCCTTCAAGAAGACGACCACCACGGCCGTGAACAAGCTCAACCCCTGAGCCCAGGGGCCGCCCGCCACCCCCCTTGGTGGGACCATGGAACCGAGGCCTCTACCCGAGGTGAGGCGATGGCCATGCGTACCGGGAACGAGCCGGTGACCGCCCGCAGTCCGCTGCGGCTGCGGTTCTGGCTGAGCCTGTGGGGGCTGGTCTGGGCCGCCGCCGGGGCGGCCGCGTTCTCGCTGGCCGGCCGTCCCGGATGGGCGGCCGCCTGCGCGGTGCTCGCGCTGGTGGCCGCCGTCGACCTGGCCGTCGTGGTCCGGCACATCCACCAGGGCCCGCACTACCAGCCGGGCCGGGACGTCCCCCCGTACGAGCCTCCGCACACCCGCTAGGAGATGCGGTCTAGCCGTCGAAGCGGGCTGCCGCCAGGTACTCGGGCTGCGGGTCGAGGGCGGCGGCGAGGCGGAAGTGGCGGCGGGCCTGCTCGGGGCGCCCGGCCCGCTCGTGGGTGCGGGCGAGCGCGAAGTGGGCGAAGGCGTTGTCCGGCTCCCGCTCCAGCACCAGCTCGAACTCCAGCTGTGCGGGCCGCAGCTGCGCCGACGCGAAGAAGGCCCGGGCGCGCAGCAGCCGGGCGGCGGTGTTCTCGGGGTGCGCGGCTATGACGGAGTCGAGCAGCCGGACCGCGCCGCGGGGGTCCCGGGCTGCGAGGAGCTGCTCGGCGGCCCGGTAGTCGATGACGTGCGTCTCGGGGCTCGCGAAACCCGACGGCCCGCCGGATCCGGATCCGGATCCAGGTCCGGGTCCGGGTCCGGTGGACGGCGGCGGCGGGGGCGTGGTGTCGGACACGTTGTCTTCCCTTCCCTCTACGGGCGCGTTCAACGCCCTCCGCCGCTGCGGCTATTCCGCGGCGGCGCGCGCGGTGAGCTCCTCCCAGACCTTGCGCACCTGGGGCTCCAGCGCCTCCAGCGGCCCGTCGTTGTCGATCACGAGCGTGGCCACCGCCAGCCGCTGCTCCCGCGTGGCCTGGGCGGCCATCCGGGCGCGGGCCTCCTCCTCGGCCATCCCGCGCAGTGCGGTCAGCCGGGCCAGCTGTGTGGCCGGGGCGGCGTCCACGACCACGACGAGGTCGTACAGGGGGGCGAGGCCGTTCTCCGTGAGGAGCGGTACGTCGTGCACCACGATCGCGTCGGGTCCCGCGGCCCCCTCCAGCTCGGCGGACCGGGCTCCGACGAGCGGGTGCACGATGGCGTTGAGGATCCGGAGCTTCGCCGGGTCGGAGAAGACGACCGCCCCCAGCTTGGGGCGGTCCAGCCGCCCGTCGGCGGTGAGCACGGAGTCCCCGAAGGCCTCCACCACGGCCGCGAGCCCGGGCGTGCCCGGCTCGACGACCTCCCGTGCGATCCGGTCGGCGTCGACGACGACCGCCCCGTACCCCGCCAGCAGCCGCGAGACCTCGCTCTTGCCGGCACCGATTCCGCCTGTCAGGCCCACTTTCAGCATGGTCAGCACCCTAGGCGGTGTCCCCCTCCCGAGGAACACCGCCGGGGGGACGGGCGGCCCTAGCCCTAGCCCTCGCCCTCGCGCTCCGCCAGGAACCGCTCGAACTCGCGGCCGATCTCGTCCGCCGACGGGATCTCGGCCGGCTCGGCGATCATGTTGCCCCTGGTCTCGGCGCCGGCGGCGGCGTCGTACTGGTGCTCCAGGCCCTGGACGAGGGTGACGAGCTCCTCGTCGCCCTCGCGGATCTGCCGGTCGATCTCCGTCTGGGTGCGGTGCGCCTCGGTGCGCAGGGCGTGCGCGACGGCCGGCAGGACCAGCCCGGTGGCGGCCGTGATGGCCTCCAGGGCGGTCAGTGCCGCGTCCGGGTACGGGGAGCGGGCGACGTAGTGCGGGACGTGGGCGGCGACGCCGAGCACGTCGTGTCCGGCCTGGGCGAGGCGGAACTCGACCAGCGATTCCGCGCTGCCGGGCACCTGGGCCTCGTCGAAGGGGCTGCGGTGGCCGGGCATCAGGTCGGTCCGGTTGCCGTGCGGGGTGATGCCGACGGGCCGGGTGTGCGGGACGCCCATGGGGATGCCGTGGAAGTTGACCGAGAGGCGGACGCCGAGGCGCTCCACGATCTGCCGGACGGCGACGGCGAAGCGCTCCCATTCCACGTCCGGCTCGGGGCCGGAGAGCAGCAGGAACGGCGCTCCGGTGGCGTCCTGGACCAGGCGCACCTCCAGGCGGGGCTCCTCGAACTCGGTCCAGTGGTCGCGCTGGAAGGTCAGCAGCGGGCGGCGGGCCCGGTAGTCCACCAGCCGGTCCGCGTCGAAGCGGGCGACCACCTGGTGGGGCAGGGTGTCGAGGAGGCGTTCGACGATCTGCTCGCCGGTCTCGCCCGCGTCGATGTACCCCTCGAAGTGGTACAGCATGACCAGTCCGGCCGAGTCCTGGGTGAGCGCCAGGTCCGCCACCGCCAGACCCTTGGCATCCCATTCGTACAGACCCTGTGGATCAAGCACCGTCACCACTCCTCCCTCGCGCCGTGTTCCCTGCGAAGAACGTCCGGGACCGCGCGGCCATTCCCGGGTGGGCGGCATTAACACGAACGCAACGCGACGGCGGGCGGACCCACGGTGCCGGGGGCGCGCCCCGCAGCCGGGGTCCGGGAACGCGGCGAGGCAGTCCGGGAACGCGGCGAGGCCCGCCCCCCGAAGGGGACGGGCCTCGTCGTTCAGCTCAGCTCAGCCTGCTCTCACACCGGAGTGTGAGCGCGCTGCGATCAGCTCTGGCCGCCGGCCAGCTTCTCGCGGAGCGCGGCCAGGGCCTCGTCCGACGCCAGGGCGCCGGAGGTCTCGTCCGCACCCTCGGAGGAGTACGAACCACCGGAGACGCCCGCACCGGCGTTGCCACCGGCGGCCGGGGCGGCAGCGCCCTCGGCGGCAGCGGCCTCGTCGGCCTCGCGGCTCTTGATGACCTGGGCCTGGTGCTGCTCGAAGCGGACCTGCGCCTCGGCGTACTGGCGCTCCCACGTCTCGCGCTGGGTCTCGTAGCCCTCGAGCCAGTCGTTGGTCTCGGGGTCGAAGCCCTCGGGGTAGATGTAGTTGCCCTGGTCGTCGTAGGACGCGGCCATGCCGTACAGGGTCGGGTCGAACTCGACCGACGCCGGGTCGGCACCGAAGGACTCGTTGGCCTGCTTGAGGGACAGCGAGATCCGGCGACGCTCGAGGTCGATGTCGATGACCTTGACGAAGATCTCGTCGTTGACCTGGACGACCTGCTCCGGGATCTCCACGTGGCGCTCGGCCAGCTCGGAGATGTGGACCAGACCCTCGATGCCCTCGTCCACGCGGACGAACGCACCGAACGGAACCAGCTTGGTGACCTTACCCGGGACGACCTGGCCGATCTGGTGGGTCCGGGCGAACTGCTGCCACGGGTCTTCCTGCGTCGCCTTCAGCGACAGGGAGACGCGCTCGCGGTCCATGTCCACGTCGAGGACCTCGACGGTGACTTCCTGACCGACCTCGACGACCTCGGACGGGTGGTCGATGTGCTTCCAGGACAGCTCGGAGACGTGGACGAGACCGTCGACGCCGCCCAGGTCCACGAAGGCACCGAAGTTGACGATCGAGGAGACGACGCCGGAGCGGACCTGACCCTTCTGCAGGGTGGTGAGGAACGTCTGGCGAACCTCGGACTGGGTCTGCTCGAGCCAGGCACGGCGGGACAGGACCACGTTGTTGCGGTTCTTGTCCAGCTCGATGATCTTCGCCTCGAGCTCCTTGCCCACGTAGGGCTGGAGGTCGCGGACGCGGCGCATCTCGACGAGGGAGGCCGGCAGGAAGCCGCGGAGGCCGATGTCGAGGATGAGACCACCCTTGACGACCTCGATGACGGTACCGGTGACGATGCCGTCTTCTTCCTTGATCTTCTCGATCGTGCCCCAGGCACGCTCGTACTGAGCGCGCTTCTTGGACAGGATCAGGCGGCCTTCCTTGTCCTCCTTCTGGAGAACCAGGGCCTCGATCTCGTCGCCGACCTTGACGACCTCGTTCGGGTCGACGTCGTGCTTGATCGAGAGCTCGCGGCTCGGGATCACGCCTTCGGTCTTGTAACCGATGTCGAGCAGGACCTCGTCCCGGTCGACCTTCACGATGACGCCGTCGACGATGTCGCCGTCGTTGAAGTACTTGATCGTCTCGTCGATCGCGGCCAGGAAGGCTTCCGCGTTACCGATGTCGTTGACCGCTACCTGCGGAGGGGTGGTGGCGGTGGTCTCGGTGCTGCTCGTCATGTGGGAAAGGGCTCCGGTTACGGACAGAAAGTCGTAGGTACTGCTACGCCGGGAGCCCTTATCGGCACCTGCCGAAGAAGCCGGACAGCCAAAGAAGCCCCAAGATCCCCTGAAAGGGGGAAGGGCCTCGAAAACCGAGGGGACATTCAACAGATGCAAGCGCAGCCTGCTAGGTCTGAGGAGCACAGGCTCGCAGCGCAACTTGTAGCATACGGGGGCAGCCGGACAGGGTCAATGCGCGAAGGCGCACACCGCGGGCAGATCACCGCATAACCGGCGCAATTCGTGGGCGGGGACGCGCTGATGAGCGCTCCGCACGAGTTTTTCCGGCCACCCGGACCACCGAGCCATCCGCAGACTACGACGACGGGCCCCATGAACCAAGAGGACTACGCCCCCGAAACCGACGCCGAGGACGACGCCGAGGCCACCCGGCGCGACGCGGGCGAGACGGAGAGCAGCCGGGCCAGCCGCGGCTGGTGGGACCGCAACGCCGACGAGTACCAGAGCGAGCACGGCGCCTTCCTCGGCGACGACCGCTTCGTCTGGGGCCCCGAGGGCCTCGACGAGGCCGACGCCGCGCTGCTGGGTCCGGCCGCCTCCCTCAAGGGCAAGGACGTCCTGGAGATCGGCGCCGGCGCCGCCCAGTGCTCGCGCTGGCTCGCCGCGCAGGGCGCCCGCCCGGTCGCCCTGGACCTCTCCCACCGCCAGCTCCAGCACGCCCTGCGCATCGGCGGGGACGTCCCGCTGGTCGAGGCCGACGCCGGCCGGCTGCCCTTCCGCGACGGCTCCTTCGACCTGGCCTGCTCCGCGTACGGGGCGGTCCCCTTCGTCGCCGACCCGGTGAACGTCATGCGGGAGGTGCGCCGCGTGCTGCGCCCCGGCGGCCGCTGGGTCTTCTCCGTGACCCATCCGATCCGCTGGGCTTTCCCCGACGAGCCGGGCCCCGAGGGGCTCTCCGTCTCCGCGTCCTACTTCGACCGGACCCCCTACGTGGAGCAGGACGAGCGGGGCCGCGCCGTCTACGTCGAGCACCACCGCACGGTCGGCGACCGGGTCCGGGACGTGGTCGCCGGCGGCTTCCGGCTGCTTGACCTGGTGGAACCGGAGTGGCCGGAGTGGAACAGCCAGGAGTGGGGCGGCTGGTCCCCGCTGCGCGGCAACCTGATCCCGGGCACCGCGATCTTCGTGTGCGAGAGGGACTGATCGCTTGATCCGCCAGGCCGCCCTCGACTCCCTCCCCGTGCGGGAGGCCGTGCCCGCCCTCGTCTCGGCGCTGGACGGTCACGGGACCGCCGTGCTGTGCGCGCCGCCCGGCACCGGCAAGACCACCCTCGTGCCGCTCGTGCTCGCCGGGCTGGTGGGCGGGGGCCCGCGGCGCCGGGTGGTCGTCGCGGAGCCCCGGCGGATCGCCGCCCGGGCGGCGGCGCGGCGGATGGCGTGGCTGCTGGGCGAGGCCGTCGGAGGCTCGGTGGGCTTCACGGTGCGCGGGGAGCGCGTCGTCGGCCGGGACACGGCCGTGGAGGTGGTGACCACCGGAGTGCTGCTCCAGCGCCTCCAGCGCGACCAGGAGCTGGCCGGAGTGGACGTCGTGGTGCTGGACGAGTGCCACGAGCGGCACCTGGACGCCGACACCGTCGCCGCGTTCCTGCTGGACGTACGCGAGACCCTGCGCCCGGAGCTGCGCCTGGTGGCGGCCTCGGCGACGACCGACGCGGCCGGCTGGGCCCGGCTGCTGGGGGACGCGCCGGTGGTGGAGGCCGCGGGGGTGGCGTACCCGGTTGAGACGGTGTGGGCGCCGCCGGCCCGGCCGGTGCGGCCGCCGCACGGGATGCGGGTGGACCCGGCGCAGCTGGCGCACGTCGCCTCGGTGGTGCGGCAGGCCCTGGCGGAACGTTCCGGCGACGTGCTGTGCTTCCTGCCCGGGGTCGGGGAGATCGCCCGGGTGGCCGGGCAGCTGGCCGGGGTGGACGCGGAGGTGCTCCAGGTGCACGGCCGGGCGCCGGCCGCGGTGCAGGACGCGGCGCTGACCGCCTCGGAGCACCGCCGGGTGATCCTGTCGACGGCCGTCGCGGAGTCGAGCCTGACGGTGCCGGGCGTACGGGTGGTCGTGGACTCCGGGCTGGCCCGCGAGCCGCGGGTGGACCACGCCCGGGGGCTGGGCGCGCTGGCGACGGTACGGGCTTCCCGCGCGGCGGGCCGCCAGCGGGCGGGCCGGGCGGGGCGGGAGGCGCCGGGCGTGGTGTACCGGTGCTGGGCCGAGGCGGAGGACGGGCGCCTGCCGGCGTTCCCCTCACCGGAGATCCGGATCGCGGACCTGGCGCCGTTCGCGCTCCAGGCGGCCTGCTGGGGCGACCCGGACGCGGCCGGGCTGGCGCTGCTGGACCCGCCGCCGGCCGGGGCGATGGCCGCGGCGCGGGAGGTCCTGACGGCCGTCGGTGCCGTGGACGCGGCCGGGCGGCCGACGCCGCGCGGGCTGCGCATGGCCCGGCTGGGCCTGCACCCGCGGCTGGCGCGGGCCCTGCTGGACGGCACCGCGGCGCTGGGTGCGCGGCGGGCGGCGGAGGTGGTGGCGCTGCTGAGCGAGGAGCCGCCGCGGGAGTACGGGGACGACCTGGCCGGTGCGTGGCGGCGCGCGCGCCGCGGGGACGACCCGTACGCGGGGCGCTGGCGCGCGGAGGTCGGCCGCCTGGAGCGCGCGGCGGGCTCCGCCGGTGCCGGGTCCGCTGCGCGGGGCCTCTCCCCCACCCCGCCCCTTCCCGAAACCGGGGGCGAGCCCCCGGCCCCCTCCCGGGGCTCCGCCCCGGACCCCGGTCCTCAAACGCCGGACGGGCTGGTTGATCCAGCCTCGCCGGCGTTTGAGGCGCTGGGGGTACCCCCAGCGGTAGCTGGGGGAGGGTCCGGGGGCTCCGCGGCCGGCGCCACCGCCGACGACCATGCCGCCGGACTGATCGCGGCGCTCGCGTTCCCCGAGCGGGTGGCGCGGGCCAAGGGTGCGGGGGCCTTCCTCATGGCCTCCGGGACCGGGGCCGAGATCGCCGAGGGGTCCTCGCTGCGCCACGCGCCCTGGCTGGCGGTGGCCGTCGCCGACCGGGCCCCGCATGCGGCGTCCGCGCGGGTCCGGATGGCGGCCGTCCTCGACGAGGAGACCGCCCGGGCCGCCGCCGCGCACCTGCTCACCTCCGGCGAGGAGGTGCGCTGGGAGGACGGTGACGTGGTCGCCCGTGCCGTCGAGCGGCTCGGGGCGGTCGAGCTGGTCTCCCGTCCGCTGCGCGCCCCGGCCCCGGAGCCGGTGCGGGCGGCCCTGCTGGAGGGGCTGCGCGCCGAGGGGCTGGGGCTGCTGCGCTGGTCCCCGGACGCGTCGGCGCTGCGGGCCCGGCTCGGGTTCCTGCACCGCACGCTGGGCGGCGTCTGGCCGGACGTGTCGGACGGCGCTGCGCTGCTGGAGCGGGCCGGGGAATGGCTGGAGCCCGAGCTGTCGCGTGCCCGCCGCCGCGCCGATCTGGGGCGGATCGACGCGGGGCAGGCCCTGAACCGGCTGCTGCCCTGGGCCACGGGCGAGGCGGCCCGGCTGGACGAGCTGGCGCCCGAGCGGATCGAGGTGCCCAGCGGGTCCCGGATCCGGGTGGACTACGCGGCCGAGCAGCCGGTGCTGGCGGTGAAGCTCCAGGAGCTGTTCGGGCTGGCCGAGACACCGCGGGTGGCGGGGGTTCCCGTACTCGTGCACCTGCTGTCGCCGGCCGGGCGGCCCGCCGCCGTCACGGCGGACCTCGCGTCCTTCTGGCAGGGCGGCTACCGCGCCGTCCGGGCGGAGCTGCGCGGCCGCTACCCGAAGCACCCGTGGCCGGAGGACCCGGCGACGGCGGAGCCGACCCGGCACACGAACGCCCGGCTCAGGGGGCGCTGACCCCGGGGGCGCGGCGTCCCCGGGCCTCCAGCCAGAGCGCGGCGGCGAGCAGTGCCAGGCCGGTCAGGGCGAGGCCGGCCGGGGCGTAGGTGTGGAGCGCGAGGACCTTCGTACGGTTGGCGGCGACCAGGTCGAGGGTGTGCTTCGCGTAGTCCTCGCGCATGGTGACGTGTCCGGCGAAGGCGGTCAGTTTGCCGTCGGGGGCTCCGGCGGCGATGCCTCCGCGCATCTCCTGCTGGATGTCCTGTTCGGCGTTGACGGGCGCGCCGGTGACGGGGTCGACCCAGAAGCGGGCCTTGACGGTGTACCAGAGGGTGGTGCCGGTGGTCTGTTCGATGGTGGCGGGGTCGATGCCCTCGATGGGCATCTTCTTGGGCATGGGGACCTTGGTCCAGGGGACGGTCTGCTCGAAGTAGTAGACGTCCATGCCCCGGTAGGTGCGCGGGCCGACGTAGTGGATCGGCGAGGAGGTGCGGGTCTGCGCGTCGAAGTAGAGGTAGTCGCGCGGCTCGGTGAAGAAGGGCCATTTGAACTCGATGCCCTCGCGTTTGACCGGGTCTCCGTCGACCATCTCGCCGGTGGCGTGGACCGGGTCCTGGGTGTGGGCGTCGAAGATGTAGCGCTCGGGGATCTGGGAGACCATCTTGCCGTCGGGGCCGATGATGTAGGAGAGCGTGTCCCAGACGACGACGTCCTTGCCGGCGTCGGCCTCGATCTCCTTGGACGCCTCGACGTTGCCCTTGAGGGTCTGGACGATGGTGACCTTGTCGACCTTCTTGGGCTGCATGCCGCCCGCGTAGTCGAGGAGGGTGGCGTCCTTGGCCTCCAGGACCATCTCCTGGTACTGGCTGGGCGGGATCTTGGCGAGCCGGGGGTACGCGTACCAGCGCAGCAGCGGTGCGAGGGCTGCGCAGAACACGGCCAGGGCAAGCAGTACGAGGCTCGCTCTGCGTCGCACGGCCGGGCCTCCTCTACTTTCCGGGCGCGGGGGGCGCGGTGGTGAGCAGCGGTCTGGGCGAGGTCTTGCCCTCCGGCACGCCGGCGGCGGTCACGGCGAGGACGAGGGCGAGCGCGGCGGCCAGCCCGACGGCGGCGGCGACGAGTGCGCGCACGGCGGAGCCTCCGGGATCTGATGGATCGTCAGGGAGGCGTACCGTAGCAACGCGGGGGTGAGATGAGAACCGTCCGGGCCCGCGGGTGCGGGCACGGGCCGGCCCGGGTGTCCTCACTCAGGGCGCGGGTTCAGGATTGGTCCCAGGCGTCGATGGTGAGCGTCTGGTCCGCCGGGCAGGCGGCGATGCGGTCGGGGTGCAGCCTCACCTCGTAGGGTGCGCGGCCGGTGCCGGGACCGGGCGGGGTTCCGTCCGTGAACAGCGGCAGGACGTCACCGGCGCGGGCGGTGTAGCGGCTGGGGTAGCCGGAGCTCCACAACTCCTCGGCCCGGCCCGCCTTGACGAGCGCGGTGAGCCAGTCCAGGCCGTACAGGCGGACCAGCCAGTACGCGAGGGTCGCCGCCTCGCGGTCCTCGGGAGTGGCGCGGTCCCGTTCCTCCGGGGTCCCGCGCCAGATGGTGATGCTCCAGCCGAGCATGCCGTACGTCCTTCCGTCGGTCGGTGCGCTGCGGGGCGGGGTCTTCAGCCGGTCGTCGCGGGGGTCGGCGTGGCGCTCGGGGCGGACGACGGAGCCGTCTTCGCGGAGGCCGCCGGGGTGGGGGCGGCGCTGGGAGAGGAGCTGGGAGAGGAACTGGGCGTGGGGGTGGGCGTCGGAGTGGGCGTCGGCGACGGCGTCGAGGTCGGCTTGGTGGACGGAGTGGGCGTCGGCGTCGGCTTCGTGGACGGAGTCGGCGTCGGAGTCGGCGTCGGGGACGGCTTCGGCGTCGGCTTCGTCGACGGACTCGGCGTCGGAGTCGGCGTCGGGGTCGGGGTCGGGGTCGGCGTGGGCTTCGGGGACGGTGTCGGCGTCGGGCTCGGCTTCGGGTCCGACGGCCGGGGCCCCGCCGGGGCACCCGCGCCCGCGCCGCTGCCGCCCGCGTCCGGGACCTCGTGCGTGCCCTGGAGGTAGTACGCGAACCAGGACCGCACCGTCCTCAGGTACTCCCCCGACTGGTTGTACGACAGCACGGCCCGGTCCAGGCCGGCCCCCGTCCGCAGGTCGCGGTTGCCCGCGCACAGGTAGCGGCCGGCCGCCAGCGCGGCGTCGTGGACGTTGTTCGGGTCGCGCCGCCCGTCGCCGTTCGCGTCCTGGCCCCAGGCCGCCCAGGTCGACGGGATGAACTGCATCGGCCCGACGGCCCGGTCGTAGCGGGCGTCGCCGTCGAAGGCCCCGCGGTCGGTGTCGGAGATGTTCGCGAAGCCGTTCCCGTCGAGCACCGGGCCCAGGATGGGCCGCAGGGTGGTCCCGGCGGCGTCCACCTGCCCGCCGCGCGCCTGCCCCGACTCGACCTTGCCGATCGCCGCGAGCAGCTGCCAGCGCAGCCCGCAGCCGGGGTCGTCCGCCGCCACCCGCTGCTCGGCCGCGCGGTACGCCGTGAGCACGCTCGCCGGTATCCCCTGCGCGCCCTCCACCACCGGCCGGTCCGCCGCCGGCACCGCGGCCGGCGACGGCACGGGCGCGGCCTCCGGCTGCACCGGGGCACCCGACTGCCCGTCCGGCAGGACCACCGCGGGTGGCTGGGGGCTTACGAGGGGCGGCAGTTCGGTGAAGTAGGCGGAGTCCCCGCCGGCGCCCGGGGCCGGCTGCCCGGCGGCCTCCTCGCCGGCCGCCACCACGCGGTCCTCGTCGGCGCCCGCGGGGGCCTGTGACGCCGTCATGGCGGCGGCCACCAGAGCCGAGACCAGAGCCGCGGCCGCGCCCCTGCGCAGGCCGCGTCCGAATATCCGTGCCGACATGACGGGTCCCCTCCCCTAGACGTCCGCGTGACCCTACGTCAGCTCCCTTCACAGGACACGTGATGCGCCGCGGAAATTCACCACATCCCCACGTTCCCTCGCAGCTCACGCATACTGTGCGGACCCCCAGCCCCCGAGGAGATCCCGTGCCGTTCACTATCAGCCACGCGGCCGCCGTGCTTCCGGCCATACGCCGGGCCGGGCACGCCCGGGGGCCGCTGGTGGCCTCGGCGCTCGTCCTCGGGTCGTTCGCCCCGGACACCTTCTACTTCGCCGACGCGGTCGTGAACGGCGTGATGGGCTACGGGCACTTCGCGCACTCCCTGCTCGGGGTGGCCACCGTGGACGCCGCCTTGACCGCGCTCCTCGCGGCGTGCTGGCTGCTGCTGCGCGAGCCGCTCATCGCGCTCCTGCCGCGGAACGGCCGGGGCCGGGTGCACGCCTTCGTCCGGGGCGAGGACTGGCGGGGACGCCCGGCGGCCGCGCTCGCCCTGTGGTTCTACCTGTCGGCGGTGGCCGGCTCCCTCACCCACGTGGTGTGGGACAGCTTCACGCACCTGGACCGCTGGGGGACGAACGCGCTGCCGCAGCTGGGTGACCCGATCGCCTTCGGCCTGCCCCTCTACTCCTACCTCCAGTACGGCTCCTCGGCCGTGGCCGCCTGCGTACTGCTCTGGTTCACCGTGACCGGCCTGCGGCGGCTGCCGGCCCGCCCGGCTCCCGCCTCCGTGCCCGTCCTCGGCCGCGGTGAGCGGTGGGGCGCCGCCGCCCTGATCGCAGGCTGCGCGGCCGTCGGGATCACCCTGCGGGTGATCCGCTTCTACACCTTCTACGACCGGATCCGCACCCCGCTCGACATCATCCCGACCGTCTGCTTCGGCGCGGGCGGCGGCCTCGCGGTCGGCCTGCTGCTGTACGGGGTCCTCGTACGGCTGCGCCGGCGCCGCGACGGGGACCGGCCCCGCCGCCCGGCCCCGGAAACGCGGACGCCCGTCCCCACCGCCTGAGGCGGGCGGGGGACGGGCGTCGGGACACCACGCGTACGGGGATCAGTGCGCGGCGGACTCCCAGTCGCCGCCGACGCCCACCGACACGTCCAGCGGGGCCCGCAGCTCGACGGCCGCGCCCATCTCGCGGCGCACCAGCTCCTCGACCCGCTCCCGCTCGCCGGGGGCGATCTCCAGGACGATTTCGTCGTGGACCTGGAGCAGCATCCGCGACTTCAGCCCGGCCCCGGCGATGGCCTGGTCCACGCGCAGCATGGCCACCTTGACGATGTCGGCGGCGGTGCCCTGGATCGGGGCGTTCAGCGCCATCCGCTCGGCGGCCTCACGGCGCTGGCGGTTGTCGCTGTTCAGGTCCGGCAGGTAGCGGCGGCGGCCGAAGACCGTCGCCGTGTAGCCGGTCGCGCGGGCCTCGTCCACCACGCGCTGGAGGTAGTCGCGGACCCCGCCGAACCGCTCGAAGAAGGTCTCCATCAGCCCGCGCGCCTCGGCCGGCTCGATGTTCAGCTGCTGCGCCAGACCGAAGGCGGACAGCCCGTACGCCAGGCCGTACGACATGGCCTTGATCTTGCGGCGCATCTCGGCGTCGACCTGGGACCGCTCCACGCCGAACACCTGCGAGGCGACGGTGGTGTGCAGGTCCTCGCCGGACAGGAACGCCTCGATCAGGCCCTCGTCCTCGGAGAGGTGGGCCATCACGCGCAGCTCGATCTGGCTGTAGTCGGCGGTCATCAGGGACTCGTAGCCCTCGCCGACGACGAAGCCGCGGCGGATGGCACGGCCCTCGTCGGTGCGCACCGGCACGTTCTGCAGGTTGGGGTCGGTGGAGGAGAGCCGGCCGGTGGCCGCGGTGGTCTGGCTGAAGCTGGTGTGCACCCGGCCGTCGGCGGCGATCGACTTGACCAGGCCCTCGACGGTCACCCGCAGCTTGGCCTGCTCCCGGTGCCGCAGCATGATCACCGGCAGTTCGTGGTCGGTCTGCGTGGCCAGCCAGGCCAGCGCGTCCGCGTCCGTGGTGTAGCCGGTCTTCGTCTTCTTCGTCTTGGGCAGGTCCAGCTCGCCGAAGAACACCTCCTGGAGCTGCTTGGGCGAGCCGAGGTTGAACTCGTGGCCGACCGCCGCGTGCGCCTCCTTGACCGCCTGCTGCACGGCGCCCGCGAACTGCTGCTCCATGCCCTCCATGTGGTCGCGGTCGGCGGCGATGCCGGCCCGCTCCAGCCGGGCCAGCAGCTCGGAGGTGGGCAGCTCCATCTCGTGGAGCAGCTCGACCGCGCCGACCTCGGGCAGCTTCGCCGTGAACGCGTCGCCGAGGTCCAGGACCGCGCGGGCCTGCGCCATCAGCGCGTCGGCCTCGGCGGTGTCGTCGGCGCCGAAGGCGAGCTGGCCGTCGGCGGCCGGGGGCTGGAGCTCGCGGCCCAGGTACTCGACGGACAGCACGTCCAGGGCGAAGGAGCGCCGGCCCGGCTTGACCAGGTAGGCGGCGAGCGCGGTGTCCATGGTGACGCCGGCCAGGGTCCAGCCGTGCTCGGGGAAGACCCGCATCAGGCCCTTGGCGTTGTGCACGACCTTGGGGCGCGCCGCGTCGGCGGCCCACGCGGCGAAGGCCCGGTCGTCGGCCTCGTCGAGCGCGGACGGCTCGAACCAGGCGGCCGCGCCGCCCGCCGAGGCCAGCGCGATCTCGCTGACGTTGCCCGTGCCGAGCATCCAGCTGTCGACGGTGGACACGCCCAGCGGGCCGCCCGCGTGCTCCTGGAGCCAGGGCGCGAGCTCGCCCGCGCCCAGCACCGACCCGTCGAGCTCCACGCCCGCCGCCGGGGCGGGGGCCTCCGCCTCGGCCGCGCCCGGGTCCACGGCCAGCAGCCGCTCGCGCAGGGAGGCGTTGCGGATCTCCAGCACGTCCAGTACGCCGGTGACGGCGGAGCGGTCGTACGGGGCGCGGGCCAGGTCGGCCGGGGTCTTGGGCAGCTCCACGTCCTTGACCATCTCGGTCAGGACCCGGTTGAGCTTCACGGCCTCCAGGTGGTCGCGGAAGTTCTGCCCGGCCTTGCCCTTGACCTCGTCGGCCCGCTCCACCAGCTCCGCGAACGACCCGAACTGGGTGATCCACTTCGCGGCGGTCTTCTCGCCGACGCCCGGGATGCCCGGCAGGTTGTCCGACGGGTCACCGCGCAGCGCCGCGAAGTCCGGGTACTGCTGCGGGGTCAGCCCGTACTTCTCCTCGACCTTCTCCGGCGTGAACCGGGTCAGCTCGGAGACGCCCTTCGTCGGGTACAGCACCGTCGTGTGCTCGGAGACCAGCTGGAAGGAGTCGCGGTCGCCCGTGACGATCAGGACGTCGAAACCGAGGGCCTCCGCCTGCGTCGCCAGCGTGGCGATCACGTCGTCGGCCTCGAAGCCGTCCACCGCGAACCGCGGCACCTTCATCGCGTCGAGCAGCTCGCCGATCAGCTCCACCTGCCCCTTGAACTCGTCCGGGGTCTTCGAACGGTTCGCCTTGTACTCGGGGAACTCCGTCGTGCGCCACGTCTTGCGGGACACGTCGAACGCCACCGCGAAGTGCGTGGGCGCCTCGTCACGCAGCGTGTTCGCCAGCATCGACGCGAAGCCGTAGATGGCATTGGTCGGCTGGCCCGTGGCCGTGGTGAAGTTCTCCGCGGGCAGCGCGAAGAACGCCCGGTAGGCCAGGGAGTGCCCGTCCATGAGCATCAGGCGGGGGCGGTCCGCTGCGGTCGGCTGGTCGGTCTTCTTCGATGCTGTCTCTGCCACGCCCCCGATCCTAGGGCTCCCCGCTGACAATTCCGGCGCGGGCGCCCGCTGCGGGCCGCGGGCTGGGACGGTCCGCCCTCCCCACCCCCTCCGCGGCCGTGCAAGGATCGGAAGACGCGGCAGGACCTGCTGCACCCGTACGTACGCTCGAAGGAGAGCGCGATGGCGACCAAGCCGCCCACAGGTGACCCGGTACAGGACGCACCCCACGTCACCCCGCCCCAGCACGCCGCCGCGGGGCTCCCCGCCATCGCGCACACCCTGAAGATCGCGAACGAGCAGATGGGCCTGGCCCGCACCGCGCGGACCCTCCTCAAGGTCAACCAGAAGGACGGCTTCGACTGCCCTGGCTGCGCCTGGCCCGAGGGCGACAAGCGGCACACCGCCGAGTTCTGCGAGAACGGCGCCAAGGCCGTCGCCGAAGAGGCCACGCTGCGCCGCGTCACCCCGGACTTCTTCGCCGCCCACCCGGTCCCCGAGCTCGCCGCCCGCAGCGGCTACTGGCTCGGCCAGCAGGGCCGCATCACCCAGCCGATGTACCTGCCCGAAGGCGCCGACCGGTACGAGCCCGTCAGCTGGAAGAAGGCCTTCGCGATCATCGCCGAGGAGCTCGGGGCCCTGTCCTCACCCGACGAGGCCCTCTTCTACACCTCCGGCCGCACCAGCAACGAGGCCGCGTTCCTCTTCCAGCTGTTCGCCCGCGAATTCGGCACCAACAACCTGCCGGACTGCTCCAACATGTGCCACGAGTCCTCCGGCTCCGCACTGAGCGAGACCATCGGCATCGGCAAGGGAAGCGTCTCCCTCGAAGACCTCCACCGCGCCGATCTGATCATCGTCGCCGGGCAGAACCCGGGCACCAACCACCCCCGCATGCTCTCCGCGCTGGAGAAGGCCAAGGAAGCCGGCGCGAAGATCATCTCGGTGAACCCGCTGCCCGAGGCCGGCATGGAGCGGTTCAAGAACCCCCAGACCCCGCTCGGCATGCTCAAGGGCACCGCCCTCAACGACCTCTTCCTGCAGATCCGCATCGGCGGCGACCAGGCCCTCTTCCGCCTCCTCAACAAGCTCGTCATCGAAGCGTCCGAAAGCGCCTCCGGCGCGGGCGAGGGCGCCCTCGACGAGGACTTCATCCGCGAGCACACCCACGGCTACGAAGCCTTCGCCGCGGCCGCGAAGGACGCGGACTGGGACGAGACCCTCACCGCCACCGGCCTGACCCGCCCCGAGATCGAACGCGCCCTGGCCATGGTCCTGGCCTCGAAGCGCACCATCATCTGCTGGGCCATGGGCCTCACCCAGCACAAGCACTCCGTCGCCACCATCCGCGAGGTCGTCAACCTCCTCCTGCTCCGCGGCAACATCGGCCGCCCCGGCGCCGGCGTCTGCCCCGTCCGCGGCCACTCCAACGTCCAGGGCGACCGCACCATGGGGATCTTCGAACGCCCCGCCCCCGCCTTCCTCGACGCCCTCGACAAGGAATTCGGCATCACCTCGCCCCGCGCCCACGGCTACGACGTGGTCCGCTCCATCGAGGCCCTCCGCGACGGCAGGGCCAAGGTCCTCTTCGCCATGGGCGGCAACTTCGTCGGCGCCACCCCCGACACCGAGGTCACCGAGGCCGCGATCCGCCGCGCCTCCCTCACCGTCCACGTCTCCACCAAGCTCAACCGCTCCCACGCGGTCACCGGCCGACGCGCCCTGATCCTGCCCACCCTCGGCCGCACCGACAAGGACGTCCAGAAGAGCGGCCGCCAGTTCGTCACCGTCGAGGACTCCATGGGCATGGTCCACGCCTCCCGCGGCAACCTCGCCCCCGCCTCCCCGCACCTGCTGTCCGAACCGGCCATCGTCGCCCGCATGGCCCGCGCCGTCCTCGGCACCGTCTCCAGGACCCCCTGGGAGGAGTTCGAGAACGACTACGCGGCCATCCGCGACCGCATCGCCCGCGTCGTCCCCGGCTTCGAGGACTTCAACGCCCGCGCCGCCCGCCCGGAGGGCTTCCGGCTCCCCCACGGCCCCCGCGACGAACGCCGCTTCCCCACCAGGACCGGCAAGGCCAACTTCACCGCCGCGCCCGTCGAGTACCCGAAGGTGCCCGCCGGCCGGCTCCTGCTGCAGACCCTGCGCAGCCACGACCAGTACAACACCACCATCTACGGCCTCGACGACCGCTACCGCGGCATCACCGGCGGCCGCCGCATCGTCATGGTCAACCCCCAGGACGCCGCCGAGCTCGGCCTCGCCGACGGCTCCTACACCGACCTCGTCGGCGAGTGGAAGGACGGCGTCGAACGCCGCGCCCCCGGCTTCCGCGTCGTCCACTACCCCACCGCGCGCGGCTGCGCCGCCGCCTACTACCCGGAGACGAACGTCCTGGTCCCCCTGGACTCCACCGCCGACACCAGCAACACCCCCGCCAGCAAGTCCGTCGTCGTCCGCTTCGAACCGGCCTGATAGAACGAGACCGGACACCGGTTAACGATCGTTGACGAACGGAGCAGGCCCATGGCCGACGAGCAGCAGCACGCGGTGAAGTTCCCCCAGGAAGTCCTGGACGAGTACGCCGCCCTGGGCATAGACCTGCCCGCCCTCTTCTCGGCGGGCGCCCTCGGGCAGCGCATGGAGATCCAGATCCTGGAAGCCTCCGCCGAACGCGTCGTCGCCACCATGCCCGTCAAGGGCAACACCCAGCCCTACGGACTCCTGCACGGCGGCGCCTCCGCCGTGCTCGCCGAGACCCTCGGCTCCGTCGGCGCCATGATGCACGGCGGCAGCAAGAAGATCGCCGTCGGCGTCGACCTCAACTGCACCCACCACCGCGGCGTCCGCGACGGCCACGTCACCGGCACCGCCACCCCCGTCCACCGCGGCCGCTCCACGGCCACCTACGAGATCGTCATCACCGACGAGCAGGACCGCCGCGTCTGCACCGCCCGCCTCACCTGCCTGCTGCGCGACACGGACTCTTAACACCCCGTCCGGTACGCGCCGTTGTGCCGCCCCCGGCGCCGGTCTAGCGTTCCCGCATGGGATCCGGACCGGCGCCGCGCGGCGCCACGGCCGCACGCGGGGCGACGGCGCTCCTCGCCGCCGGCCTCACCGCAGCCACCCTGAGCGCCGCCCTCCTGTCGGGCTGCGCCGGCCCCACCCGCGCACCCCGCACCGCCCCCGCACCCCGCACCACCCCGCCCCAGGCCCTGTGCGCCGCCCTCGTCACCCACTGGGCGCAGGTCGTCCTCGACGCGGGAGAGGGCGAGGACGCCACCGGCCTCGACTACCAGTCCATGGGCCTGTCCGGCGACCAGAACGAGATCCTGCGCGCCGTCCTCGAAGCCGCCCGCGCCGAACAGCGCACCGGGGGCACCGCCGCCGCCCGCGAGAGCGCCGCCCGGGACGCGGAAGCCCGCTGTGCCGAGCGCCACCGCTCGGGCACCCCCACCGGCGGGCCCTGGCAGTGAGCGCCGGCATCGGCCCGGTGGAGCCCGGGGAGGGCACCGAGGGCGGACAGGGGCCGCGCAGGGATCCCCGTACGCCCGGCGCGGACTGGATCCGCTCCCGCTACGCCCGTCACCGCAGGGCCGTGCTGACCGTCGCGTCGGTCGCCGTACTGACCGCGGCCGCCGCCCGCATATACGCCACGCGGCCCGAGCCGCCCCGCCCCGTGCCCCCGCCCGCCCCCTCCCAGGCCCTCTCCCTCACGTACGCGGATCCGGTGGAGCCGGCCCCGGACGGCGCCGCGTTCGCCTTCACTGTGCGTGTGCGGACGGCGGTCGGGCCCGCCGTCACGGTCGAGCGGATCGGCCAGCCCTCGCAGGCGCTCGGGGTGACGATCCGGCCATCCCTTCCGGCCACGGTCCGGGCGGGGGAAGTCCGCGAGCTCCTCGTCCTCATTCACGCAAAAGACTGCGTGCATGTAGCACGGAATTCTGGTCTCCCATTCCTGGAAGTGACCCTGAGTAATGGATTCCAGAAAGAGGATCACAGTTACATCCCCGGTGACCGATATGCCAGGGATCTTTCCGTGGCGCTGACCAGGTCCTGTCCCGAAGCCCGAGACGCGGACCCCGCGGGGCCGTCATGAGCAAAAACCCCCAGAGTCCTGGCCTGTCAGGACCCAAACCGCCGAATGGTCCTGCCTCGTCTCAGGATGCGGACAAGACGAACCGGCCTGAATTCCCCCGTTCCACCCGCCGTGAACCGCTATGTATTACGCCGTGGCATAACAAGAGAGTCACATCATTGGCCTCAGCCCTCCATAACCGCCGATGAGCCGCCTAGAGTCACGGCCAGTTACCGCGACCGCCGGATTTTCTTCAGTTCGGTTCCCCGCGTTCGACTCGACGCGTCCCACGGGGGACGCGGCGCCAGGAAAGGACTGATCGTGCGTTCTCGTCAGCTCATCGCCGTGACCGCCGCCCTCGCCGCGGGCGCTCTCACTCTCACCGCCTGCGGCTCGCGCGACGACAAGGGCGGATCCGGAGACGGTGGCACCACCGTCGTCATCGGCGTCGACGCCCCGCTGACGGGCGACCTCTCCGCCCTCGGCCTCGGCATCAAGAACTCCGCGGACCTCGCCGCCAAGCAGGCCAACGAGAAGAAGTACGTCAAGGGCATCACCTTCAAGATCCAGGCCCTCGACGACCAGGCGCAGGCCTCCTCCGGCCAGCAGAACGCCACCAAGCTCACCGCCGACAAGGAAGTCCTCGGCGTCGTCGGCCCGCTCAACTCCTCCGTCTCCGAAGCCATGCAGAAGGTCTTCGACGACGCGAAGCTGGCCCAGATCTCCCCGGCCAACACCAGCCCCTCCCTGACCCAGGGCCCCAAGTGGGCCGAGGGCCAGAAGGTCCGCACCTACAAGAGCTACTTCCGCACCGCCACCACGGACGCCATCCAGGGCCCGTACGCGGCGCAGTACCTCTTCAACAAGGCGGGCAAGAAGAAGGTCTTCATCATCGACGACAAGAAGACCTACGGCGCCGGCCTCGCCGGAACCTTCAAGGGCGAGTTCACCAAGCTCGGCGGCCAGGTCGCCGGCGAGGGCCACATCGACCCCGAGTCCAAGGACTTCTCGGCCATCGTCACCCAGGTGAAGTCCTCGGGCGCCGACGTCGTCTACTACGGCGGCGAGTACCCCGCGGCCGGCCCGCTCAGCAAGCAGATCAAGGCCTCCGGCACCAACATCCCGCTCGTCGGCGGCGACGGCATGAAGGACAAGAAGTACGTCGAGCTCGCCGGCGAAAGCGCCCAGGGCGACCTCTGCACCTCCGTCGGCGCCCCCGTCGAGAGCCTGGCCTCCGCCAAGGAGTTCGTCGACAACTACAAGAAGGCCGGCTACAAGGACGACTACTCCGCCTACGGCGGCTACTCGTACGACTCCGCCTGGGCCGTCATCGAAGCCGTCAAGAAGGTCGTCGAGGCCAACAACGGCAAGCTCCCCTCCGACGCCCGCGCCAAGGTCCTCGAGGCCGTCCAGGGCGTCAACTTCGAAGGCGTGACCGGCAAGGTCTCCTTCGACGAGTTCGGTGACGCCACCAACAAGCAGCTCACCGTCTACAAGGTCGAGGGCGACGACTTCAAGACCGTCGAGTCCGGCACCCTGGCCGGCTGACCTCCCACCGGCTGACCCCCTAGCCCTCACCCCTCACCTGCCGGGGGGGGGGGGGGGAGAAAAACCCCCAGGCTGGTCACACCCCCGAAAAAACCGGAAGGAACTCGGCTGATGAAACATCGCCCCCACCCGGTTCACGCCCGCTCCCTCGAG